>DATJJR010000106.1:0-17904 GCA_035492055.1 Rhodocyclaceae bacterium | reverse complement strand
GCGGGCAAGGAGCAATACCTGATTCCCTACTTCATCGCTGCGCATCCGGGCACGACGGACGAGGACATGCTCAACCTGGCGATCTGGCTGAAGTCGAACAACTTCCGCCTCGACCAAGTGCAAACCTTCCTGCCCACACCGTTGGCGCTGGCCACGGCGATGTATCACACGGAAAAGAATCCGCTCAAGAAGGTCAGCGAAACGTCGGAACATGTCGGCGCGGTTCGTTCCGGCCGTCAGCGCCGTCTGCACAAGGCTTTCCTGCGCTATCACGATCCGGAAAATTGGCCGGCATTGCGTGACGCACTGCGCGCCATGGGCCGCAGTGACTTGATTGGCAACGGCAAGAAACATCTGATCCCTTTGTTCCAGCCGGTCGGCACGGGCCAAGGAAGATCGGACGCCACAGGTAGCCGCACCGGCACCGGCAAGCGTGCCGGTCGTATCGGGCATGCCGGTGCCAGCAGCAATCGCGGCTACAACATCGCAATGACGCAACGCACCGGGGAGCCACCCAAACCTGCGAACAAGCGGAAACGCTAAGTCGCTACTTGAATCCTTGCATCGAGATTGCCCTATTGCACTGGTTGCGTAGGCTGTTGCATTGCGTCAAATCATTCTCAGTCATGCCACGTCGATCACGCCAATCTCCTACTCATTCGGGAGTAGGCAGTGCGTTCTATACGTGGGTCAATTTTCGATGTAATTCAGCAGCCGGCAAAAACAGACGAAGAAAAAGCCCTCTGGCATGGGCTAATCGCACATGCACAGAGGGCTTCCAATACTTGGCGGAGAGGGAGGGATTCGAACCCTCGGTAGGCTTGCACCTACGCCTGATTTCGAGTCAGGTACATTCAACCACTCTGCCACCTCTCCGCGACAGGGCGCGCATTGTAGCATTGATACACTCTGGACGGACAGCACACTCCCAAACGGGGGTTCCGTAACACGGGTATGGCAAAATCCGCTTCCCGCCATCGTGAGGAGCGTGCATGTTCCCCACCCTCGGAATACGGGCCGGTGCATTGTTGTCTGCAGCGGTCTGCCTGTTGTTCGCGTGCCTGTCCGCTTGTACTCGTCTCGAGCCACCCGCCAAGGCGGGTGAGCTGGTTGTCGGCCTGCGTGAATCGCCAGCCTTTTATCAAATCGAAGACGGCGTGCCCAGTGGTTACGATTACGACCTGGCTTCGGCTTTTGCCGCCGAGTTGGGGGTCAAGCTGCGTGTAGTGCCAGCACATGATCCGGAAGTCCTCGCCATGTTGCTGCGCAAGGGCAAAATTCACATCGCACTGTCGATGCCGCTGGCCGATGGCGAGAGTGAGTTCCTCTACACACCACCGCAGCGCGAATCCCGTTTCGTCGTTGCTTACAATGCCGACCGCATCGGACCGGACAGCCCGGCCGATCTTGAAGGTCGTGAGGTCACGCTGACAGCGCATTCACCTGCGCATGCCTTGCTGAAGGACTTGCAGCTCACGCCGGCACAAATCCATGATGCCACCGATGGCGACGAAATCGATTTGCTCGGAAAGCTCGCACAACACAATGTCGATCTCGTCATCACGGACAGCCTGCACTTCAACATTGCCGCGAATTTCTACCCGGACCTGCGCATCGGCTTCACCTTGCCTAACCGCGTCATGCTCGGCTGGGCCTTCACCAAGGATGAAGATCCGCTATACCAGCGTGCGCTGACTTTCCTCCAGGCTGCCAACGATGACGGCACCACAGCGCGGCTTGAGGATCGCTACTTCGGACATATCCGCCGCATCAATGAAATCGGCATTGCAGCTTTCCTTCAGGATATCCAGACCAAGCTACCGAGCTATCGGCACGATTTCCAGATGGCGCAGGAAATCACCGGTATCGATTGGCGCTTGCTGGCCGCACTAGCGTATCAGGAATCGAAGTGGGATCCGCTTGCAACCTCATTCACCGGTGTGCGCGGCATGATGATGCTGACGGACGACACGGCCGACCATCTCGGTGTGAAGAATCGCCTCGACCCGAAGGAAAGCATTCACGCCGGAGCCGAATATCTGGCCGATCTTGCAGACGATCTACCGGAAGAGGTGAAGAATCCAGATCGGCTGTGGCTGGCGCTCGCGGCCTACAACCTCGGCATGGGCCACATGAACGGCGCGCGTACCATCGCGGAAGGATTGAAACGCGACCCCAACTCCTGGTACGACATGAAGAAAGTATTGCCGCTACTCGCTAAACCGGAGTATTACCAACGCCTCAAGAGCGGACGTGGTCGCGGTGGCGAAGCCGTCATCATGGTGGAAAACATTCGCACCTACTACGACACGCTGGCGCGCTTCGAACCAGCGTTCAAGCCGCGCTTCCGCTGATTAAAGAGGCCATCAAGGCCGATCAGCGGAAGACGGATCAGCAAACGCATTAACGCAGAACGTCGATGCCGCCCATGTAAGGACGCAATACCTCAGGCACGGTCACGCTACCATCGGCGTTCTGGTAATTCTCCAGCACGGCCACCAGCGTGCGGCCAACAGCCAGGCCGGAGCCGTTCAACGTGTGCGCCAGTTCGTTCTTGCCTTGCGCATTCTTGAAGCGCGCCTGCATGCGGCGCGCCTGGAACGATTCGAAATTCGAGCAGGACGAAATCTCGCGGTAGGTGTTTTGTGCCGGCAGCCAGACTTCGAGGTCGTAAGTCTTCGCCGACGAGAAGCCCATGTCACCACTGCACAGCGCCATCTTGCGATACGGCAGGCCGAGCTTTTGCAGAATGGTTTCTGCGTGACCCGTCAATTCCTCAAGCGCCTCCCAGGATTTTTCCGGGTGCACGATCTGCACAACTTCAACCTTGTCGAACTGGTGCTGGCGGATCATGCCGCGCGTGTCACGCCCTGCCGATCCGGCCTCTGAACGGAAGCACGGCGTATGGCAGACAAACTTCAGCGGCAGTGCATCAACCGGAATGATTTCATCGCGCACGATATTCGTCACTGGCACTTCGGCGGTTGGGATCAGGTACAGATGGCCATCGCCATGCGGTACGCGGAACAGATCTTCCTCAAACTTGGGTAGCTGGCCGGTGCCGAACATGCTGGCCGGATTGACCAAGTACGGCACGTACACTTCGGTGTAACCGTGCTCACCACTGTGAGTGTTCAGCATGAATTGGGCGAGCGCACGATGTAGTCGTGCAATACCGCCCTTCATGACCGAGAAGCGGCTGCCAGTAATCTTGGCCGCGGTTTCGAAGTCGAGCCCGCCGAGGTTTTCGCCAAGTTCCACATGGTCCTTGACCGGAAAATCGAATTGCTTCGGCGTACCCCAGCGAGATACTTCGACGTTGCCAGCTTCATCCGCACCGACCGGCACGCTCTCATGCGGCAGGTTGGGAATGACTGCAACGAAAGCATTGATTTTATCCAACACCTCGGACAAGGTAACTTCGTTAGCCTTCAATTCATCGCCAATACTCGCCACCTCGGCCAATACGGCCGACGCATCTTCGCCCTTGCTCTTCAATACACCAACTTGCTTGGACAATGCATTGCGCTTAGCTTGCAGCTCCTGTGTATTTATTTGAAGGCCCTTACGAGCATTCTCCAAAAGAACAAACCCATCAGCGTCAAACTTTAATCCACGTGTCGCGAGACGCGCGGTGACATGGTCAAGTTGGCTGCGAAGGAGTTGAATGTCGATCATGGTCTTTCCTGCTATTTCTTCTTGAGTGCCTGGCGGTCGAGTTCACGCAGGTGCGCAAGCTTGTCGCCGATTTTTTGTTCAAGCCCACGCGGCGTGGGTTGATACCAATGGGGTTTGCTCATGCCCTCGGGAAAATAATTCTCCCCGGCGGCATAGGCTTCGGGTTCGTCGTGGGCGTAGCGGTATTCGCTACCGATGCCCATTTCCTTCATCAGCTTCGTCGGCGCATTGCGCAAATGCATCGGCACCGGCCGCGATTTGTCCTTGCTGACGAACGCTCGGGCCGCATTATACGCGGCGTAGGCAGCATTCGATTTGGCGGCAATCGCCAGATATTGCGCAGCTTCAGCCAGCGCCAGCTCGCCTTCGGGACTGCCGAGACGTTCATAGATCGCGCAGGCATTGAGCGAAATTTCCCAGGCACGTGGATCGGCAAGGCCGATGTCCTCGATCGCCATGCGCACCAGGCGTCGACCAAGATAGAGCGGATCGGCGCCGCCATCGAGCATACGTACCAGCCAATACAACGCTGCGTCCGGATCGGAACCGCGTACCGATTTATGCAGGGCGGAAATCTGGTCGTAGAAAGCATCGCCGCCCTTGTCGAAACGACGCAGATCGCTGGCCAAGGCATTTTCGAGAAAGGCGCTGTCGATGTTGTCCACGCCGGCTGTCTCGGCCGCCGTGCGAATTTGCTCCAGCACATTGAGCAAACGACGCGCATCGCCATCGGCGTAACCGATCAAACGGTCACGCGCATCATCATCGAAATCCACAGCAGCAAAAGCTTCGCTGCGGGCGCGCTCGAACAATTGCTTCAGGTCATCTTCGCTCAGGCTTTGCAGCACATACACCGCGGCACGCGACAGCAAGGCCGAATTCACTTCGAACGACGGATTTTCCGTCGTCGCACCGACAAAGGTGACCAACCCACTTTCCACAAAAGGCAAAAACGCGTCCTGCTGCGACTTGTTGAAACGGTGAACTTCATCGACGAACAGAATCGTGCGACGGCCCGATTGGGAAGCGGTGTATTCAGCCTGTTGCATGGCTTCGCGAATATCCTTCACACCAGAAAACACAGCCGACAACGCAATGAATTCAGCCTCGAAGCTTGATGCCATCAACCGCGCCAGCGTGGTCTTGCCTACACCGGGCGGTCCCCACAGAATCATTGAGTGAGGTGTGCCAGACTCAAAGGCCAGACGCAAGGGCTTGCCCGGTCCGAGCAGATGCTGCTGACCGATGACCTGATCAAGTGTCGTCGGCCGCAGCAACTCGGCCAGCGGCGCATGGGGTGCCGCGCCGGTTTCGAACATGTCGCTCATGCCAGATCAAGCGGACTCAGGAAAGCATGTCCACATTGGGCGTACGTTCCAAATCGCTTTCTCAACTCAGGCAGCTCAATTGCCCGAGGTGGCTTCTGGAACATCTTCTTTTCGGGTAAGCAACTCATATCGCTGAATATATTGAAACCTCTATGGAAAATCGAGGTGTTCGTCATGCAAAACTCGATCAGAACACAAATTCTCGGTACACACCTGCGCCAGTTAAAAGCACCAAACGGAACCATCTTCCGGCATGTCACCTCCAATCGTAACTTTCTTTCAACGTTATGCGCCAAAGGAGTTGCCATGTCAGATCAGGTACTGGAAGGTGGCTGTCAATGCGGGTCAATTCGCTACCGAATCGTGGGAAAGCCAGTCATGGCAGCACTTTGCCATTGCACCCTGTGTCGACGGGCCAATGCGGCACCGGCTGTGGCCTGGGCCATGTACGAACTGCCACAGGTATCGTTCGTTACCGGTTCACCGGCAATCTATGAATCATCCGCCGGGGTCAAGCGCGGTTTCTGCGCGCACTGCGGCACTCAAATTTGCTTTACCGCAGAGTACATTCCCGGACTCATTGATCTCACGATTGGCAGCCTGGATGAACCCAGCTTGCTGCCGCCCACGTTTCACTATTGGGAGTCCAAGCGCCTACCTTGGCTGCACGTAGCGGACCAGTTACCGCGCTACCCTGAGTTTCCACCCATAGAGTAGGCCACTGTCTTACCGTCAAAGGCCAAGTGGCGGATTGCCAACGTGCCGACGTCAGCCGCCTCGGCCTGAATCTCCAACGACATCCACACCCTTGGGCGGCACGAACTTGAACGTGCTTGCCGGCAACGCCGGATTGCGTGTGAAAGTTGTGAAACTGAGCGTCGTCACCTGGCCGAAGTTGTCGCGGACCTCCATCAGTCGCGGCAGATTGTCGACAAAGCCAATACGCATGCTGGCAAATGTCGTGTCCTTGCCTTTCGGCACGGCATCGACGATCGCGATGCCATCTACGACACCGCGTTCGGTCAGCGTGAAATTCTTTTCGATGGCACCGTCACCGGCCAGCAACGCAGCCGGGCTGCTACCGATGGCCGCGCCCATGGCGTCACCGAGTTTCTTGACCGTGACCTGTTCAAGATCCTTGTCGTAACTCCACAGTTTCACGCCATCGCTAACAAGCAATTGCTGGTACGGCGTCTCGTACGACCAGCGAAATTTATCCGGCCGCACAAAGGCCATGGTGCCGGACGACACCTGCTTCTTGCCGGATTTGCTGACGACCACTTGCGAGAAAGTCGCGCTGGCCGTCTTGGTGTCAGCGAGAAAAATTTTCAGTTGATCAATGCCACCCGCAAAGGCCGACAAAACCGGCAGCAGGGCAAGCGTGAGAATGGCGAGGCTGGCGCGTGTGAGTTTCATGCTGCCATTTTGCCAGACGGCAGGTTGGCCGTGACAGTGGCTGCCAACGGCTTACACGCCATTACAAAACGCTGTACTTAGCTGGCTCGCTGGCGAATTACTCCGCGCGGTCCGGCACCAAGAGTTCGCGATTGCCGGCGCCATTCATCGGCGACACCAAGCCAGCACGCTCCATTTGTTCGATCAGGCGTGCAGCGCGGTTGTAGCCAATACGCAGATGACGCTGTACCAGCGAAATGGACGGACGCCGCGTCTTCAGTACCACCTCGACGGCCTGGTCGTACATCGGATCAGCTTCGCCGGCATCGCCGCCTTCGCCGCCCAGCGAGCCGCTGCCCTCTTCCGCAGCCGGTGCCGCCAGCACGCTTTCAATGTATTCCGGCGGGCCAACCTTCTTGAGATGATCAACGACGCGATGCACTTCATCGTCGCCAACGAACGCACCGTGCACGCGCACCGGTAAGCCGCTACCCGGCGCGAGGTAAAGCATGTCGCCCTGCCCCAGCAAGGCCTCGGCACCCATCTGGTCGAGGATCGTGCGCGAATCAATCTTGCTGGAAACCTGGAAAGCAATCCGCGTTGGAATGTTGGCCTTGATCAGGCCGGTGATCACGTCCACGCTCGGGCGCTGCGTCGCCAGCACCAGGTGAATACCGGCCGCACGGGCTTTCTGCGCGAGCCGCGCGATCAACTCTTCAACCTTCTTGCCAACCACCATCATCAAGTCGGCCAGCTCGTCGATGACCACAACAATGTACGGCATGTGCTCCAGCGGCTCCGGACTTTCCGGTGTCAGCGAAAAGGGGTTGCCAATGTGCTCCCCGCTCTTCTTTGCATCGGCGATCTTGCTGTTGTAACCCGCAAGATTGCGTACACCTAGCGCAGACATCAGCTTGTAGCGCTTCTCCATTTCACCCACACACCAATGCAGCGCATTGCCAGCCTTGCTCATGTCGGTGACAACGGGTGCCAGCAAATGTGGGATGCCTTCGTAGATCGACAATTCCAGCATCTTCGGGTCAATCATGATCATGCGCACATCCTTGGGCTCGGATTTGTACACGAGCGAAAGAATCATGGCATTGATGCCGACCGACTTGCCGGAACCGGTGGTGCCCGCCACAAGCAGATGCGGCGCCTTGGCGAGATCGGTCACCACGGGCAGGCCGGAAATATCCTTGCCCAAAGCCACGGCCAGCGGCGACGTCATGGCGTGATATGCGCTCGATCCGATGATTTCAGTCAAGCGCACCGTCTGGCGCTTGGTATTGGGTAATTCGAGCGCCATGCATGACTTGCCGGGTACGGTTTCGACCACACGGATGCTGACCAGCGACAGCGCGCGCGCCAGATCCTTGGCCAAATTGACGATCTGGCTGCCTTTCACACCGGTCGCAGGCTCAATCTCGTAACGCGTCACCACCGGGCCGGGATACGCAGCCAGCACCTGAACCGTCACACCGAAATCAGCCAATTTGCGTTCGATCAGGCGCGAGGTGAATTCAAGCGTGTCGGGACTCGGCATCGCCGCAGGATCATGCACGGCCTCATCAAGCAAATGCAACGGCGGCAAGGCCCCGCCGGGCGCATCGAAGAACAACGCAGCCTGGCGTTCTTTTTCAATACGTACTTCGGCTTTCTTCGCCAGCGGTACTTCCTGCGCAATCGGCTCAATGCGCACCGGCGGCGGCGGATTTTCCTCCAAGCGAGTCAACTCAACAGCCACCATTGCCTCGCGCTTTGACGCAACGACACGACCGATACGCTTGTCCTGCCATGTTTGCCAGGCGTTGATGCTGCCGAAATACACGCGCTCAAGCGTCAGACCAAAGCGTTCGACGAAAGCAATCCACGACACGCCGGCAAAGAGCGAAAGCCCCAGCGCCAGCAAGGTCAGCAGCACCAACGTACCGCCGGTAAAGCCGAGATATTTCAACGCAGCGGCCGACACGCCATGACCGACCATGCCGCCGGTTTCAAAGGGCAGTGCTGCTTTCAGGCTCCAAAAACGCAAGGACTCAAGGCCGCAACTGGCCGCCAGCAATACCAGAAACCCTGCCACCACCACGGAGATGTGGCGATGATTTGTTTCCTGTGCAAAACCAAGGCGGCGATAGCCCCAGATCAGTGCCAACACCAGACCGATCACCCACCACCATGCCGACAGGCCGAAGAGAAACAACATCACGTCTGCCAACCATGCGCCAAAACGGCCGGCCGGATTGGCAATCTGATCCGTCGCTGCCGTCGCATGTGACCAACCCGGATCAGCTGCTTTGTAGCCCCATAGTGCCAATGCCAGATAAGCAGCCGCCGCACCGACAAAAAGCCAGCGCGCCTCGCCCACCAGCGCGGCAATCTTTTCAGGTAACGGTTGGGAAAATTTGTTGCGTTCAGCCATTGCACTCATTCTAAAGCCCATTGCCGGAAACAGTCCCGGCGGAATATCAGCAGCGAACCATGGTAGCCCGCCAGCAGGCGGTGAAACCTGAGAAAGGGAGGGTTTCGAACCCCTTGATTCCCTCTTCAACCCATTGCAAAAACGCATCGACCGTATAGCCAGCCACATGCTTGCAAAGCAGTCCATCACCCACAGCTATAATCGGCACACTTTCATTAGGACGCCATCATGAGCACCGCCCGCCACATCCCCCTGTTAATCCTCGGTTCCGGCCCTGCCGGCTACACTGCCGCTGTCTACGCGGCTCGCGCCAACCTTAACCCCGTCATCATTACCGGCATCGCACAAGGCGGCCAACTGATGACCACGACCGAGGTCGACAACTGGCCGGCCGACGCCAATGGCGTGCAAGGCCCGGAACTGATGGCTCGCTTCGAGGCGCATGCAACGCGCTTCAACACGGAACTGGTGTTCGATCACATCCATACGGCCAAGCTGACCGAAAAGCCCTTCACGCTGATCGGCGACGCCGGCACCTATACCTGTGACGCATTGATCATTGCCACCGGTGCATCCGCCCAGTATCTCGGCATCCCGTCGGAAGAAGCTTTTTCCGGCAAGGGCGTATCCGCCTGCGCCACCTGCGATGGCTTCTTTTACAAGGGTCAGGACGTGGCCGTGATCGGCGGCGGTAACACCGCGGTCGAGGAAGCCCTGTATCTCGCCAACATCGCCAACCACGTCACCGTGGTGCATCGTCGCGACAAGTTCCGCTCGGAAAAGATTCTGGCCGACAAGCTTTTCGCGCGCGAAAAGGAAGGCAAGGTCACGATCAAGTGGAACAGCACGCTGGACGAAGTGCTGGGCGACAAGACCGGCGTGACAGGCATGCGCATCAAGAGCACAGCGGACGGCAAGACAGAAGATGTCGATCTCAAGGGCGTTTTCATCGCCATCGGTCACAAGCCGAACACCGACATTTTCGCCGGCCAACTGGAGATGGAAAACGGCTACATCGTGACGCAGGGCGGCCGCCACGGCAATGCAACGCAAACCAGCATTCCGGGCGTATTCGCTGCCGGCGACGTGCAAGATCACATCTACCGCCAGGCCATCACCAGTGCCGGCAGCGGTTGTGAAGCGGCACTTGATGCCGAGCGTTACCTCGACAACCTGAAGTAAACACCGCGCTGAGCAGTCAGCCCAGGCGATGAAGAAGCAACGCCCGCCGACGGAGATCGCTCCGGAAGAGCGGGCGTTGTTTCGTGAAGAGGTCGCCGATGTCGTCCCATTACTGAACGACCGCATCGAGCACGACCTGCCGCCGCCGCTAGCGATTCCGCGTCAACGTGAGCTTGATGAAATGCTCGCGCTGGCCGAAAGCATGGATGCCGCGCCGTTCGAGATCGTGCTTGAAGGCGGTGACGAACTCGCCTTTGCGCGGAATGGAATACCAAAGCTCGTGTTGCGAGACTTGCGCGCCGGCCGCTGGGTTTCGCAAGACCAGCTTGATCTGCATGGCATGAATCGCGAGGAAGCACGCATCGCCATGGCCGAATTCGTCGCCACGGCGCTCATGCGCGGCCTGCGCTGCGTGCGCATCATTCACGGCAAGGGGCTGCGCTCGCCGGGACGCGAACCCGTGCTCAAGGAACTTGTGCGCAACTGGCTCGCCAACCGCAAGGAAGTACTGGCCTACGCACAAACGCGGGCGGCCGAGGGCGGCGGCGGCGCAGTCTCCGTTCTGCTGCGCCGTCAATCGCCACACCGTTAATCCTTTACATGTTGGCGTGCTTGCTGCCCGCCATGCTGTCGAGCACACCATCACGCCGGATCAAGCCGTGATACAGCGCTGCGGCCATGTGCGCAATGAACGTGAAGAACAACGCTAGTGCCAGCCAGGTATGCAGATGACGCAGGACGGCAAAAGCCACCGGGCTGGCTGGAACAATCGACGGCAAACGCAGCGACTCACCCAGCATCACTGGATAACCACCGGCCGAGAGCATCGCCCAGCCGACCAAGGGCATTGCAATCATCAATGCATAGAGCACCCAGTGCGACGCGTGCGCGGCGAATTTTTGCAGCAATGGCAGATCATCCGGCAATGGCGGCGGTGGATTCCTCAGACGCACCGCCAGTCGTACAACGACAAGTATCAGGATTGCAATACCCAGCGGCTTGTGGATGGAGACAAGCCATGTGTGACGCGCAGAAACGGAAGCAACCATGCCAACGCCGATGAACAGCATGGCCACAATCATCACCGCCATCAGCCAGTGCAGCACGCGGGCAGCGAAGCAAAACGTTCCGGTGCTATTTTTCATTGCTTGACCTCCGAATGGGGCTTGACGACGGTTTGGGCCGTACCCGGCAGATGCGCCTCTTCGCTGGTACGTCGCAGATAGGAATCGGCATAGGCAGCCGAACGTGCCGGCAGCAGCGGATCATCGGACGCCTCGATGCCATCTGGCAGCACCAGCGGGTCATAGTTGACGTCGCGGCAAGGGCCACTTTCCTGCGGCTCGGTCGACTGGATGACCAAAGTGCCCGCATCGAAAACGCGGCGATCGGCCGGCCACACTTTGGTCGCGTCGCTGGTCGGATCACCTGGCTCGGCCAATGTGACAATCAGATGCCAACGCAGTTCGCCCTGCGACAGACTTTGCTGCAAGCTCGCAGCCAGATAATCGGGGTCGTTTGCCGACACAGTCGAATCGGCAGTGCCAACCGCTTCAGGCACCATGCTCCATCTCACTGCATGGCGCTGGCCATGCGCATCGACAAACTCAAAAGCGTTCAGGCTGTTGTAGCGCTCGCTTGCGAAGCTGGCTGACGGCTTGGCCGTCTTGGCCCAGGCACGAAAGGCCACGGTTTCGGGGTGTGCGGCGAAGAAGGCCGCCACCTTGTTCGGGTCGGGTTTGCCAGTCGCTGGATCAGGCTGTTGTGCCTGCAACTGCTCGTAAAAAGCTTGTGGCGTCGATACCGGGAACACGGGCATCGCATTCATGCCCGTGCGCCACTGCTGCCCGTTGTCCAATGCAAAGCGAAGCGCCATGCTGCGAATCGGCACGCTGCCGTCCGGCGCATACGGATTGCTGCCCGGAATCGCGAAACGACCGACCACCGGCGTGCGCTGATTAGAAGCAAACACTTGCGCCACGGAATAATCCGCAGCCTGTCCGCTGCTTTGGAAATAGCCACTGACGCACACGCCCTTGGCGTGATTGCGGCGATAGCCCGGAAAGGTGCCTGCGTTGGCCTGAAATTGATTGACGATGCGTGTGGGCGTCAACCGATGCGGCGCCAGCCAGCCGCCGACATAACCGAAAGCGATCACAACAATCGCTACCGTGCCAATGATCAGCGCCCAGGCGCCCCAGCGATTGCCCCTCGCAGCGGGGGATGGATTGGACATAAGGAATTCCCGGTCTGGCCCTTGATGAAGAGGAATTAAGGTAGACGAATGGAGGCGCGCTTTATTCCGGGCATGCGGTAAGGAAATGTAAAACCTGCGCAACCGTGATGATGAAGCAAAGGCTGTCCATACCCGGTACAACATTCCGTAAAACAAAAAAGCCGCCCGAAGGCGGCTTTTTGCTTGCATCGTTACAACGTGGTCAGATCGCGTCGTCGCCCGTTTCGCCGGTACGAATGCGAATCGCCTGATCGGCTGGGGACACGAAGATCTTGCCATCACCGATCTTGCCAGTACGGGCCGCCTTGACGATGGCTTCGATTGCAGCATCGACCGTATTGTCGGCCACGACGATTTCAAGCTTGAGTTTGGGCAGAAAGTCCACCACATACTCGGCGCCGCGATACAGCTCGGTGTGGCCCTTCTGACGGCCAAAGCCCTTGACCTCGGTCACCGTCATGCCGGTAATGCCAACGTCGTGCAGCGCTTCGCGAACTTCGTCGAGCTTGAAGGGTTTGATGACGGCTTCGATTTTCTTCATTGCTTTCTCCGTAAGGTGTTGCCGGCAACAAGCCTGATCTCGTAGCGGATCAGTACTCGTCCCGATAGCCCGATGTTATCGGATAGCGCCAGTCCTTGCCAAATCCGCGCTGCGAAATACGAATACCCACCGCTGCCTGACGACGCTTGTATTCGTTGCGCTTGAGTAGCGTGACAACGCGCCGCACATCGGCTTCGGCATAACCATTCGCAATGATTTCGCGCGGCGACTGGTTGTGGGTCATGTAGGCATCGATGATGGCATCAAGCACTTCATAGGGCGGCAAGCTGTCCTGATCGGTCTGCCCCGGCTTGAGTTCTGCCGATGGCGGGCGCGTGATGATATTGCCGGGAATCGGCGCTTCCTTGCCTTCCGCAGCAGCAACTTCATTGCGATAGCGCGCCAGACGGTAGACGAAAGTCTTCATCACGTCCTTGATGACCGCATAGCCGCCCGCCATGTCGCCGTAGAGCGTGGCGTAGCCGACCGCGGTTTCACTCTTGTTGCTGGTGGTGAGCACAATCGAGCCAGTACGATTCGAAAGCGCCATCAGGATCATGCCGCGCGCGCGCGCCTGCACATTTTCTTCGGTCGTGTCCCATTGCGATTTGGGCAGATCCGCGAACAAGGGCGTCAGTGTCGCGTTGTAGGTCTGCATCACCGGTTCAATGGCGATTTCGTCGTAGCGCACGCCGAGGATGCGGACCATCTCGCGCGAGTCGTCGAGGCTCATCTGCGCCGTGTAGGGCGACGGCATCATGACCGCACGCACGCGTTCCGGGCCGAGCGAATCGACGGCGATACACAGCGTCAAGGCCGAATCGATGCCACCGGACAAACCCAGTAGCGCACCGGGAAAGCCATTCTTGTTCACGTAGTCGCGAACCCCCAGCACCAAGGCCTCATAGACCTGCTTTTCCTCCGAGTCCTTGGCGGCAATTGCACCCGGCAACAGCTTTCCATCAACATATTCGACCAACGCGACTTGCTCGACGAACAACGGCAACTGGCGTAACAAACCGCCGTCAGCCCCAAGCGCAAAAGAACCGCCGTCAAACACCAGTTCATCCTGTCCGCCGACCATATTGCAGTACACGACAGGAATGCCTGTATTGGCAACGCGCTCGCGCAGCACGTCGTGACGCACACACTGTTTACCGGCGTGGAAAGGCGAAGCGTTCAGCACCAACAAAATTTCAGCACCGGCGGCAGCCGCTTGTTCGGCAGCGCCGGTTTCCCATACGTCCGCGCAGATATTGATACCACAGCGCACGCCGTTGATCTCCACGACCAAAGGCTCGGTACCTGCCTCGAAATAACGCTCTTCGTCGAACACCTCGTAATTCGGCAAATGGTGCTTGCGATACGTCGCCACAACCTTTCCGCCCGACAACAGCGACGCCGCGTTGTAGCAAGCGCCCTTCTGATCGTCATACAAGGGATGACCAACCAACATGGGCAAATCGACCGCCGTTTCCGCCAGTCGTATCAGCTCGTTTTCCACCGCGCGATAGAAGTCGAGGCGCAGCAACAGGTCTTCCGCCGGATAGCCGGCAAGGCCGAGCTCAGGCGAGAGAAACACATCCGCGCCGAGGGCCTTGGCTTCACGCGCAGCAGCAGCGATACGCGCCGCGTTGCCGGCCAGATCGCCCACGGTGCAATTGAGTTGTGCGATGGCGATTTTCAAAGAATTCATAGGCGAAACTATACCGCACAGGCTATGCTCCGCCTTGATATGCGCCCTGTCTTGCTTGATAGTTACCAGAACATTTCCGCGGCCGAGTGGAACCGCCTCGCCGCCAGTTCGCAGCCTTTTCTGAAGCATGCCTTCCTCGCCGGTCTTGAAACCAGCGATTGCGCTACTGCACATACGGGCTGGGCGCCGCACATCCTTGCGCTGGAGCAGGACAACACACTCACCGCAGCGCTGCCGCTCTACGCGAAATCGCACTCCATGGGCGAGTTCGTCTTCGACTGGGCTTGGGCCGACGCCTACGCGCGCCATGGCCTCGCCTACTATCCCAAGCTTGTCTCTGCCGTACCTTTTTCGCCAATCCAAGGGCCGCGCTTGCTCGGTGCCGAACGTGACACGCTGCTCGACGCAGCCTTGTCAGTCACCGAGATTGGCGGCTATTCCTCGCTGCACATCCTGTTCCCCGATCCGTCTGAATTACCGGCCTATGAAGCGCGCGGCCTGCTGATCCGTCGCGGCGTGCAGTTTCACTGGCGCAATGATGACTATCGCGACTTCAACGATTTTCTCGACTCACTGACACGCGAAAAGCGCAAGAAGATCAAGCAGGAACAGCGGCGTGTCGCCGAGGCCGATATTCGCTTTGAATTATTGACCGGCAAGGACATCCAGCCGCAGCACATGGCATTTGCGTATCACTGTTATGCCAACACCTACGCCGTGCGCGGGCGACAGCCCTATCTGACGCCGAAATTCTTCGAACACCTGCACGCCACGATGGCCGAGAACCTGCTACTCGTGCTCGCGTTACGCGACGATGGCGCACAAACGCAACCGATTGCGATGGCGCTCAACTTCTACACCGACGATACGCTTTGGGGACGTTACTGGGGCTGCATCGAAAATGTGTCCTGCCTGCACTTCGATGCTTGCTACTACCAGGCCATCGAATTCTGCATTGCACGCGGCATCCATTTATTCGAAGGTGGTGCACAAGGCGAACACAAGCTCGCGCGCGGTTTCATGCCGACGACAACCTACTCGGCACACTGGATCGCGCATCCCAATTTCCGCGACGCCATCGCACGCTTTCTGAAACAGGAAAGCCTGGGTATCGAGGAGTACATGGACGAATTGAACGAACACGCGCCGTTCAAGGCAGAAAAATAAAAACCCGCGACATGTCGCGGGTTTTTGACTTTTGACGCCTATCTTTTAGCGCCTATCGGAGTTTACTTGCCGGCCTTGTAGCGCTCAACGCCGTCGGTGATTTCCTTGTGCGCAGCTGCCTTGTCGCCCCAGCCTTCGACCTTGACGAACTTGCCCTTCTCCAGATCCTTGTAGTGTTCGAAGAAATGAGCGATGCGCTGAAGCTCGATTTCAGGCAAATCATCGAGTGACTGGATGCCCTTGTCGCACGGCGAAATCTTTTCGTGCGGTACGGCGATCAGCTTACCGTCCTGACCGGCTTCGTCGGTCATGTTGAGAATGCCCAATGCACGGCAGCGAATCACCACGCCGGGCGGCAGTGCGTAATTCGACAGCACCAGCACGTCGACTGGATCACCGTCGCCGGACAGGGTTTGCGGAATGTAGCCGTAGTTACACGGATAGTTCATGGCAGTCGTCATGAAACGATCCACGAAAACCGCGCCGGTTTCCTTGTCCACTTCATACTTGACCGGGTCCGAACGCATCGGAATTTCGATGATGACGTTGAAGTCGTTCGGCACGTCCTTGCCGGCGGGAACGTTATTGAGGCCCACGGAAGCTCCTGAATGTATAGGGATGAAAACGCCTGATTATACCCGGCACCTGAGTCGACCCGATCCGGTAGCAGCGGGCTTACTCAGGCCACGCTGGCTTCGAAGCCGATGTCGTCGATCAACTCGGCCAATGCCTGCGGGCTGGTCTGTGCCGGATCATAGGCCACGGTGGCTTTTGAATCCGACAGCGAAACATCGGCCTTCTCCACGCCGTCGGCACCTTGCAGTGCGTTGGTCACGCTGCGCACGCAGCCACCGCAAGTCATGCCTTGAATATTGAGGGTTGCAGTCTGGGTTGCCATGTTGATTTTCCTTTCAGGAGGGATTCAGATTGAAGCGCCACTTCTTCAGCAGCAATGAATTGCTCACCACCGACACCGAACTCGCGGCCATTGCCGCACCAGCGATCACGGGATTCAGCATACCGAGTGCAGCCAACGGAATGCCAAGCACGTTGTAAACGAATGCGAAAAACAGGTTCTGGCGAATCTTGCGCAATGTCGCGCGCGACAGCGAGATCGCAGCGGCAATGCCGGACAGATCGTCACGCATCAACGTCACGTCGGCAGCCTCCAATGCGACATCGGAGCCTGCGCCCATGGCAAAGCTCACGTCGGCCGCCGCCAGTGCGGGGGCATCGTTGATGCCGTCGCCCGCCATGCCGACAATCTTGCCTGCCGCACGCAATCGGGCCACGGCATCGGCCTTGCCTTGCGGCAACATCTCGGCCTCGCAGTTTGCAATTCCGACACTGTGCGCAATCGCTGCTGCAGTGTGCTGATTGTCACCAGTCAGCATGTGTACTTCGACGCCCAATGCTTGCAGGTTTCTCACCGCCGCCGCCGCCGTCTCACGCAGCGGATCGGCAATGGCCAGCCAGCCGAGAAAACGATCCGCAGTAGCGACGCCAATCACGGTTTTTCCGTCCGCCTGCAATGGCGCAAGCGATGCCGTATCGACTGCATGTCCCGTATCGGCCATGCAAGCCGGCGAACCTGCGGTGACGCGCACATCGCCAACGAGTCCGTGAATCCCCTGCCCAATCAGGGTTTCCACCGCCGTCGGTGCACGCAAAGGCAAACCTTCCGCACGCTTGACCACGGCTTGTGCCAGCGGATGCGTGGCGGCCTGTTCGAGCGATGCGGCAAACATGAGCAATTCGGTTTCATTCACGCCATCGGCTGGCAAGACATCGGTGACACGTGGCTTGCCTTCGGTCAACGTACCGGTCTTGTCGACGACAAGTACATTGATTTTTTCGGCCAGTTCAAGCGCTTCGGCATTGCGGATCAAAATGCCATGACGCGCACCGTTGCCAGTGCCGACCATAATGGCCGTCGGCGTGGCAAGGCCCAGTGCACATGGACAAGCAATCACGAGGACAGCGACGGCATTGATCAGCGCCGTCACCGGATCACCATGCCATGTCCAATTCAGCGCGAAGGTAAACACGGCGATCACAACGACAACAGGCACGAACACCGCTGCCACCTTGTCGGCCAGACGTTGCACCGGCGCCTTACTGCCCTGCGCCGCTTCCACCAGTCGCACAATGCCGGCCAGCAGCGTGCGACTGCCCACGCCGGTTGTGCGACACACGAGCTGCCCTGTGCCGTTCACCGTTGCCGCATACACGCTTGCCCCCGCGGCCTTGGCAACAGGC
>DATJJR010000105.1:0-20141 GCA_035492055.1 Rhodocyclaceae bacterium | reverse complement strand
GCCTCCATTGAGTGGCGATGGTCACTTCGTTTATGGGCACTAAGCCCTCGACACCTCGCTCGACTAGCCTCAGGTGGCCTCTTGGCCGTCGTCGATCCCGGAACCAACCGCTGCGCGGCCAAGGCGATCGGCAACAGCGCGCCAGGCTTCGGTTGCAGGAGGCATTTCGACAAGAATGCAATCGGCACCGACCGCATCGAGCAGTCGCAGATTGGCATAGAGGTCGCGCGCATAGTGAGGCGCACTGTGGGCAGCGGCAAACCAGCGCACTGTGTCATCGTGATGCAATGGAGATACGTGGAAAGCCAACACAGCCAGCCGTTGCCCTTTGCGTGCATACGCATCGACTTGCGCGAGCAAAGCATCGCCAGCGACAAGCCGCAACGGCGTACGCGGCGCGTAATGCGCAGCGAGCGCACCGGATACCCGCGGGGCAGGCGTAGTGGTTTGCGCATCGGCATGCTGCCCGAGCAATGCTTCAATTTCTTCGAGCGTGACTGCGCCAGGCCGCAACACAATCGGAACGCCACGCGACAAATCGATGATGGTGGACTCGATGCCGACTTCACATTCGCCACCATCAAGAATCATGGCGACTTCGTTACCGAGATCGTCCTTGACGTGCGATGCACGGGTCGGGCTGATACGGCCGAACTTGTTGGCTGAAGGCGCAGCCACAGCACCACTGCCAATCTCCGAAAACGCTTTGAGCAAGGACAGTGTGAGCGCATGTCTTGGCATGCGCACACCAATCGTGTCTTGTCCGCCAGTCACAGCATCGGACACGCCAGGTTGGCGCTTAAGAATCATTGTCAGCGGACCCGGCCAGTAACGTTCAGCCAGCGTGTACGCGGCTTGCGGAATGTCACGCGCCCATTTTCCCAGTTGCGCGATATCACCAATGTGCACAATCAACGGATGATCGGCAGGACGTCCCTTCGCGGCAAAGATCTTGGCAACTGCTTGCGGGTTACTCGCATCGGCAGCAAGGCCATACACGGTTTCCGTCGGGATTGCGACAAGCTCACCGGCCGCAAGCAAGTGTGCTGCTTCATGAACCTCGCTGGTGTCACGGAAAGGATTAATGGCCTACTCCGAATCCGCAATGCCGATGGCGGCACGCGCAGACAAGGCTGCGGCACGCACTTCGGCCGGATTGCTGCCGATGACGGTGAAATGCCCCATCTTGCGGCCGATGCGCGCCTCTTGCTTGCCGTAGAGATGCAGCTTCAGGTTGGGTACATTGAACAGTTCATCCCACATCGGTTCGTCGGAGCGATGTTTGTCATTCAAGTACCAGAGACCACCGAGTAGATTCACCATCACGGCGGCACTGTGCGCACGCGCATCTCCAAGCGGGAGACCGCACAGCGCACGCACCTGTTGTTCGAATTGATTGGTCACGCAAGCATCAATGGTGTAGTGGCCGCTGTTGTGCGGGCGAGGCGCCAGCTCGTTGGCAAACAATTCGCCATTGACCACGAAAAATTCGACACCAAGTACGCCGATGTAATTCATTTTTTCGGCAATCTGCGCCGCCAGAATTTCAGCCTGACTAATCAGCGCTTCCGATCCCGTTGCAGGCACTGCCGAGACATCAAGAATGCCATTGGTATGAAGATTCTCGGCCGGCGGAAAGCACGCGATCTTGCCGTCCGCACCGCGCGTCAACACCACGGAAATTTCGTAGTCAAGCGAGAGCATTTTTTCCAGCACGCAGGTTTCACCCTTGGATTGCCGGAAAGCAGCCTTGGCTTCCGCCACATTCTTGACACGCGTCTGACCTTTGCCGTCATAGCCGAAACGCACGACCTTGAGAATGCCCGGGAAAAGCTCACCAGCGGCCTGATCGATATCCGCCTCGCTGTGAATCTCGGCAAAAGGTGCGTGTGGAATGTGATGCTCACGCAAGAAGGTTTTTTCCTTAATGCGGTTCTGCGCCGTTGCCACGCACGTTGCATCCGGTCGTACGGGCACGAACTTGGCGAGATACGCCAACGTATCGGCTGGCACGTTTTCAAACTCAGTGGTTACCGCGGCACAGGTCTGCGACAGCGTATCGAGCGCAGCCATGTCGTCGTACGCAGCCACAATATGCTGATCAGCAATGGCGCCGGCCGGGCTGTTGAGGTCGGGATCAAGCACGGCAACCTTGTAGCCCATTTCGTGCGCAGCCACGACGAAGAAACGGCCAAGCTGGCCGCCACCGAGCATGCCCAATGTGGCGGGCGGCAGAATCGGGGGGGAAATCTTGTTGCTCATGTTCAGTCGTCGAACCTATTCGTCCAGCTTCAGTGTCATGTTCAACACCTTTTCACTTTGCTGTGTTCGGAATTCTTTGAGTTTCTGCGCCAACACCATATCGGTGGTCGCCAGCATTGCCACGGCAAACAAACCGGCATTGGCAGCACCGGCCTCGCCGATAGCAAAGGTGGCGACCGGAATACCCTTGGGCATTTGCACGATGGAGTAAAGCGAATCTTGACCAGACAAATGGCGCGAAGGCACTGGCACGCCGAGCACAGGCACTGTCGTCTTGGCCGCCAGCATGCCCGGCAAATGGGCCGCACCGCCGGCACCTGCGATGATGGCTTGCAGCTTTCGCCCACCCGCGCCTTCTGCATATTGATAAAGCAGATCGGGGGTACGGTGCGCCGACACCACCTTGGCTTCGAACGGGACGCCGAAGTCGCGCAGTATTTTGGCGGCGGCCTGCATGACAGGCCAATCGGAATCCGAGCCCATGACAATGCCAATGGCGGGAGCGCTGCTGTTCATCGCTTATTTCTCCGTTGCACGTTCAGCTGCTTCCAGCGTATTGGCAAGCAGCATGGTAATCGTCATGGGACCAACGCCGCCCGGCACCGGGCTGATCGCACCGGCAACCTTCTGGGCAGATTCAAAATCGACGTCGCCGCACAACTTGCCGTCCGGGAGACGATTGATGCCGACGTCAATGACGGTCGCACCCGGCTTGATCATGTCGCCGGTAATCATCTTCGGCCGCCCGACTGCTGCAATCAGCACGTCAGCACGTTTGGTATGAAATGCCAGGTCACGCGTCTGCGAATGACAAACCGTGACGGTCGCACCAGCGGCCATCAGCAGCATGGCCATGGGCTTGCCAACAATATTGCTGCGCCCGACCACCACGGCCTCGGCACCATGCAGATTGACGCCTTCGAGCATTTTCATCACGCCATACGGCGTGCAGGGAATGAAACGTGGCTGCCCTTGCACAAGCGCGCCGACGTTTTCCGCATGAAAGCCGTCCACATCCTTGTCCGCAGCAATCGCTTCGAGTACCGCATCGCTGTCATAGCCCGGGGGAAGCGGCAATTGAACGAGAATGCCGTGAATCTGCGGGTCGGCGTTCAACGCCGCCAGCTTGTCCATCAGATCGGCCTGAGGCGTATCGCCGGGAAATTCCAGCTTTACAGAATGCATGCCGATCTTTTCACAAGCAGCAACCTTGTTACGCACATAGACTGCCGACGCGGGATTGTCGCCGACCACGAGCACAGCCAGCCCCGGCGTAATGCCATTTGCCTTGAGGGCCACCACGCGCTCGGCCAGTTCACCGCGCACCTTGGCAGCCAGTACATTGCCATCAATCAAACGTGCAGACATACAAGCCCTGTCCAGAAAAACAAAAACCCGCGACCGGAACCCCTGGCGCAGGCAAAACGCGATTATCCCCAAAGGCCGCCTGCCAGACAAGCGTCTTGCCCCTTTCAGACAGCCATGATCCGGGTTACAAAAACGACGTTGCGCATTGTGAATCCATTTTTTATAATGCGAAACAAGAAAGCATGCCGGATCACCAAGTTCGGATAAGCTTCGCAAAAACGAGGAGGTGCATCGTTGCCCGGCCCGGCCTACCCGCCGCGCTGGAAATCGTTGCGCCAAAACAAGCCGCAACCCGCGGTCAAACACGACTCTCAAAAGGAGGAGGAGACAGGATGTCTTCCATGCCGAAAATCAACACGTCCGCACTGGGCGAAGATGTTGACCCGCAAGAAACCCACGAATGGCTCGAGGCGCTTGAGGGCGTCATCGCCGAAGTGGGCCCCGAACGCGCGCACTACCTGCTTGAACGCCTGATTGAGCACAGCCGCAACACCGGCGTGAACATGCCGTTCAATGCCACCACCGAATATGTCAACACCATTCCTGTCGATCAGCAGATCGCTGCACCTGGCGACTACGCGATCGAAAGCCGCATCCGCGCCTACATCCGCTGGAATGCGATGGCCATGGTCCTACGCGCCAACCGCGACAATTCCGGTCTCGGCGGTCACATCGCCAGCTTCGCTTCCGCCGCCACGTTGTATGACGTTGGTTTCAACCATTTTTGGCGCGGCGGTGCCGACGGCAACGGCGACCTGATTTATATCCAGGGCCACTCGGCACCGGGCACGTATGCCCGCGCCTTCCTGCTCGGTGAACTGAGTGAGGCGCAGATGGACAACTTCCGGCGCGAAGTTGACGGCAAAGGCCTGCCTTCTTATCCGCATCCGTGGCTGATGCCCGATTTCTGGCAGTTCCCGACCGTGTCCATGGGTTTGGCGCCGCTGCAGGCCATCTATCAAGCACGCTTCATGAAGTATCTGGAAGACCGCGGTCACGCACAAACCGCCGGCCGCAAGGTCTGGGCCTTCCTCGGCGACGGCGAATGCGACGAAGTCGAATCGCTCGGCGCCATTGGCATGGCCGGTCGCGAAAACCTCGACAATCTGGTCTTCGTCATCAACTGCAACCTGCAACGCCTCGACGGCCCGGTGCGCGGTAACGGCAAGATCATCCAGGAACTCGAATCCGAATTCCGCGGCGCCGGCTGGAACGTCATCAAGCTGGTCTGGGGTTCCTACTGGGATCCACTGCTCGCCGCCGACACCACTGGCCTGCTCAAGAAGCGCATGATGGAATGCGTGGACGGCGACTACCAGACCTTCAAGGCCAAGGATGGCGCCTACGTGCGCGAGCATTTCTTCGGCAAGTATCCGGAGCTCGCCAAGATGGTCGCCAACTGGTCCGACGACGACATCTGGCGTCTGAACCGCGGCGGTCACGATCCGCACAAGGTCTACGCGGCCTATCACGAAGCCGTGCATAACAACAACGGCAAGCCGACTGTCATTCTCGCCAAGACCATCAAGGGTTACGGCATGGGCGAAGCCGGCGAAGCGATGAACATCTCGCATCAGCAAAAGAAGATGGGCACCGTGTCAGTCAAGGCCTTCCGCGATCGTTTCAAGCTGCCGATCACCGACGAGCAACTCGACGATCTGCCCTACCTCAAGTTTGAAGAGGGCTCGCCCGAACTCGCCTACATGCGCGCCTGTCGCGAAAAGCTGGGCGGCAGCCTACCGGCACGCAAGACCAAGGTCGAAGGCCTGCCCGTTCCGCCGCTGAATACCTTCGAAGCACAGTTGAAAGCCACCGGCGAAGGCCGCGAAGTGTCGACCACCATGGCCTTCGTGCGTATTCTCAACACGCTGATTCGCGACAAGGTCATCGGTCGTCGCATCGTCCCGATCGTGCCGGATGAATCACGCACCTTCGGCATGGAAGGCATGTTCCGCCAGCTCGGTATCTGGAGTCAGGTCGGTCAGAACTACACGCCGCAAGACCATGACCAGATGATGTTCTACAAGGAGTCGAAGGACGGTCAGGTGCTGCAGGAAGGCATCAATGAAGCCGGCGCCATGGCCGACTGGATCGCCTCCGCCACGTCGTATTCCGTGCACGGCGTGCAAACGATTCCGTTCTACATCTTCTACTCGATGTTCGGCCTGCAACGCACCATGGATTTGGTGTGGGCTGCTGGCGACCAACGTTCGCGTGGCTTCCTGATCGGCGGTACCGCCGGTCGAACCACGCTGAACGGTGAAGGCCTGCAACACGAAGACGGCCACAGCCTGGTGCTCGCTGGCGCCGTGCCGAACTGCATCTCCTACGATCCGACCTTCGCTTACGAAGTCGCCGTCGTTGTGCAGGACGGCCTGCGCCGCATGGTCGCCGAGCAGGAAGATATCTTCTACTACATCACGGTGATGAACGAGAACTACGAGCATCCCGAGATGCCCGAAGGTGCCGCCGAGAACATTCTCAAGGGCATGTATCAGTTCAAGAAGGGCACGGCTTCCAACGGTCCGCGCGTCCAATTGCTTGGCTCCGGGACGATCTTCCGCGAAGTCATCGCCGCCGCTGATTTGCTGCGTAACGACTGGGGCGTCGAGTCCGACATCTGGGGTTGCTCAAGCTTCAACGAACTGGCCCGCGACGGCCAGGACGTGACGCGCTGGAATCTGCTGCACCCGACCGACAAGGCGCAACGCACCACGCACGTCGAAAACTGCCTCAAGGACACGCGCGGCCCGGTCATCGCAGCCACCGACTACGTGCGCCTGTATTCCGAGCAAATTCGTCCGTGGGTTCGTGGCAAGTACGTGACGCTGGGTACCGATGGTTTCGGTCGTTCGGACACGCGCGAGCAGCTGCGTCACTTCTTCGAGGTTGACCGCTACTGGGTCACGGTGACGGCACTGCGTGCACTGGCTGATGAAGGTCAGCTTGATGCCAAGAAGGTGGCCGAGGCGATCAAGAAGTACAAGCTTGATCCCAATAAACCCAATCCGACGAAGGTGTAAGCCTGTCCCTCAACCCCCTTCCCGTGGAAGGGGGTGACTACGGTTCAGCATCGGGCTCGCCCGATGCCTCCCAAGTTTTCTCTGCTGCGGTTTCTCTCCGTGGCAATGGAGATAAGTAAATGAGCGTTATTGAAGTCAAGGTTCCGGACATCGGCGATTTCAAGGATGTGCCGGTCATTGAAGTGCTGGTCAAGGTCGGCGATACCGTCAAGGCCGAAGACGCACTCGTCACACTGGAGTCGGACAAGGCGACGATGGATGTGCCATCGCCGGCCAGCGGCGTGGTCAAGGAGCTCAAGGTCAAGCTCGGCGACACACTGAGCGAAGGCAGTGTGGTGCTGCTGCTTGAAGCAGCCGCAGCCGAAGCTGCCCCGGCACCAGTACCTGCAGCAGCGGCAGCACCGGCCAAGACGGCTTCTCCAGCCGCCAGCGTCGCCAGCCTGTTGACGCCGCCGCCCGTGGTAAGTCGCGTTTCTGCAGCCCCAGCCGCCGCATCGGCGCCAGTACCTGCAGCAAAACCCGCGGCGCCTGCCTTCTCCGGTGATATCACACGCCCGACGGCCGAAGAAGACGAGCCCACCACCGCATTGGCTGCCGTACGCATGCCGACACCAGCCGAGCTGGCCAACAGCAATGGCGGTCAAGCACACGCCAGCCCGTCTGTGCGTCAATTCGCACGTGAGCTCGGCGCCGACGTCAACAAGATTCCGGGCACCGGCCCGAAGAACCGCATCACCAAGGAAGACGTCCAGGCTTATGTCAAGGGCGTGCTGACCGGTGCGATTGCCAACGCGGCGGCGCCTGCTGCATCGCCCGCCGCTGGTGGTGGCGAGTTGAATCTGCTGGCATGGCCGAAGATCGATTTCACCAAGTTCGGCGAAATCGATGTGCAGCCGATGTCGCGCATCAAGAAGATTTCGGGCGCCAACCTGCATCGCAACTGGGTCATGATCCCGCACGTGACGCAGTACGACGAAACCGATGTCACCGACCTCGAAGCCTTCCGCGTCGCCATGAACAAGGACAAGGAAACCGAGAAGTTGGGCGTGAAGTACACGATGCTGGCTTTCGTGATCAAGGCGTGCGTTGCCGCGCTGAAAAAGTATCCGCAGTTCAATACCTCGCTCGACGGTGACAACCTGGTGTTCAAGAAGTACTACCACATCGGTTTTGCGGCCGACACGCCGAATGGCCTGGTCGTGCCCGTGATCAAAAATGCCGACCAGAAGAGCGTCACCGAGATCGCCCAGGAAATGGCCGTACTGTCGAAGAATGCACGCGACGGCAAGCTGATGCCGGGCGACATGCAAGGCGGAACGTTCTCCATCTCCAGCCTCGGCGGCATTGGCGGCACGTACTTCACGCCGCTGATCAATGCGCCGGAAGTCGCCATCCTCGGCCTGTCCAAGTTGACGACCAAGCCGCTGTGGGACGGCGAGAAATTCGTACCACGTCAGGTATTGCCGCTGTCGCTGTCGTACGACCACCGAGTCATCGATGGCGCCGAAGGCACGCGCTTTGTCGATTACATCGGCAAGGTGCTGTGCGACCTGCGTCGTTCGCTGCTCTAAGACATGACCACCATTACCGTCGTACGCAAGAACGGTGAGGTGGCAATTGCCGCCGACGGTCTCACGACCTTCGGCGACACGCGCCTACATCGCAGCTACAAGGGCGAGCACGACAAGATCCTCACGGTTGGTGATTCGTGGATCGGCATCTGCGGCAGTTCCGCGCACCATCTTGTGTTCACCAATGTGCTGACACTACTCGATCAGCCGAAATTCGGTTCGCGCATGGAGGTGTATGAAACCTTCCGTCGCCTGCATCCGTTGCTCAAGGAACACGCCTACCTCAACCCAAAGGAAGAGGAAGACGATCCGTATGAGTCGTCGCAGATCACTGCGCTGATCGCCAATCCGACTGGCGTCTATGGCGTCTACTCCTACCGTGAAGTGTTCGAGTTCGACCGCTTTTGGGGCGTCGGTTCGGGCCGCAACTTTGCGCTCGGCGCCATGTATGCCGCATATGACACACAAGCCACCGCCGCCGAAATCGCCGAAGTCGGCGTCAAGGCCGGCATTGAATTCGACACATCCTCCGGCGCACCCATCGTGCTGCACTCTGTCTCTCTAAAGAAAGACTGACATGGCTATTACCGAAGTCAAAGTCCCCGATATCGGCGACTTCAAGGACGTTCCCGTCATCGACATCCTGGTCAAGGTCGGCGACACCATCAAACCCGAAGATGCACTCGTCACATTGGAATCCGACAAAGCCACGATGGACGTGCCATCGCCCATTGCCGGCACGGTCAAGGAGATCAAGGTCAAACTCGGCGACAACGTCGGCGAAGGCAGCGTGATCCTGACTGTCGAAGCTGAAAATACTGCTGCAGCGCCCGCTGCGCCAGCCAAGCCAGCCAAGACTGCGCCTGCAACAACGCCTGCCCCTGTTACTGCAGCGGCACCGTCCAAACCAGCCACTCCAACACCGGCTGGTAGCTACAGCGGCAAGGTGGATATCGAAACCGACATGCTGGTGCTCGGCGCCGGTCCCGGTGGCTATTCGGCTGCCTTCCGCGCCGCCGATCTCGGTATGAAGACGGCCATCATCGAACGCTATGCCACGCTTGGCGGCGTTTGCCTGAACGTCGGCTGTATTCCGTCCAAGGCGTTGCTGCATGTTGCCGAAGTCATGGACGAAGCCGAACATCTCAAAGCTGCCGGCATTACTTTCACCGCGCCCAAGGTCGACATTGAGGCGCTGCGCGTTCACAAATCCAAGATCGTCGGCAAGCTGGCCACCGGCCTCACCGGCATGGCCAAGGCGCGCAAGGTCGAAGTCATTCGCGGTTTTGGCAGCTTCATCGATGCCAATCACATCGAAGTCGAAACCACCAGCGGTGACGGCCAGGACAAGACCGGCGAGAAGAAGGTTGTACGCTTCCAGCAATGCATCATTGCTGCCGGCAGCCAAGCCATGCATCTGCCCTTCCTTGAATTGAATGATCCGCGCATCGTCGATTCGACGGGTGCCCTTGAGCTCAAGCAAGTGCCGAAGAAAATGCTCGTCATCGGCGGCGGCATCATCGGCCTGGAAATGGCCACCGTGTATTCCACCCTAGGTACCCGCGTCGATGTCGTCGAGATGATGGACGGCCTGATGCAAGGTCCGGACCGCGATCTGGTCAAGGCCTGGGAACGGCAGAACGCCCACCGCTTCGACAACATCATGCTGAAAACCAAGACGGTTTCGGCCGAAGCAAAGAAAGACGGCATCTGGGTCAAATTCGAAGGTGAAAAGGCGCCGGCCGAAGCACAACGCTACGATCTCGTACTGCAAGCCGCCGGCCGCACGCCGAATGGCAACAAGATCGGTGCTGACAAGGCTGGCGTAGCTGTCACCGAGCGCGGCTTCATAAATGTCGACTCGCAAATGCGCACCAACGTGTCGCACATCTTCGCCATCGGCGACATCGTCGGCCAGCCCATGTTGGCACACAAGGCCGTGCATGAAGGTCACGTCGCCGCCGAAGCTGCCGTCGGCCAGAAATCGTACTTCGACGCCAAGATCATTCCGAGCGTCGCCTACACGCATCCGGAAGTCGCGTGGGTTGGTGTCGGCGAGGATGAGGCCAAGCAAGCCGGGCGCAAGATTGAAGTTGCGAAATTCCCGTGGGCCGCATCGGGTCGTGCCATCGCGAATGGGGCTGAATACGGTTTCACCAAGCTGGTATTCGATGCCGAAACGCACCGCATCATCGGCGGCAGCATCGTCGGTCCTTCGGCCGGCGACATGATTGGTGAGATTTGCCTGGCCGTCGAAATGGGCGCCGATGCGGTTGATATTGGCAAGACCATTCACCCGCATCCAACGTTGGGGGAAACCATCGGTCTCGCCGCCGAAGTTGCGCATGGTTCATGCACCGACTTGCCGCCAATGCGTAAAAAATAAGCGCAAAAGATAAGAAATCGGCCCGATTTGGGCTTGCCGGTCATGCACAGCATGGCCGGTTTGTGACGATAATGTTGGCATGCTGAACAAACTGGTGGGCTTTCTGCAGAAGGAAAGGTCGAGCCATCCTCTGGGCTCGCCGCAGAATATCGACCAGACGCTGGGGGAAATTCCAGTCGGTGATGCTGCGCGTGTACTGGTCGACATCGACAATCTGCTCGATGATTTCAGCCGCTACGACACTGAATTGCCGCCGGATGCCACGCGCGAAGCGTTGATCCAAATCGACACTTTCGCTCGTCCGTTTTACGACGACTTGCTGCAAAACTACCTGCTGCCAGGGACACGTGCGCATGGTGAAGACCTCGCTTGGGTAACACTGGACAAGCATGTGCAGGTCCTCTGTGCCGCGTATCGCCATTGCCTGCTTCAAGGCAGTCGCGACAACGACAAAGAAGAACGCACACAAGGCCAACGCATGGCGATGGCCTTGTGTGCGGCACGCGCCATCGATGCCTGGGTCGAGCACAAGAAACTTCTGCATTGCCGTTATCGCCCGGCCGACAGCGCCTGGTGGGAAACCGTCCACGAATTGATCGGTCTTGCCAATGGCCTCGGGGTCATGCGTCTCTCGCAAACTGTCTATCCGGAGCAAACGCCGGCACGCAGTTGCCTGCATGCCTACATGGCTGGTCTGTATTTCGAGCTGGCGCCGGTTTCCAATCTGATCCCGTTGCAATTCGAAGTGCTGCAACGCTGGCTGCAACAACACGCCGCCGCGTTCGAATTGACGGAAGTTCCGCACGATGCCAGCACGCATGTGCTTGACATCGCCATGCATACGCCACCGCAGCGTTTCGACCCGCAACGCCCATTGCGCGGTACACGCCTGCATTATTGTTCGACGCGCCGCATGCGCGGCAACATCCTGAAGCTGGCGCAATTCACGCGCCCGCAAGCCACGCTGCCGGAATGGCTACAACCCTTCCACACATACAACGAACAGATCACCGGATTGGTCGAGCTGCTATTGCGTCACTGGGCCGAACAACCCCCTGAGCGGAGCAGTGCACGCGAAGCCGGTGAATGCGGGTTGCGCGTCGTCAGCGGACTGTCGCTGGCGCGCCGCATGATCGCTTGCAGTGCCTACGCCCGCAGTGGGCGCTCGCTGAATTACCGCGGCACCGAACTGTCCAATCTGTTCAACGAATATCGCTTCGGGCGTGGCGCGGTAGCGAACGCGGACGAGCCACCACCTGATCCAATGGAAACGCTGCTGCGCCTCGAGACCTCGGGGGACAAGCAGATGATGGAAGAGTGGCGCCAGAGCGATGTCAGCGCACAAGGTCTGGGTGCGACGTCCCTGACGCTGCGATCCCGTAATCGCATCGGCGAATTGATCAGCTATCGCCGAGAAGGCGAAATCGAATGGTGCCTTGGCATTCTACGGCGCATCAGTCGCACCCCACAGCGGCGTTTCAGCTATGGCCTGGAAACACTGCCAGGTCCGGCGCAATGTGCACAGGTGCGAAATCCCGATCTCAAGCTCGGTATTTGGGCGGAAGCATTCGAAGCCGGCAATGGCTTTATCGACGCCATCATGCTGGCGCCGGAAAGCCAGGAACTGCTGCTGCCGACTGGCCTGTTCAGCCCTGCACTGGTGTTGACACTGGTCGTGGATGGCAAGCAAAGTAGCATCACACTCACTGAAATAATCGACCAAGGCAACGAATGGGAGCGCGTACGCTTCCAGCCAACACCGCAGGAAGCCTCATGACTCAAGATGAACTCAAGCAAGCCGTGGCGCAAGCTGCCGTTGACTATGTTGCTACCCATGCGCCAACGGACAGCATCATCGGTGTCGGCACCGGATCCACAGCCAATTTTTTCATTGATGCCCTGGTTGGCATCAAATCGCGCATCGCCGCCACGGTTGCAAGTTCGGAAGCCACACGCAAACGTCTCGAAGGTCATGGTTTCAAGGTACTTGATCTCAATCAAGTTGAGCACATGCCGATCTACGTTGATGGTGCCGATGAAATCGATCCCGGCTTCGCCATGATCAAGGGCGGTGGCGGTGCACTCACCCGCGAAAAAATCGTCGCGGCCGTTGCGGACACTTTTGTCTGCATTTGCGACGCAAGCAAGCAGGTCCCCACACTCGGCACCTTCCCTTTGCCGCTCGAGGTCATTCCGATGGCACGCGCGCAAGTCACCCGCGCACTCAAGCATCTGGGTGGCGACCCCAAGTTGCGTGAAGGTTTTCTCACCGATAACGGCAACATCATCATCAATGTGCATGGCCTGTCGATCTCCGACCCGGTCGCGCTGGAAACCGAGTTGAATCAGATCGTCGGCGTGGTCACCAACGGCCTGTTCGCAAAACGGGGAGCTGACGTGCTTCTGCTTGGCACCGAAACGGGAGTGAAAACGCTTGGTCGTTGACAATTCACGGTTAAATCGGCAATTGCAACAAATCCTTCATAATCGCCGCGTAGCATTCAGAGTCCGATTGATTTCCCCATGAGCCCTCCCATGTCCGACCATATCGCCAAGCAATTCGACGCCGATCTTGAGAACATCCGCAACCGCGTGTTGCAGATGGGGGGTCTCGTCGAACAGTTGATCGTCATGGCCATGGACGGACTTTCCAGCGGCGACATGCTGGTGATCGATCAGGCCATCGCCACCGACGAACGTGTCAATCGTCACGAAGTCGAGCTTGACGAAGCCTGCACGCAAATCATTGCGCGCCGCCAACCGACCGCCAGCGATTTGCGCATGGTGATGACCGTGATCAAGACCATCACCGATCTGGAACGCATCGGCGACGAAGCAAAAAAGATCGCCAAGATGGCAAAACAGATTCACGGCTCGGATTTCCATTCCGCGCCGGCCATCGAATTCCGCCACGTCTCCAATATCGTTGTGAGCATGCTGCGTCAGGCACTCGACGCCTTTGCCCGCCTCGACGTCGTTGCTGCCGGCCAAGTGGTTCGCACCGACCAGGAAGTGGACTCCGAATTCAAGTCGGCCATGCGCGAACTCATCACCTACATGATGGAAGACCCGCGCACGATTTCGCGCTCCCTCGACATGGTTTTCATCGCCAAGGCCATCGAGCGCATTGGCGATCACGCCAAGAACATTGCCGAATATGTAATCTACATGGTGAAAGGCCGCGACGTGCGTCACGTCGGTCTCGCCGAAATCGAACGCGAAATCGCCAGCTAAGCTGGGGGGTTCAGCCAAACAAAAGGGCCGCAGATTGCGGCCCTTTTGTTTTTTCTCCTATGTTTTGCGTTGCCGCTATCTGGCCAATACCTGCTGCGCCGTAGACCAACTCCAGTTACGTTCCCATGCAGCACGTACCATGTTCGGATATTCGGGCTGCCCTAAGCTGCCGTTGTAACGGCCCAGCGCACGATAGAGATCACCATTTTCAATGTCGAGATAGTGTCGCAGGATCGTGCAACCAAAACGCAGATTGGTGCGCATGTGAAAGAGATTCATGTCCGGCGTACCGATCTGCTTGACCCAGAAAGGCATCACTTGCATATAACCGCGTGCGCCGACGCTTGATACGGCGTACTTGCGAAAATTGCTCTCGACCTGAATCAGACCCAACACAAGTTGCGGATCAAGCCCCGCACGGCGTGCTTCGTAATAAATCGTCTTGAGCAGATCGATGCGCTCCTGCAGGTCTGGAATACGGCGGGCAAGGCGCTCCGACATCGTCGTCAGCCAATTCACTTTTTCCATCTCGCTGGGAAACTGCGGATCCGGCGAGGCCTGATCGGCTATCGACGACTGCAACGCCGCTTGCACGCTCGCCGCCAATGCCTCTTGCTGCTGCGCGCCCGCATATGCCAGCGGCACGCAGCACATCAAACCCAAGGCAAAGACAAGCCAGCGCACAGTCAAACTCAGCGCTTTAACAACTCGCGCACGTGCGTAACCACTGCAGCAGCATCGATCATGCTCGCCTCGGCATCCGTGCGTGCCTTGTATTCGATCTTGCCTTCCCTCAGACCACGGTCACCAACAACAAGGCGGTGCGGTACGCCAATCAATTCCCAATCGGCAAACATCGAACCAGGGCGTTCGTCCCGATCATCGAGAATCACATCCACACCGGCCGCCTGCAGCTCAACGAGTAGCGTATCCGCAGCAGCCTTGACCTCGGCCGATTTGGCGTAACCCATCGGCACGATCACGAGTTCGAACGGCGCAATCGCCGCCGGCAGGACGATACCGCGATCGTCGTTGCCTTGTTCGATGGCAGCACCGACGATGCGCGACACGCCAATGCCGTAGCAACCCATTTCCATGACCTGCTGCTTGCCCTGATCGTTGAGAAATTCGCACTTCAGTGCTTGCGAGTACTTGGTACGCAACTGAAAGATGTGGCCGACTTCGATACCGCGGCACAGATCAAGCTTGCCTTTACCATCCGGCGAAGGATCGCCGGCAACGACATTGCGCAAGTCGGCAACCTGTTGCGGCTCGTCAAGATCACGGCCGAAGTTCACGCCGCTGACATGAAAACCTTCCTCATTGGCGCCGCAAGTGAAATCGCTCATCGCAGCGACGGTACGATCAGCAAAGATAGCGACACCTGTCTTCGGGCCAATGTAGCCGGGCTTGCAGCCCAATGCATCGATGATTTCCTTGTCGTTGGCGAAGCGGAACTTGCCGACAATCTTCTCGGCCTTGATTTCATTCAGTTCGTGATCGCCGCGCAGCAGCAGCAATGCAAAACCGGCTTCTTCGCGCACGACCGCAACGGCCTTGACCATTTTCTCAATTGAGATATTCAGGAACGCGGCAACGTCTTCGCATTTTGTCTTACCGGGCGTCGCAACCTTATTCATGGATTGTGTCGCGGCAGCACGCGGTACAGCCGGTGCAAGCGCTTCCGCGAGTTCCACGTTGGCGGCGAAATCGGAATCGATGCCGTAGGCCAGCGCGTCTTCGCCCGAGTCGGCCAGTACATGGAATTCATGCGAACCGGTTCCACCGATGGAACCGGTGTCAGCGGCAACGGCACGGAACTTGAGACCCAGGCGCGTGAAGATGCGCGAGTACGTGTCGTACATGTTCTTGTACTCACGTTGCAAATCTTCAAAGCTGGTGTGGAAGGAATAACCGTCCTTCATCAGGAATTCACGCCCGCGCATGACACCGAAACGCGGCCGGATTTCATCGCGGAATTTCATTTGCACCTGGTAGAAATGGCGCGGCAACTGACGATAGCTTTTTACTTCGCGACGTACTATGTCGGTGATGATTTCCTCGTGCGTCGGACCGAGCACGAAGTCGCGCTCATGCCGATCCTTGAAACGCAACAGTTCAGGGCCGTAGCCAGGGCCGCGGCCGGACTCTTCCCACAATTCGAATGGCTGCACCACCGGCATCTGCAATTCGATGGCACCGGCGCGATTCATTTCCTCGCGCACGATGGCCTCGACCTTGCGCAAGGCACGCAGGCCGATCGGCATCCAGGTGTAGATACCACCGGCAAGACGGCGGATATAGCCGGCACGCATCATCAGCTTATGGCTGACAACTTCGGCGTCCGAGGGAGCCTCCTTGAGGGTGGCGATGAAGAACTGCGAAGCGCGCATGAAACAAATCCGGAAAAAATGGCGAAAGCGAGATTTTACGGGCTTTTATGCGGAGAAAGCAGTGACTCCTGCAGCTTTCCAGTCGCAGCGAATTATGGAAAAATGGCGGCAGTCAAAAATTCAGAGGGTGCTCCCATGCTGGATCGGGAAGGCTATCGGCCGAATGTCGGCATCATCCTCGCCAACGGCCGCAATCAAGTGTTCTGGGGCAAGCGCATACGCGAACATGCGTGGCAATTTCCGCAGGGCGGCATCAACAAGGGTGAGTCGCCGGAACAGGCAATGTTCCGCGAGTTGCACGAGGAAGTCGGGCTTTTGCCCGAACACGTCAGGATTCTCGGCCGCACGCGCGAGTGGCTGCGCTATGACGTTCCCAAGAATTGGGTACGGCGTGAATGGCGCAGTACATACAAGGGCCAGAAACAAATCTGGTTTCTGTTGCGACTTGTCGGTCGCGATAGTGATGTATCGTTGCGCGCCAGCGATCACCCCGAGTTCGATGCTTGGCGCTGGAGCGAATATTGGACGCCGCTTGATGGCGTGATCGATTTCAAACGTGGCGTCTATGAGTTGGCACTGACGGAGTTGGCGCGCTTTCTCTTCTCCAATCCGGCGCAACAAAAACCCCAATGGCGCACGCCGTCTGCAGCGGCACCGTCCGTACAGGAAGACAAAGAATGAAACGCCTGCTTGCATGCCTGCTTGTTCTGCTCGCGCACCAAATGGCGCAGGCAGGCAATCTCGATTTTCTTCTCGGCGACGACAAAGATAAGGACCCATGGAAAGAAAGTGATTACAAGCTTCCTCTCTTTCCGCAGGATGCCAACCTGATCGAGTTCTACGTCGGGCCGACCGAAACGGCCAAGTTCTACATCGACCAGAACAGCATTGATGCAGGCCACGACGATGGCGTCGTGCGCTACACCATGGTGGTCAAGACCGCAGGCGGTGCAACAAACATCAGCTACGAAGGACTCTATTGCGATGCTCAGAGGCTGCGTATCTACGCTACCGGTCGTTCTGACGGCACGTGGTCGGAAGCACGCGATAGCGAATGGAAAGCCATGGCCGGTACCAACAAACGTGAACAGGCTTTGGCGCGCAATTACTTTTGCCCCAATTTCAGCCCCATTTATAGCGCCAAGGAAGGCATTCGAGCGCTCAAATTGGGCGGAAACCCGGATGTCAAAAATATCGACTCGCCCTGATCTGCCATGTTTGATCAAGTCATTACCGAATTCGACAAAGCTCTGCGTACGGTTTTCGCGTCGGCACCGACTGCTCGTGTCCGTCCTGGCGAAAAACTTGAAGAAGGCACCTTGACGGCAGTGGAGCGCCGTCATGCCGCCGCCCTCATGCGGGTCAATCACGTCGGCGAAGTCTGCGCACAAGCCCTTTATCAAGGGCAGGCACTAACTTCACGTGATCCCGCCACACGCGCAGCACTGGTACATGCCGCGTGGGAGGAAACCGAGCATCTCAACTGGACGGAATCACGGATTGCCGAACTCGGTGGTCGCAAGAGTCTGCTCAATCCACTCTGGTATACAGGCGCACTGGCGTTCGGCGTGATTGCCGGAAAGTTTGGCGACAAATGGAATCTCGGTTTTCTTGCCGAGACAGAACGGCAGGTCGGCGCCCACTTGGTCGATCACCTCCAGCAACTGCCAACAAGTGACGTACGCTCCCGTGCCGTGCTTGAGCAAATGGCTAGTGACGAAGCGGAACATGCCGCCACCGCCGTGCGGCTTGGTGCCGCCGAGCTCCCGGCACCGATCAAATCGGCAATGGCAGTTTCATCAAAAGTGATGACGACAACGGCTTACTACGTTTAGCCATGCCCCGAGAGAAAAGCGATCAGCCCTCAACAATTTCCCAAGTGTGCGTGATCTCTGCCGTCTTGCCGAGCATGATTGAGGCCGAGCAATATTTCTCCGCCGACAACTTGATTGCGCGTTCGACAATCTCGGGCTTCAAATCACGCCCGGTCACGACAAAGTGGAAATTGATTCGGGTAAAGACTTTGGGGTCCGTCTCAGCACGTTCTGCATGTAACCGCGCTTCACAACCGGTGATGTCCTGACGACCGCGCTTGAGAATCAGCACCACGTCATACGCGGTACAACCACCAGTCCCCAGCAGCACCATTTCCATCGGGCGCGGCGCCAGATTACGTCCACCGCCTTCAGGTGCACCATCCATCGCCACAATGTGCCCGCTGCCGGTCTCGGCGATGAAGCTCATGCCCTCGCCCCAACGAACTACGCATTCCATGCTGAATCCTTTATTCAAAGAGGATTGGATTCTAGCGCGCCCCACTTTACCTGCCACGCAACTCAAAATATTGCACCGCAACATTTACAATCGCATATGCACACATTTAAATGATTTATATCCCATAAGTCGTTTTTTATTTCTGCTTTATTAACGTATAACCATATGATTAACATAAATATAAATAGCCATAAGACAATACACTTATGGAGATAAAAACATTTGTGGTGCAACGCACAACAAACTACTTGCACAGGTTTTTTCTGTCTGACACAATCCATCTCAACCTGATGAACGCAAGTGCTTTACCAGTTGTGTAAACGGATTGATCTGCAGGCTGCCACCTCTGATTGATTTGTCTTGCTGTGATTTCGGTTCTCCTCCACCCTCCTCCTCTGGTGTGGAACTCAAAGCGCAACCCTAGGGTTGCGCTTTTTCTTTTCAGTTCACGACAAAGACTTGCCACGTTTTACGAGCACCAGTAAAATTGTCCGACTAAAATAATCAACTATTCTGGCGCCGCATTTCCCGGCCGCCTTAACTTACCCAGTTACCCAGGAAACCCGTCATGAGCGCTCAAGACCGCATCCGCGAAACCGTTACCAGCAACGCCGTTGTCCTCTACATGAAGGGCACGCCCCAATTCCCGCAATGCGGCTTTTCGTCGCGTGCTGTACAAATCCTCAAGGCCAGCGGCGTCGAAAAGCTTGTCACCGTGGATGTGCTGGCCGATCCGGAAATCCGCCAAGGCATCAAGGAATACGCCAACTGGCCGACGATTCCGCAGCTCTACATCAACGGCGAATTCGTCGGCGGCAGCGACATCATGACCGAGATGTTCCAGTCGGGCGAACTGCAGCAGCAATTGGCCGCAGTAAAGTAGAACGCAGAAGACTCAAAGAAAAGGGCCCGCATGCGCGGGCCCTTTTCTTTTGCTCGTTGTTCTCACACGCGAATGACCAATCAGTCACACCACCCGTTTACTCGTGGCGACAAGGCGATTGGAAACAATCTTGAGAAAGGCTTCGTAGAAATGCATGCGCGCCGTATCCGAGGCATGGCGCAACGCATTCTTGGAAATCATCGCAACGCGCGCAGTGGTCTGCGCCATCGCATCGGCCGAGCGACCTTGCGTCGCTGGCGCGATGGCGACAATCTCGCCGAATACATCGCCCGGGCCAAGCATGTCGAGCACAACACCCTGCTTGCTGATGCACACCTCGCCCTCGACCAGGATGCAGAAGTTATCACCGGCCTCGCCTTCGCGCATCAATTGCGTGCTGGCAGCAACTTCTTCCCAGCGTGAGAAGCGCACAACTTCCCACACCTCGATGTCGGAAAACTCGGCGAAAAAAGTCATGCCACGCAATACTTCGAACTTTTCCATGTCCGTCACATACGCACGCTCGTTCATGCGGCGATTGCGATAAGCCTGTGCCAGATCGACGGAAAACTCTTCCCAGCTCTGATACCGTGCAGACAGATCCTTTTGCATCGCACGCTGTACCACGGCATCGAGCGACGAACGCAAATCGCTGCGGAACGTCGAAGGTGGCAACGGCGTACTGTTGCAGATCTGGTAAATCATGTTGTAGTTACTGCTGGCCTGAAACGGTAAACGACCTGTCAG
>DATJJR010000104.1:0-14675 GCA_035492055.1 Rhodocyclaceae bacterium | reverse complement strand
AACCGTCCCAGCCGTCCGGCGCATAACCGATGCCGAAACGAGCAGCGATTTCGCCAGTCAATCCGCGGCCGATCAGATATTGCTTGGCGCGATCCGATTGCCGCAACTGCTGACGATAAAAATCGCAAGCGCGACTCAGCGCTTCGGACAGCGCCATGCTTTTCGCCTGCTGCTCGGCACGCTGCGCCGGCGGCAGACGGTCGTCGTTGTCGGGCACAATCATGCCGACGTTTTGCGCCAGATCCTTGACGGCATCGACGAAACCCATGCCCGAATACTCGATCAGGAATCCGATCGCAGTGCCGTGCGCGCCGCAACCGAAGCAGTGATAGAACTGCTTGGTCGGGCTGACCGTGAAGGAGGGCGATTTTTCCGAATGGAAGGGGCAGCAGGCCTGATAGTTCGCGCCGGCTTTCTTGAGCGGCACGTAACGCTGGACGACGTCGACGATATCGACGCGATCCAGCAATTCCTGAATGAAGCTTTCCGGGATCAACCCAGCGCGGCCTTGATGCGCTTGGACACTTCGCCCATGTCTGCGCGGCCCGCAACTTGTGGCTTGACGAGACCGACGACCTTGCCCATAGCGGCCGCGCCAGAAGCGCCGCTTTGTGTGATGGCGGCTGTGATGATGGCCTCGATTTCCGCTTCGGAAAGCTGCTGCGGCATGTAGGCGGAGAAAACATCCACCTCGGCCTGTTCGGCGGCAACCAGGTCCTGGCGACCGGCGGTTTGGTACTGCGTGATCGAATCCTTGCGCTGCTTCAGCGCTTTTTCAATCACGGCCAGTACGCCGGCATCGTCGAGCTCGATACGCTCGTCCACTTCCTTCTGTTTGATCGAGGCCAGCAAGAGGCGCAAAGCGTCGCGGCGTACGGTGTCGCCGGCACGCATGGCGTTCTTCATGTCGTCGTTGATGCTGAGCTTGAGGGTCATGACAGTCGCTTTGATAGCTTTGGGAACAGCAATAGGAAAAACCTCAGTTGCCGCTCAGTATAGGCGGCAGCCGAGGTTTTCGGAATGCAGTGAAGCCCCGCGCGGCTAGTTCTTCGCGGAGCTAGCCGATCAGTACAGCTTCGGCGGCAGCGTCTGGCTGCGCACGCGCTTGTGATGGCGCTTGACGGCGGCAGCGAGCTTACGCTTGCGCTCGGCGGTGGGCTTTTCGTAGAACTCGCGTGCGCGCAGTTCGGTCAGCAGACCGGTCTTTTCAATGGCGCGCTTGAAGCGACGGATCGCAACTTCAAACGGCTCGTTTTCCTTAACGCGGATACCTGGCATTGCAGTCGTACCTGAATAGGTTGGAACAAAATGAGGCGTGGATTATAACCTTTTCGGAAGCTCTGTCAACGAAAATCCTACACGCCGAAAAGTAGCGGCCGTGCGCGGCTGACTTCCCAGTTTTGCAAGCTCGGGGCCGGATTTTGCAGCAAGAGGGTATGGAAGCGGTGTTGCGGCGGCAAGGCGACTTGGTGGTTGTCATGCAACTTGGTACAATGCTTTGCATGAATACCATCGTTCATCTCAATTCCGGCGACGACAAAATTCAGCGTCAGCAGGATTTTCGCCGTCAATTCGCTGCCAATTTCAATGCTGCGCTAGATCGCCGTGGTTCGATTCCGCCTGGCTATGGCCGCGTGACGGCGGTTGCCCAGTTGTTCGATGTCAGCCAGAACACGGCAACGGCTTGGGTGCGTGGCGATGGTGTACCGGAGCTGTTTCGTCTGCCCGAGATTGCCAGGACACTGAATACTACGGTCGAACATCTCGTCATGGGAGACGCCAGCACTGGCGCCAATGTGGTGGATGAACATTATGCGGTGATTGACCTGCATTCCGATAACAGCAGCGACGGGCATGCGCTTTATACCTTGCCTGAAACGCTGCGCGATATCGGCTTGCCGCGTGATGTGAAGATGGTACGTATTCAATCTGAAGACATGGAGCCGTATTTGCGCTCCGGCGACATCGTGGTCTACGACCCGCGTGTTAATCGCATTCAATCGAATGGCGTCTACGTCCTTCACGTGAACGACAAGTTTGTCGTGCGTCGGGCGCAATCCGGCCTCAAGAAGGAAGTGCGCCTGATTTGCGACAACTCGCAATTCAGCGAAGAGGTTCTAGCCCCCGAAGATTTTGCCGAAGCGCCTGATGACAGCGGCCGTGTTGCCGTGGTCGGCCAGGTGCTCGCACGCATTCTGCTCGGCCGTTAAGCTTTCCGGCCGTACAATCAATGCCCCGGTTTTGCCGGGGCATTGCTGTTTCTGAAAGACCATCCAATCCAAATGCTAGTGCTTGGCGTCGAATCCTCTTGTGATGAAACCGGTATCGCGCTTTACGATACCGAAGCAGGTTTGCTTGGCCATGCCGTGCATACGCAGGTGGCAATGCACGAAGCCTATGGCGGAGTTGTGCCGGAGCTGGCGTCTCGCGATCACATTCGCCGCCTGATCCCGTTGCTGGAAACCGTACTGGCTGAGGCCGGCAAGGCACGTGCAGATATCGATGCCATTGCCTACACTGCCGGTCCCGGTTTGGCCGGTGCCCTGCTTGTCGGCTCAAGCTTTGCCGAGTCATTGGCGCTGGCGCTGAATATTCCAGCCTTGCCGGTGCACCACCTTGAAGGTCACTTGCTGTCGCCCTTGCTGGCAAACGACCCGCCGACGTTTCCGTTTATCGCCTTACTTGTTTCCGGCGGACACACCCAATTGATGGAAGTAACGGATGTTGGCCAGTATCGCCTGCTTGGTGAATCGCTCGACGACGCGGCTGGTGAGGCGTTTGATAAAACGGCGAAACTCCTTGGCCTCGGCTACCCGGGCGGCCCTGCGCTGGCGAAATTGGCGGAAGCGGGCACGCTCGGCAAACACAAGTTGCCGCGGCCGATGCTGAATAGTGGCGATCTGGACTTCAGTTTCTCGGGACTCAAGACGGCGGTGTTGACCGCAGTGCGAAGTGACACGTATGCGCCAGCCGACCTTGCTGCCGAATTTCAGGAGGCAGTGACGGAAGTGCTGGCGAACAAGTCGCTGGCGGCAGTACGCGCCTGCGGTTTGTCGCGCCTGGTTGTTGCCGGTGGCGTGGGCGCCAATAAACGGCTGCGCGAACGCCTTAATGCCATGGGGGCAAAGCACAAGATTCGGGTGTACTACCCGGAAGTCGCGTTATGTACCGACAACGGCGCGATGATCGCTTTTTGCGGCGCACAACGCTTGCTCAAGCAAGATGCTGTGCGTCGCGACGGCGCATTTGCGATTCGTCCGCGCTGGCCGCTGGATCAGATCGACACGCCGGTATAAGTCTGCAGCGCCATACTTCGCGTGGCGAACTGCAGCGACTGGGCTGCCAAGGAGCTTAGACGAAAAACAGGGACGTCAGCCCTTCTTCCCCATTCTTGATTCGGTGCGATTGATCAGGCGCTCGATGTTGTCGCGATGACGGCGGATCACGATGATCGCGATCGCCGTTACCGTCAATGCCTGCTCCGGTTGCGGCAGCAACCACCATGCCGCGACGGGTGCTGAAATCGCAGCGGCAATGGCGCCGAGCGACGAGTAGCGGCTGGCAAATGCCGTGATCAGCCACACGGCCAGCACGATCAAACCCAATTGCCAACTGAAGCCGAAGAACACGCCGGCGGCTGTGGCGACGCCCTTACCGCCCCTGAAGCGCAGGAACACTGAGTACACATGGCCGAAAAATGCGCCGGCACCTGCAAGTGCAACGCCCATCGGGTCGGCGCCCAATTTGGCGGCAATCACCATGGCGAGCCAGCCTTTGGCTGCATCGCCGAGCAGGGTCAAGAACGCCGCTTTTTTATTGCCAGAGCGCAGCACGTTGGTGGCGCCGGGATTGCCCGAACCAACGGTGCGCGGATCGGCAAGGCCGAAGGCTTTTGAGACGATGATGGCGAAGGGAATCGAGCCGAGCGCGTAACCGAGCGCAAGGAAAGCAAACATGGACGTATTCATGAGGTTCGTGTTTCTTTAGAATTCGCGCATTCTAAAGGATGCCAAAGGTGGCCAATTGGACTTTATCTTTATTGAGGAAATGCGCGTCGAGGCCAACGTCGGCATTTACGACCGCGAACGTGTCACGCCGCAGATGGTTGAGATCAATCTCACCTTCGGTGTGCCGGACGAGGCTGCGATGGACGACGACATTGCCAAGACCATCGACTACGCCGTGGTGATTGAGCGTGTGCGCAAGGAATTGGCCGAACGGCATTTCAATTTGCTCGAGACATTGGGCGAGTATGTCATCAAGTTGATGCTCGATGAATTTGGTGCACCGTGGGTGAAAATTTCCATCGCCAAGGTGGGCGTGGCGAGGGGCGTGAAGCGCGTTGGGGTGCAGATTGAACGAGGTAGGGGGTGACATAAACCCACCGATCCAGAGGATCGGTCTCGCCTTTGGTTTCGCACGTCGCCCTGTGAGGACGACGTGTTTTGCCGCTCTCCGCATCTGTGCGGATTGATGAATTAATCCGGCAGCGCGACGTCAACCAGCTTGGCTTGCAGCGCCGCCACAATGTCCTGCGGCTTCACGCTCACGAGATAGCCGCGCTTGCCGCCGTTGATGTAGATCAGCGGCACTTCGAGAATGCTGCGCTCCATGAACACCGGCATGCTTTTCTTCGTGCCGAAAGGCGATGTGCCGCCGATCAGAAAACCGCTGTGACGATTCGCGGTGTCCGGGGCGCAGGGTGCGATTTTCTTCACGCCGGCCTGTCGCGCCAATTCCTTGGTCGACACTTTGCAATCGCCATGCATCAACATGACCAGCGGCCTGGCATTCTCGTCTTCCATGATCAGCGTCTTTATCACGTCGTGTTCAGCAACGTCGAGTTCACGCGCCGATACGCTTGTGCCGCCGTGTTCTTCATATGCGTAGGGGTGGCTGCCGTAGGTGATTCCGTGCTTCTTCAGAAATTGCGTCGCGGGTGTTTCCGGCACATGCAGATCATGTTTGCTCATGCACGAATTTTAACCACGCGGATGATTGGCCTTGTGCAACAGCTTGAGTCGTTCGCGTGCGACGTGCGTATAAACCTGTGTGGTCGTGATGTCGGCATGGCCGAGCAGTAACTGCACCACGCGCAGATCTGCGCCGTGATTCAGAAGGTGCGTGGCGAAAGCATGACGCAATACGTGCGGAGAAATTTTTTCGGTGGGAATGCCAGCGATGATTGCGTGTTTCTTGATCAGATACCACGCGGCCTGGCGTGTGAGTTCATGACCTGTGCCGTCGCCGACAAAAACAAAATCGCTTTGTCTGGCGCCGAGCAGCACCGGGCGTGCAACGGCAAAATAACGTTGCAGCCATTCCGCAGCCATGTCACCGAGCGGCACCAGACGATCCTTGGCACCTTTGCCATGCGTGCGGACAACGCCGTCGGCAAGGCTTAATTCGAACAGCTTGAGATTGACCAGTTCAGAGACGCGCAAACCCGTGGCGTAGAGCAGCTCGAACATCGCGCGATCGCGCAGGCCAAGTGGTGTGTCCGTATCCGGTGCATCGAGCAGTGCTTCGACCTGATCTTCCGACAGTGTTTTCGGAAAGCGCTGCGGCTTCATCGGTTGCTCGATGTTGAGCATCGGGTCGAGATGGATGCGATTTTCTGCAAGCAGCCATTGATAGAAACGTCGCAGCGTTGAATGCAAGCGACGTTGAGAATTAGCGCTCGGTTTTTTGACACTACGATGCAGATGCGCAAGGTAATCGTTGATGGCAGAGCCATCGACACTGATCAAATGGCCATGTCCGTTTCCCAGCCAGGTCGCGAAACCCTTGAGATCGGCGCGATAACTGCTCAGCGTGTTTTTCGAGAGCCCGTCGGCGAGCCAGAGCGCGTCGGCGAATTCGTCGATTAACGCGACATCGGTTTCATGCACGCTCGCGCTCCAGCAGCCAGCGCTTGATGTCCAGGTACAGGCCGTCGCTATGGTGAGCAAAGCCACCGAGGCCGGCGTTGAAGCTGGGTGTTTTGGCGACGACACGATGGCAGGGCACGATGATCGGGAATGGATTGTCGCCACATGCGCCGCCGACAGCCCGTGGCGAACTCTTCAGCGCTTGGGCCAAATCGCCATAAGTACGTGTTTCACCGTGTTTTATGGAAGAAATGGCTTTCCAGACGCTTCGACGGAAGGGCGTACCTGATGTGACTAATGGCAGGGTAAAAACAAAGTCCGGCTGCACTAGCCAGTGACGAAATTGTTTTACGGCGGCAGACGCAAGTTCTGAGCTCGCCTTTTGTTCCGCCTGAAATGGCAAAAATGCGATTTCTGCCAGATTTTGTGCGTCACCGCGAACACCGAGGCAGAAGAAATCAACGCGCATGATGGCATCGAAAAACAAAGCAGATTCGCCCATAAGTAATCCTTAATAGAGCCGCTAATGCGCTCTGTTACTGGCTGATTCAATCCGATTATCGGATCAAAAGTCATTTGTTTATGGCCAGTACATCACCTTGCAAGACGCTTTCAAAATTACCTTTCCATTACGTTCGTTACTTGTTGCACCCCCGTGCCGGGAAATATTGTCCGTCCGTCAGGTTTAACGCCCTGAGCGTGTGACCTTGGTCAAGAAAAGAAAACAATGCAAGCCGCCCGGCTGGCAGTCTGGAAAGGTGCTTCATCATGTCTCAACAAGCAACAACAGGATACAAGAATCGGTGGGCTCAGCTCATCATCGGCGTGCTCTGCATGGCGATGGTTGCGAACCTGCAATACGGCTGGACCTTGTTCGTCAATCCGATGCAACAAGCTCACCCGGAATGGACCAAGGCCGCCATCCAATTGGCCTTCACGATTTTCATCGTGATCGAAACCTGGCTCGTGCCGGTTGAAGGCTGGCTGGTCGACAAGTTCGGTCCGCGTCCGGTCGTCGCCGGTGGCGCCGTGCTGGTCGGTCTGTCGTGGGTCCTCGACTCACAACTGACGTCCCTGCCGATGTTGTACTTCGCTGCCGCCATTGGCGGTATCGGTACTGGCTGCGTGTACGGCACGTGTGTCGGCAATGCGCTCAAGTGGTTTCCGGACAAGCGCGGTCTGGCTGCTGGCCTGAACGCTGCCGGCTTCGGTGCCGGTGCTGCTGTCACCGTGATCCCAATCGCCAACATGATCAAGGCCAAGGGCTACGAAGCTGCCTTCTTCCACTTTGGCATCCTGCAAGGCGTGACCATCTTCGTGCTGGCCATGCTGCTGGTTCGCCCGATTGCGCCGACCGGCGTGAAGGTTGCAGCGCGCAACTTGCAAGCCAAGCGTGAACTGACCACCGGTCAAATGCTGAAGACCCCGGTCTTCTGGCTGACCTACGCCATGTTCGTCGCTGTTGCTACCGGTGGCCTGATGGCGACTGCGCAAATCGGCCCGATGGCCAAGGACTTCGGTGTTGATTCCGTCATGGTCACCATGTTCGGCGCCACCCTGCCGCTGCTGACGATGGCGCTGGCCATCGACAACGTGGCCAATGGCCTGACCCGTCCGCTGTGCGGCTTCATCTCCGACAAGATCGGCCGTGAAAACACCATGCTGATCGTTTTCACCGGTGAAGCCGTGGCGCTGGTCGGCCTGTTGCACTTCGGTCACGAACCGATGGCCTTCATGTTCTTCGCCGCCATGGTCTTCATGTGCTGGGGCGAGATCTTCTCGATCTTCCCGGCGATCTGTGCCGACACCTTCGGCGGCAAGTACGCGGCTGGCAACTCCGGCGCGCTGTACACCGCCAAGGGAACTGCTTCGCTGATCGTGCCGCTGGCATCCGTGCTGTCCGCTGGTGGTAACTGGTCGACGGTGTTCTACCTGGCTGCAGGTATCACGCTGGCTGCTGCAATCTCGGCGAAGTTCATCCTGGCACCGTACCGTCAGCGTTTCATCGCCAACGGCAACGCGGCAGTGGATGCTGAACAGCAACAGGCCGTGAAGCAAGCCGCTTAAGCTAGCTTCAGCGTCTTCGGCGCTGTCAGAAAACGGCACCCTGTGGGGTGCCGTTTTTCATTGTGCGGCACCATAAGCTGACAAGCAACACGTCGAAATGCTTGCGATACAAGCATTTTCGGCCCATCCATTTTTGTTATCAGCATATAGAAAGTAATGTGTTTATGGCTACGAACGACGTCATATCAGATTACTTAATCATTACATTAGTTACTTGTTGCCTTGGTCATGTCTGCCTAACCTGCGCACAGGGGATGCGTGGATGCATGTCGTAGATGCGTATCTGTCCGATAACTAAAAGCCAATCCGGTTGGCAGACTGAGGAAAGGTGTTCTTAATGGAACAACAAGCAACAGGATTTAAAAATCGGTGGGTGCAGCTCATCCTCGGCATCATCTGTATGGCGATGGTGGCGAACCTTCAATACGGCTGGACGCTCTTCGTCAATCCGATGAAGGATGCGCATCCGGACTGGACGAAGGCTGCAATTCAAACCGCCTTCTCCATCTTCATCATTACTGAAACCTGGCTTGTCCCGGTGGAAGGCTGGCTGGTCGACAAGTTTGGTCCGCGTCCGGTCGTTGGCGCAGGCGCCCTTCTGGCTGCGATCGCATGGGTCTTGAACTCGCAGGCCTCGTCCCTGACGGAGCTGTATGTTGCTGCCGTGGTCGGTGGTGTGGGTGCAGGTTGCGTATATGGCACGTGTGTCGGTAACGCACTCAAGTGGTTTCCGGACAAGCGCGGTCTGGCGGCTGGTCTGACTGCTGCCGGCTTCGGTGCCGGTGCTGCCGTGACCGTGATCCCAATCGCCAACATGATCCAGGCTCAGGGCTACGCTGCTGCGTTCTTCCACTTCGGTATCCTGCAAGGCGTCGTCATCTTCGTGATGGCCATGCTGCTGGTACGTCCGATCCCACCGGTTGGTGTCAAGATCCCGGCGCGTAACCTGCAGGCCAAGCGTGAGCTGACCACGGGTCAAATGCTGAAGACCCCGGTCTTCTGGCTGATCTATGCGCTGTTTGTTGCCGTTGCTGCCGGTGGTTTGATGGCAACCGCCCAACTGGCTCCGATCGCCAAGGACTTCGGCCATGACAAGGAAATGGTTGATCTGCTGATGTTTGGTGCCATGCCGCTGCTGACTGCTGCGCTCGCCATCGACAACGTGGTCAACGGTCTGACGCGCCCGCTGTGTGGCTTCATCTCCGACAAGATCGGCCGTGAAAACACCATGCTGATCGTCTTCACCGGTGAAGCCCTGTCGCTGGTTGGTCTGCTGCAATTTGGCCACGATCCGATCGGCTTCATGATCTTTGCCGCGCTGATCTTCATGTGCTGGGGCGAGATCTTCTCGATCTTCCCGGCGATCTGTGCCGATACCTTCGGCGGCAAATACGCTGCAGGCAATGCGGGTGCGCTGTACACCGCCAAGGGTACTGCTTCACTGATCGTGCCACTGGCGTCGGTATTGTCGAAGGGCGGTAACTGGTCCGCCATCTTCTACATCGCTGCCGGTGTCACCATTGTTGCTGCGCTGTTGGCCAAGTTTGTGCTGCAGAATTATCGCCAGCGCTTCATCGAAGAAGGCAATGCCAGCGTGGAGCATCTGCGCCGCGCTGCCTGAAGCGACTGAGGTCTCAAACAAAAACGGCACCCTGCAGGGTGCCGTTTTTTATTGTGCCGCCGAAGGTGAAGCGCAGATAAAGGAGGCTAGTGGGTTAGCCCCTAATCTCGCCGTTACCCAGTACTACCCATTTCTGCGAGGTCAGCCCTTCCAGACCGACTGGTCCGCGGGCGTGGAATTTGTCCGTAGAGATGCCGATTTCCGCGCCAAGACCGTATTCGAAACCGTCGGCGAAACGCGTTGAAGCATTCACCATCACCGAAGCCGAATCGACCTCACGAATGAAACGCATCGCGTTGGGATGGTTCGTGGTGAGGATGGCATCCGTGTGATGCGAGCCATACTGATTGATGTGTGCGATTGCCTCGTCGACATTCTTGACCACCTTGATGCTGATAATGGGGGCAAGGTATTCTGTGCCCCAATCGGCCTCGGTGGCATCCACAAGCGTGGCGTTCGGGATTTGCGACAAGATCGATTTGGCGGTTGCGTCGCAGCGCATCTCCACGCCCTTGGCCGCGAAGATGGCACCGATCCTGGGCAGGAACAAAGGTGCCGACGCAGCATGCACCAGCAACGACTCGGTGGCATTACAGGGGCTGTATTTCTGCGTCTTGGCGTTGTCCGTGACAATCAATGCCTGCTCAATGTCCACGTCGGCATCGATATAGGTGTGACAGTTGCCATCCAGGTGTTTGATCACCGGTACCTTTGCCTCGGCGCTGATACGCTCGATCAGGCCCTTGCCGCCACGAGGAATGATGACGTCCACATACTCGGGCATGGCGATCAGGCGGCCGACTGCGGCACGATCTGTCGTTTCCACGAGCTGTACAGCGGTCGCCGGCAACCCGGCTTCAGTCAGCGCCTGTTGTACGAGCTTCCACAACGCCAGATTGGAATGGATCGCTTCCGAGCCGCCGCGCAGGATGCAGGCGTTGCCGCTCTTGATGGCGAGCGACGCGGCTTCGATGGTGACGTTGGGACGGCTCTCGTAAATCATGCCGAACACGCCCAGCGGCACGCGCATTTGGCCGACGCTGATGCCGGTCGGGCGGCGTTTGACACCGGTGATTTCGCCGACTGGATCGGGCATGGCGGCGAGTTGTTCACAACCTTCGGCCACTGTTGCCAATACCTTGGGCATCAGGCGCAGGCGATCCACCATCGGTGCGGCCAGTCCGGCTGCTTCGGCGGCTTGGATATCCTTGGCATTGTCGATCTGCAGTGCGTCCGCCTGCTCGTGCAACAGGCGAGCGAGCGCCAGCAGGGTGACGTTCTTGGCTTTGGTATCCGCTTTGGCCATTGCCGTAGCGGCAAGGCGGGCAGCCTGGCCGAGACTGTCCATGTATTGGCTGATATCGAGTCTGTCGTTCATGCTGAATCCAGTACTTGTTTGTCTCGCCAGCGCTTCAAGCCCCGCGTGCGGACGTTCGGGTGAGTCGCAGTGCGAGTTGCAGGAATTCATCCCACAAATCACCCTGAGCCAGACCCTTAATCATGCGATCGATGCGCGCAGCATGCAAGAGCGCATTGCGTGCACCGGCGGCTGAAATGCGATCCACCGCCTTGCGGTAAATACCCTGGCGTGCACCGAACACGCGTTGATTCGACAACGCCGTGTCGAGTGACAGGCCGCGCTCAACGGCACTTTTTGCGCCGGCGATGATGCGCGCTTCCGCCGCTAGCGCCCACAACACCAAAGGTGGGGCCGCATCTTCGGCATGCAAGCCCTCAAGCAGTCGCGCGCAACGTTCGGCATCGCCCGAAAGCACGGCGCCGCGCAGATCTTCCACATCGTAGCGCGCGACGCTGAGTACGGCTTCTTCGACCTGTGCAAGTGTCAATTCGCCTTCCGGATACAGCAAGCCAAGCTTCTGGATTTCCTGATGCGCGGCGAGCAGGTTGCCTTCCACGCGCGTGGCAATGAAATCGAGAGCCTCGCGCGGGGCGCGTTGCTTTTGCCGGCCAAGGCGTTGGGCAATCCAGTCCGGCAGTTGCGTCAGTGTCGGCGAGTTGAGTTCCATCATCACACCGGCCTCGCCGAGCGTGATGAGCCAGGCAGCTTTCTTCGCTTGCCAATCGAGTTCGGGCAAGGTGATGAGCGTGACCACGCCGGACGAAAGATTTTCCGCGTGCTTTTGCAGCGCCTCACTTCCGTCGCGACCGGGCTTACCCGAAGGAATGCGCAGATCGATCAGCTTGTTGCCGCCGAACAGAGAGAGATTGCCGCTGGCAAGGGCCAGTTCATCCCATTTGAAATTGGCGGTGACGACGAGCACGTCGCGCTCGTCATAGCCTTGTTTTCGCGCAGCCGCGCGAATGGCGTCGGCGGCTTCGATGGTCAACAGTTCGTCGCCGTGCAGGACATACAGTCCGGCAAGCGGCTGTGTCAGGTGTTGCTGGAGCTGGTCAGCGCGCAGTTGCATTGCCGGTGTCGGTACTGCGGGTTGCAGCGGCACTCTTGGCGCGATTGGCGGCGGCGAGGCGACGCATGATTTGCTGGACAAGGTCGGCCTGCATGTCGCGCAGCAACTGATCGCTTTCCGTGGCCTTCGCCAGTACGGTGTTGTCGCTATAAGGCAAGGCACGCGTCAGCGAGATTTCGCGCTGCGGAATGATTTCCTCTCCGGCCGGAGAAAACACGCGGAAGGAAAAGACGCGAATCAGCTGATACTCGGTAACGCGACCATCGGCGCCGATCGACAGAATGCTTTGCGAAGTGCGATCCGAGACGACGGAGAGAATGGCATCGGCCGTCTTCCGGTCATCGGTGACGATGGTCTTCGTGCCGGTTTCAATGTTGCGCTTCAGCGATGCGTAGAGCTCGTTGGTTTCCGGCAGGTCGATGTACAAGGCATCGAACGGCAGCGTGTAGTTGCCGCGCAGATGGAAACCGCAGGCACTGACCAGCAGGGTGACGCACAACAGAAGCAGCAACTTGCGCATGTGGATTCTCAGCAGACGATGTTGACGAGACGACCGGGCACGACGACGACTTTCTTCGGTGCAGCGCCGGCGAGTTGTTTTTGTGCCGCTTCACTGGCGAGCGCAGCAGCTTCGATAGCAGCCTTGTCGGCGGTGGCGGCGATCTTGATGCTGCCACGCAGTTTGCCATTGATCTGCACCATCAGCTCAAGCTCGTCCTGCACCAGCGCGCTTTCATCGACCTCTGGCCACGGTGCAGCGAGGATATCTGAACCGTAACCAAGATCGGCCCAGAGTGCGTGGGTGATATGCGGCGTGATCGGTGACAGTACGCGCAGCAAGATGGAAAATCCTTCCGCAATCACCGCTGGTTTCTGTACGTGCGAACTTTCGTCACCAGGTGCACGTTCCAGCGCGTTGAGCAGTTTCATGGCAGCCGAGGCCACGGTATTGAATTGCTGGCGCTGCAAATCCGCGGTGGCTTGTTTCAGATTGAGATGAACTTCGCGACGCAACTTGGCGAGATCGTCAGGCAGTTTGCCGGATACGTCACCTGCCGTCTTGATTGCATCGGCATTCTCGAAACCGAATGCCCACACGCGCTTGAGGAAGCGATGTGCACCTTCAACGCCAGAATCGGCCCACTCCAGGGTCTGCTCCGGCGGTGCGGCGAACATCATGAAGAAGCGCGCGGTGTCGGCACCGTAGGTTTCGATCAATGACTGTGGATCGACGCCGTTGCGCTTGGACTTCGACATGGTGCCGATGCCGTTGTAATCGACCGGCTGACCGTCGGCCTTGCTGACTGCGCCGACCAGCTTGCCGTTGGCGTCGTGCTGGAGCTCGAGTTCTTCTGGTGCAAAGTAGTTGATGCCGCCCTTGTCGGTACGGCGCGAGAAGATGTGGTTGAGCACCATGCCTTGCGTGAGCAGGTTGGCAAAGGGCTCATCCTTCTTGGTCAGGCCGACGTCGCGCATGACCTTGTTCCAGAAGCGCGCGTAGAGCAGGTGCAGGATGGCGTGCTCGATGCCGCCGATGTACTGATCGACCGGCATCCAGTAGTTCGCACGTTCATCGACCATTGCCCCGGCGTTATCGGCACTGCAGTAGCGCGCGTAGTACCAGCTCGAATCGACGAAAGTGTCCATCGTGTCGGTTTCGCGCTCGGCCGGACCGCCGCACTTGGGACAGGCGACATTGAGAAAGTCGGCGCGCTTCTTGAGCGGGTTGCCGGAACCATCGGGCACGCAGTCTTCCGGCAGCCTCACTGGCAGCTGATCGTCGGGCACGTGCACTGTACCGCAGGACGGGCAATGGATCAGCGGAATCGGGCAACCCCAGTAGCGCTGGCGCGAGATACCCCAGTCGCGCAGGCGGTATTGCACCTTCTTCTCGCCCAGTCCCTTGGCGGCAAGGTCGGCGGCAATGGCATCGACAGCGGCTTCGTAGTTTAGGCCGTCGTATTTGCCGGAATTGATGCAGTGACCGTCCTTGCTACCGTAGTTTTCCTGCCAGGCCGCAGTGTCGAGTTCCTGTTCGCCGACTTTGATCACTTGCTTGATTGGCAGATGATATTTCTTGGCGAAACCGAAGTCGCGCTCGTCATGCGCCGGTACGGCCATGACCGCGCCTTCGCCGTAGGTCATCAGCACATAGTTGCCGATCCAGACTTCGACCTGTTCGCCGGTAAGCGGATGCCGGACGAAGAGGCCGGTGCGCATGCCTTCCTTTTCCATGGTGGCCACGTCGGCTTCCATGACCGAGCCCTGCTTGCACTTCTCGATGAATGCGGTGAGTTCAGAATTGTTCTTCGCCGCATGTGTGGCCAGTGGATGCTCGGCGGCGACGGCGACGTAAGTCACGCCCATCAGCGTGTCGGCGCGGGTGGTGAACACCCACAGCTTTTCCTGTTTGCCATCGAGTTCATACGGGAAGGCCAGGCGCACGCCGAAGCTTTTGCCAATCCAGTTGGCCTGCATGGTCTTGACGCGCTCAGGCCAGCCCGGCAGCGTGTCCAATGCGCTCAGCAATTCGTCGGCGTATTGCGTGATGCCAAAGTAGTAGCCGGGGATCTCGCGCTTTTCGACCAGCGCACCCGTACGCCAGCCGCGGCCGTCGATGACCTGTTCGTTGGCGAGCACGGTCTGGTCGACCGGGTCCCAGTTAACCGTTTGGGTCTTCTTGTAGGC
>DATJJR010000103.1:0-32286 GCA_035492055.1 Rhodocyclaceae bacterium | reverse complement strand
GACGGTGATGAGTAGATGGCGCGGGTGTTTTGTTTGCCGCTTCCGTGCCGGTTGTCCGGGATTCGTAGGGTTTGTTGGGATCAAAATCGAGTTTGGGCAAGTGCGCAGATGCAGCGTCCATATGTGGGATACGACGCGGTGTGTCCTGCTCGGGGCGGCGTGGCTTGCGTTCACCACGAGACTCATGCGGCTCACGTTCGTGACGTTCACCCTTATTGCTGCGCTCGGTACGTTTATGGCTGCCTTCATCGGCACTGTGGGCAGTTTGATCGAAGCCGTCGATGACGACGCGCTCGATCTTTAGCTTGATGAGCTTCTCGATATCGGCAAGACGGCCGGCCTCTTCCGGTGCAACCAATGACGTTGCTTCGCCTTTCTTGCCAGCGCGGCCAGTGCGGCCGATGCGGTGCACGTAGTCTTCGGCGGTATGCGGCAGCTCGTAATTGATGACGGTCGGCAGTTCGTCGATATCGATGCCGCGCGCGGCGACGTCGGTGGCAACGAGGATGCGGATGCTGCCGGCCTTGAAGGCTTCGAGTGCCTTGGTTCGCTCGTTCTGGCTCTTGTCGCCGTGAATGGCGTCGGCGGTGATGCCTTGCTTGCTCAGATAAGCGGCGATGCGGCTGGCGCCGAACTTGGTGCCGCAGAACACGAGTGCCTGTTGCAGATCATTGTGTTGGATCAACCAGGTCAATAGGCTGCGCTTGAGATCCGTCGCCACGGGGTGCATGCGGTGCGTGATGGTGTCGGACACCGTATTGCGTTTGGCGACCTCAATGAGTTGCGGTGCCTTGAGCATGGTGTCGGCCAGCTTCTTGATTTCATCCGAGAAGGTGGCCGAGAACAACAGGCTTTGACGTTGCTGCGGCAACAGGCCGAGGATACGCTTGATATCCGGAATGAAGCCCATGTCCAGCATGCGGTCGGCCTCATCGAGCACCAGCATTTCAACCTGGCTGAAGTTCACGGTCTTTTGTTGTACGTGGTCAAGCAGACGGCCCGGCGTGGCGACGATGATTTCGCGACCTTCCTTGAGCTCGGCAATCTGTGCCTTCATGTCCACACCACCGTAGATGCAGGTGGAACGCAATGGCAGGTACTTGCTGTACATGACGACGTTTTCGTGAACCTGTATCGCCAGTTCGCGCGTCGGCGCGAGAATCAGCGCACGCACTGGGTGTTTGGCCGGCGAGGGGCTGCTGTTGGCGTGACGAGCGAGCTTCTGCAGTAAGGGCAGGGTGAAGCCGGCGGTTTTGCCGGTACCGGTTTGTGCGCCGCCCATAACGTCGTGCCCTTGCATGACGATGGGAATGGCCTTGGCCTGAATCGGTGTTGGGTCGGTGTAGCCGGCGTCGGTAACGGCGCGCAGCAGTTCGGGCAATAACCCGAGTTCAGCAAATGACATTGAATGCTCCTGAATCGGCCTGCCACACACCAAAGGTGTGGGGTACCGGTTCAGGCAGCGAAACTGACTGGGAATTTTGAATTGCGGCGAGACCGCAGTGGATATTGCCAACCGGCGGGGCAATGCCAAGAATTATACGGCAAGTGGCTGATTCAGGCGGGTTTTTGCCCATTGAGCGCACTGATGGGCTCGTGCCATCAAAGGCGCAGTGCGAATGTCCTTATCTGCGTTTTGCGGCAGATTTACTCGCGGTAATACGTCGCAAATGCCCCGTGACCTCTTCGCGGTCGTGATACAGCTGGCGAAACGCCAGCGTATAGGGCATGTGTGCCGTATCGAGGCGTTCCGCGATCAGTGCGCGGCAGTGCTCGACCTCGTCGTAGCGCTTTTTCATCGGCAGCTTCAGATTGAAGACGATTTCTTCGCAATGCGCCTCGGCCAGCCAGTCGGCCATGAGCGCGGCAACGCGTGCCGGCTTTTCGGCCATATCGCAGACCAGCCAGTGAACTGGACGGCGCGGTCGCCACGTGAGGCCGTCTGCATGTAAATGCTCGACCTGACCGCTTGCCATGATCTCCGGCGCCAGCTTGCCGTTGTCGATCGCCGTGACGTGCAAGCCGTGACGCACCAGCACCCACGTCCAGCCGCCGGGCGATGCGCCAAGATCGACGCCGGTAATGCCTTCGTGCAGGCGCTCCGCACGTTCTTCCGGCGTCAGGAAAATCTGCAATGCTTCGGCGAGTTTTTGAGCCGAGCGCGATGGTGCACCGGGAACGCTTTTAAGGCGCGGAATACCCATGGCCCATGGCGAACTGTTATCGGTGTCGGTGATGCCGAGCCATGCCGTGGCGTGATCGGTGAAGAAGATGTGCAGACGCGGCAACGATGCGTTATTGCGCAGCAGTTCGCGTTTGGTCAGTGCTTTCTCGATGTGCGGCTGGAACTTGCGGCAGAAAGAGGAAAGCTCTTTAGCCTCGTTGGTGTCAGCGGTTTCAAGGTAGACGGCGGAGAAATTCAGGCCCAATGTGGCTGCACAATCCGCTAACGGCGTGGCGCGGTCGCGCTCAGGCAGATTTTCCACGCTGATGACGCGATGCACGATCTGGCGCGGAAAGATGAACTCGACAAAATTCAGCTTGCGATACAGCTGCGTCGCGCCATTTTCTTCGTGCGGTACATAGAGCAGCCAGCCGCTGTCGGGTTTGGTGCGGACGTAGCCGCTAATGCCAAGAGCAGTTGCGTAATGATCGATTTCCTGTGCGCACTCTTTTTCAAACCCGGGGCGGCAGTAGACAAGCAGCGCCGCGCTCAAGAGGATTTGTCACTATTGGAGGTGGCGGGTGCGTTGCCGTTCGGCGCATCAGACGTGCTGGCAGGCGAGCTTGCGGTGCCACTGCCATTGGCTGGTGCGTCACTCGCAGGTGCGGCATCGGCCTTCTTGCTGCTTTTTGCCGAGGGAATGGGCAGTGTCGCCGGCACGATGTCGATATGGTTGTCGCGCATGTAGCCGTCCATTTCACGCCAGCCAGCGTAGATGGCTGCCTTGGAAACCTTGGGATAACTGATGTAGCAATCCTCCAGCGCCTGGCCGGAGTGACGGCAACCGCCGCCGATGGCGCGGGCTTCAGCTTCCTGATGTGCTGGTGTATCAATGCCGAGTTGATCGCAGGCAGCAAGCAACACGATGAACGGAATAAGCACGGACAGTTTTGTCATGGCGTATCGGATAACGGTAATTACCCACAGAATTTTACGCAGGCCATGCCATTTTCGAAAGCCGTATCAGGCACTGCGCAGCCCCCTGTTTCAAGGCTGTTACAAAGTCCGGTAGCGGGAAGTCGCCGTGTATAGTCGACGCTTCGCCGAACGTGCGGCGCGTGTGGCTGCATATTGAAACGCATACATATACAAGGAGGAGTTTGCGCGTGAAACGCTGGATTGTGAGTGTTGGTCTATTCCTGTTATTGCCGCTGGCCGGTGCGCAGGCACAGGAGGTGGTATTGCGTCACAGCTTGCAGGGCAAGGCGCTGGATGTGCTGGCGACGCAGACGCTGGAGTTCAACGATTTGCAAAAGGGCAAGGGCCGCATCCTGTTGCAGAACGCAAACAGTCTTTCCGCAGCCGACAAGGTGTGGGTGCCGCAGGCAGTGCTGTTTGATCCGGATGACGCGGAATACTATTTCCCCAAGCAGACGCCGCGTTTCATGCCTTTGTATCAAGTATTCAAGGAAGGTGGCGAGAAGCTCGTCACGTCGGGTTTCTATCCGCAGATTTCCGATGTCGTTGCCGACGACAAGGGGCGTATCGAAGCGTTGCCGTTGGGCATGGCGCTGCCTGTGTTGTTCTTCAACAAGGAGGCATTCGCCAAGGCCAAGCTTGATCCGAATAATCCGCCGCGCACCTGGATGCAGGTACAAGACGCCGCCGGCAAGCTGCAGGACGCAGGTTATGCCTGCCCGCTGACGAGCACTTATTTTGCACGTCTGCACGTCGAGAACGTCGCTACGCAGCATGGCCAAACCGTGGCTGGCAAAGGCGGCAAGCCGATGCTGAATACGCTGATCAACGTCAAGCATCTGGCGCTGATCGCAAGCTGGCAGCGCAGCAACTACTTCCGCTATTACGGCCCGCGTCGTGAAGCCGAAGATAAGTTCCTGTCGGGCGAGTGCGCAATGATCACGGATGACAGCACCTTGTTCGCACGCCTTGCAACGACGCAGAACGTTACTGCCGGCGCAACCGAGTTGCCCTACCACGACGACAACGACACGGTAACGCCAACCAAGGTGATGCCGGATGGTGCGAGCCTTTGGGTCGTGGCCGGTCAGAAAAAGCCTAACTACCAGCTATTGGCCCGCTACATCAAGTTCCTGATGGAGCCGAAGCACCAGAGTGAATGGGTCAAGGCGACGGCGTATCTGCCGATGGACCGTGCTGCAATGGCAGCATTGCGCGAGTCGAATGCATTCACGCCGCGCCTGCTTGATGAAGCAGACAAGCGTTTGTCCGATCCGCGCAAGGATAGCGGCCGCATTCGCGATGAAGCTGCAGGCGCGCGCCTCGATGGCATCATCGGTGAAGAAGTTCAACAGGTCTGGACCAAGGACATGCCGCCGAAGGAAGCCTTGGATGACGCGATGCAGCGCTACAACTCGGGGAAGAAGTAAAGCCCTATCCCCTAGCCCCTTTCCCCGAGGGAAAGGGGTAACTGTGGTCGCAGGCTTTGCCCGCTCCTCCCGAGAGGAAAGCCCTGTAGTCAGGCCCCTGTTCAGGCTTATGGGGGTTGCGCCTCCGGCGCGTAATTTCAGGGAATGCATTGCCGCAGGAAGGCTCTGCGGGAATGCATTTTTCTTTTTGGGGTGCTAGTCCGGTTTGTTACTCAAGCGTAAGCGCGACACTGTTCCTTACAGATGGATGTCGGCACCACGCCCGTTCAGCCGTTAACTACTCATGGGCCGGCATTTGCCGGTGTTGCGTGGGAGTCGATCATGGGAATACTGAAAGTTGCGGTCATGCTGGGCGCAGTGGCTGGCGCTTTGTCCTTGGGCGGTTGTGCCGTTTATCCGGCGTATCCTGCCTATGGGCCGGGTTACGCGCCAGCCCCCGCTGTGTATGCGCCGGCGCCCGTCGTGGTCACGCCTTACCCAAGCTACGGCTGGGCTTGGGGCGGCTGGGGGCATGGTTACCACCGTCATTGGCGTTGATACCCCGCCATTCACGCAAAGCGATCTGCGCAAAGCCCGCTTCGGCGGGCTTTTTGCTGTCTATCACAGGCCAGATCGCGTAAAATCAGCCGCTTATTTCAATTACCCCTGCAGTTTCCAAAAAGCCTGTCATGAAAAGCGCCGAGATTCGCCAGAAATTCCTCGACTTCTTCGCCTCCAAGGGCCACACGGTTGTTGCTTCCAGCCCGTTGGTACCGGGCAATGACCCGACCCTGATGTTTACCAACTCGGGCATGGTGCAGTTCAAGGACGTGTTCCTCGGCACTGACAAGCGTCCCTACGTGCGTGCGACCTCCGTGCAGGCGTGTCTGCGCGCCGGCGGCAAGCACAACGATCTGGAGAACGTTGGTTACACGGCGCGTCATCACACCTTCTTCGAAATGCTCGGCAACTGGAGTTTCGGCGATTACTTCAAGCGCGAATCGCTGAAGTGGGGCTGGGAACTGCTGACCGAGGTTTACAAGCTGCCCGCGGAAAAGCTTTGGGTCACCGTCTATCACGAGGACGACGAAGCCTACGACATCTGGGCCAAGGAAATCGGTGTGCCGCCGGCGCGCATTGTGCGCATTGGCGACAACAAGGGTGGCAAGTACAAATCCGATAATTTCTGGATGATGGCGGATACCGGTCCTTGTGGTCCGTGCTCAGAAATTTTCTACGACCACGGCCCCGATGTCGCGGGTGGCCCGCCCGGATCGCCGGATGAAGACGGCGATCGTTATATCGAAATCTGGAATCACGTGTTCATGCAGTTCGACATGCAGGAAGACGGCAGCATCAAGAAGCTGCCGGCGCCGTGCGTCGATACCGGCATGGGTTTGGAGCGCCTCGCCGCGATCCTGCAACACGTACACAGCAACTACGAGATTGACCTATTCCAAAAATTGATCGCTGCTGCTGCGCGCGAAACCGGTTGTGCCGATCTGGGCAACAATTCGCTCAAGGTGATTGCCGACCATATTCGCGCAACGTCCTTCCTCATTGCCGACGGTGTGATTCCGAGCAACGAAGGTCGCGGCTATGTGCAGCGCCGCATCGTGCGCCGCGCCATCCGCCACGGCTACAAACTTGGCAAGAAGACGCCGTTCTTCCACAAGATCGTGCCCGATCTCGTTGCGGAAATGGGCGCTGCCTATCCACACCTTGTCGCCAATGAACAGCGCATCATGGATGTGCTCAAGGCAGAAGAGGAGCGCTTTTTCGAGACGCTGGAAAACGGCATGGAAATTCTCGACGCGGCAATGGCCGGTGGCGAGAAGGTGCTGCCCGGCGACGTGGCGTTCAAATTGCATGACACCTATGGTTTCCCGCTCGACCTGACGCAGGACGTGTGCCGCGAACGCGATGTGTCCGTGGATGAGGCTGGCTTCGCCGCCGCGATGGAAAAGCAGAAAACGCAGGCGCGTGCCGCTGGCAAGTTCAAGATGGATCGCGCGCTCGAATACACTGGCGCGGGCAACACCTTCGTCGGCTACGACAAGCTTGAACAAACGGCCAAGGTCGTGGCGCTGTATGTCGAAGGTACGCCGGCCAATGAGTTGAAGGCAGGACAAAGTGGCGTTGTCGTGCTCGACACCACGCCGTTCTACGCCGAATCCGGCGGTCAGGTCGGCGACCAGGGCGCGATTGTTGCTGCTGGTGCGCGCTTCGACGTAGCCGACACGCAGAAGATCAAGGCCGACGTGTTCGGTCATCATGGTGTGTTGGCGCAAGGCACGCTCAAGCTCGGCGATGTGGTGACCGCGCAGGTGGATACCGCCGTGCGCGCTGCAACGATGCGCAATCACAGCGTGACGCACCTCATGCACAAGGCCTTGCGCGAAGTGCTCGGTTCGCATGTGCAGCAAAAAGGCTCGCTCGTCGATGCCGACAAGACGCGTTTCGACTTCACGCACAATGCGGCAATCACTGACGCTGAAATCCGTGAGATCGAGAAGCGCGTGAACGCCGAAATTCTGGCGAACGCTGCAACGCAGGCGCGTGTCATGGACATCGAATCGGCGCAGGCAACGGGCGCCATGATGCTGTTCGGCGAAAAATACGGCGAGACAGTACGCGTGCTCGACATCGGCACCAGCCGCGAACTCTGCGGTGGTACGCACGTGTCTCGCACTGGCGATATCGGCCTGTTCAAGATTGTTTCCGAAGGCGGTGTTGCCGCTGGCATTCGCCGTGTCGAAGCGGTCACAGGGGCGAATGCACTGGCTTATCTGCAAGCGTTGGAAGCCTCCATTGGCCATATTGCCGGCGCACTGAAAGTTACGCCTGACGAAGCCTCAGCACGCGTCAATGCGGTGCTTGATCAAGTGCGTGCGCTGGAAAAGGAAATGTCCGCGCTGAAGGGCAAGCTTGCTTCCGCACAAGGTGACGAGCTGTTGTCGCAGGCTGTGGACGTCAACGGCATCAAGGTCCTTGCCGCGACCCTGGAGGGCGCCGATGCCAAGGTGCTGCGCGAAACCATGGACAAGCTCAAGGACAAGCTGAAGACCGCGGCTATCGTACTGGCCGCCGTAGAGGGCGGCAAGGTGCAGCTCGCTGCAGGCGTTACGGCGGACAGCATTGCCAAAGTGAAGGCCGGCGAGCTGGTGAATTTCGTCGCCCAGCAAGTGGGTGGCAAAGGGGGAGGCAAGCCCGACATGGCCATGGCCGGCGGTACTGATGCCGCTGCGTTGCCGAAGGCACTTGCATCGGTTCAAACCTGGATTGCGGAGAAACTTTGATGAAAGCAGCTGTATTTTTTGTTGTCACTCTTTTCGCGTGCGTGGCGCAAGCTGCAGATACGCTGGACCGTACGCCTGTCGAGGGAACCACGGCGAATGGCGAAAAAGTTTTGCTGTACCCGACCGGCAAATGGGAATACGTCAATGCCCAAAAAGCCGTCGAGGCAAAGAAGGTTGCTGCGCAATATCCGGAGAATCAGGTACGGCCGTCCGAGGCGCAAGGTGGATTGTTTGGCGTGGGGCGCTTGATCATGCCGGGCGACAAGGACTACAACCGCGGCAGCTTGAGCGGGAAGTAATGTTTCCGTTCTACGCTTGACCAGCATGTTGTGATCAGCAAAGCCGCCTGCGGGCGGCTTTGTTTTTTCGTGCAGTAATTTTGTGCGGAAAGCTTGGCTTGGACGCGGGCTAAGCGAACTCGGTACTCAAGCTGCCAACCCAGGCAAGTGCATGTGCAAGCTGGTTGTTCACGACACCAGGGCTCAGACCAAGGCGTTGCGCCAGCAAGCGCGTGACCACGATATTGTCCTGTTCCAGGCTTTCGGCAAGGCTGAGCAGCAAACCCAGTTCACCATTGTGTTCGGTCAGGGCGTCGATGACACCGGTATCGAGCGACAACCCCTTGAGGACTTGCTGCATCGGTACGCCGAGCAGGCTCGGCATGAGTGACATGATGCCGGTGAGGAAGCCGTGATCCTGAAACGTATGGTCGTTTGGTCGTGTGCTTGCAGCCAGCAATTCGATCAGGCGACCGCGAGTCGCGGCGAGATGCATGAGCGGTGAAGGAAAGCTGCTGCTGTTCGGGTTGCTGTAAATCGCCAATTGCAACCAGCGTTGCAATTGGCGCCGGCCGAGAATGGTGATGGCGTGGCGCAACGATGTGACATTGAGGCGCAGGCCCATGGCGACCGAATTGGTCAAGCGCAGCAGGTTGAAAGCGAGCCCAGGCTGTTGCTTGATGGCATTTTCAAGTTCGCGGGTTTCGACATCCTGCAACACCATCGCCATCAGTTTGAGCAATGCGGCCTGTGACTGGCCGAGTTTCTGCCCGGTGAGCATGGATGGCCGCGCGAAATAGTAGCCCTGGAAGAAGTTGTAGCCGAGATTGCGGCAAGTATCTGCAGCCTCGCCGGTGTCGACTTTTTCCGCCAGCAGTTTGAGCGGGTATTGGCGAAGCAGGTGCGTCGTTTCGGTCAATTGCTCACTGCTCAGTTGCAACAAGTCGACCTTGACGATGTCGGTCAATGGCAGCAGTCGCTGCCAGCGATCAAGCTCGTATGTGAAATCGTCCACAGCAATCGTGAAGCCCCGCGCCTTGAGCTCGGTACAGCGCTCGATGATTTCCGGCGTGGCTTCGACGTTCTCGAGAACTTCGAGCACGATGCGGTCTGCCGGCAGCAGTTCAGGCAGATCGGACAGCAGCATCGCTGCGTCGCAATTGATAAAACCCTTGTAGGGACCGAGCACCTGCTCGATGCCGAGTTCGCCGAAGGCGTTGGTAATAACGGTGGCGGTGGCTGACAGTGCATCGTTGACGTTGGCAGCGTTTTCGTGGCTGTCACGGAACAGAAGCTCGTAGGCGACCAGTCCTTGCTTGTGGTCGAGAATAGGCTGACGCCCGACGAAGAGGGAATCTCCGTCGGGGGTTAATTCCGGTTTCTCAATCGAAGACAACCTGCAACCCCGGCCAGACACTTTCCAGTGCCTGCTTGAATGCTGCCTGTATGCGAGCCAACGCTGCCGGCGTATCGGCTTCGAAGCGCAACACGACGACGGGCGTGGTGTTCGAGGCACGTGCGAGACCGAAGCCATCGGCAAATTCCGCGCGTACGCCGTCGATGTCGATGATCTCGCGTGCGTCGGGGAACAAGGTTTTTGCCTTGGCTTGCAGGTTTGCGATGAGGCGATGCGGTTCGCCCTCCTGCATCTTGATGTTGAGTTCTGGTGTGGAGATCGATTGCGGTAAATGCTTGAGCGGCCAGTTGGCGTCTTGCCAGCGCGACAGAATCTCAAGCAGGCGAGCGCCGGCATAGACACCATCGTCGAAGCCGTACCAGCGTTCCTTGAAGAAGATGTGGCCGCTCATTTCGCCCGCCAGCACGGCACCGGTTTCGCGCATCTTGGCCTTGATCAATGCGTGTCCGGTTTTCCACATCAGGGGCTTGCCCTTTTGGTAACGGATCGATTCGGCCAGCAGGCGCGAACACTTCACATCGTAGATGATCTCGGCACCGCGATTGCGTGCCAACACGTCGGCTGCGAAAAGCATGACCTGACGATCCGCGTAAATGATTTCACCATCCTTGGTGACGACACCAAGACGGTCGGCGTCGCCGTCAAAGGCAATGCCGATTTCCGCATCGGTTTCCTTGAGCGCGCGAATCAGGTCTTGCAGGTTTTCCGGCTTGCTCGGATCGGGATGATGATTCGGGAAATGCCCGTCGACCTCGCAAAACAATTCAATGACTTCGCAGCCGAGTCGCCTGAACAGTTCCGGTGCAATGCCGCCGCCGACGCCGTTGCCAGCATCAATCACGATCTTCATCTTGCGCGCCAGCTTGACGTCGCTGACGATGCGGTCGATATAGGGCCTGCGTACGTCGGCGTGCATCATCTTGCCGTTGCCCGAAGCGAGATTGCCGGTCTCGATGCGTTCGCGGAGTGCTTGGATTTGCTCGCCGTAAAGCGTCTCACCACCGAGCACCATCTTGAGACCGTTGTAGTCGGGTGGATTGTGGCTGCCGGTGACTGCGACGCAGGAGTCGGTGCCCAACTCGAATGCAGCGAAATAGGCGGTCGGGGTTGTTACGCAACCGAGGTCGATGACATCGACACCGGCTGCCATGATGCCTTCGGCCAAGGCCTGCAACAGAGACGGACCGGATAAACGCCCATCACGGCCAACAGCAATGGCTTTTTGCTTGCGCACAAGTGCCTCGCTGCCAAGCGCGCGGCCGATTTGACGGACAGCGTCGACCGTCAGCGTATTGTCGACGATGCCCCGAATGTCATAGGCCTTGAAAATTTCTGCTGCTGGAAGTGTCATGGGACGGGCCTTAATGCAGTATTGATGGAGCGGCCTCGAGCTGTGTACCGTGCGGGGCGGGCGAGGCGTGATGAACGATCATGCGCCAGCCGACTGCGCTGCGCACATAGACGTTGGTGGCAATGACGGGTGCACGCTGACCGGGGTCGGTTTGCAACGCGATTTCCTCGACTACGTTGTGAACGGCAGTCAGTGGATCTTGATGGCGGCTTTGTACTGAATGGCGCACGTTGAGGCGCTGGCCGCTGCCGAACACTTGTGCCCAGGCCTCGCGAATGGCGGCATAGCCGCTGAGACGTCCGCCACTAGGATGGATGCAGATGATTTCCTCATCTTCCGCCCAGACTGCCATGATGGCTTCGAGGTCGCCGCGTGCGAGCGCATCGTAGAAAGCAGCTTCCACGTCTTGCGGACTGGCGAAGAGGGTTTTCTTGATTGCCGGCATGCGCTTATCTTACATCCGGGCTAGGCAGAATGAAGGCTTTTATGCCGGACGAATCGGTGTAAAAAGCCGTAACGAATCTGACATCATGCCAAAGGCATGTGAAGCGCCGACCCGCTCTACTGAACGAGGAGCGGCGCCAAAACATCACATCAATGGCTGCCCTTGGGATGTTCGCCGGTGAAATGGTAATGCGTGCCGCAATAAGGGCATTTCATGTCGCCGGTTTTCAACACATCAAGGAAAACACGCGGGTGACGCGCCCACAATGGTGCACCCGGTTGCGGGCAGTGCAGCGGCAGGTCATGCGCGGTGACATTGACTTCGCGAGCGGTGTCTTGGGCTTGGCTCATCTTCGGTTTCCTTGAGTGTTTAAACCAGGCAAATCAGATCAGGCAAATCAGGCGGATTAAACCAGCGTCAGCCAGTGGGCGTATTCCGGTGCACGACCGTTGACCACGTCGAAGTACTTCGCTTGAAGTTTCGTGGTGATCGGGCCACGGCGGCCTTCGCCAATCTGGCGGCGGTCGAGTTCGCGGATCGGTGTGACTTCAGCGGCGGTGCCGGTGAAGAAAGCTTCGTCGGCGGTGTACACGTCGTCGCGTGTCAGACGCTTGGAGACGATGCTATAGCCGAGATCCTTGGCCAGCGCGTGAATCGTTGAACGGGTGATACCGATCAGCGCCGAGGCAATTTCCGGTTCGTAGATCTGGCCGTCCTTGATGATGAACAGGTTTTCACCGGCCCCTTCGGCCACGAAACCGTCGACGTCGAGCAGCAGCGCTTCGTCGTAGCCGTCGTCCTCGGCTTCCATATGGGCGAGGATGGAGTTGGCGTACGAGGCGGCGTACTTGGCGCGGCACATCGTCACATTGACGTGGTGACGCGTGAAACTGGAGGTCTTGATGCGGATGCCACGCTCTAGACCTTCTTCGCCGAGGTAGGCGCCCCAGGGCCAAGCGGCGACGGCGACGTGGGTGGCAGCACCCTTCGGGCTGATGCCCATCTTTTCCGAACCGTAGAAGGCGACCGGGCGGATATAGCCGGACTCAAGCTTGTTCACGCGCACGACTTCCTTCTGCGCTTCCATCAGCGTGTTCTTGTCCCACGGCATGGTCATGCGGAAGATGTGCGCCGAATTGAACAGGCGATCCGTATGCTCTTTGAGGCGGAAGATCGCCGTGCCCTTGTCAGTCTTGTAGGCGCGAACCCCTTCAAACAGGGACAAACCGTAGTGCAGCGAATGCGTCAACACGTGAGTGTTGGCCTCCCGCCAGGGCACGAGCTTGCCGTCGTACCAAATGAAGCCGTCGCGGTCGGACATGGACATGATGAATCGATCTCCAGCTAGGTGAGCGTAAAGAGAGGGATTTTAGCCGATTTGCCGGTTCCCTCGAAGCCTCTGCGGCAAGCCAAGTAAAATACGCGCCATGAATGATCGAATCTGGAAACCGCATGCCACTGTCGCCGCTGTCATCGAACGTGACGGCAAGTTTCTGCTCGTTGAAGAGGAAACCGATGACGGCATTCGCTTCAACCAGCCGGCTGGTCATCTTGACGACGGTGAGTCGCTGGTTGATGCCTGCGCTCGCGAAACATTGGAAGAAACGGCGTGGCATTTCACGCCGACTGAACTGGTTGGTATTTATCAGTGGGGCCCGGCAACAAAGCCGGAACTGACGTATCTGCGCTTTGCTTTCTGCGGCACCTTGGCTGCACTCGAAGAAGGGCGCGCCCTCGATACCGGTATTCTTCGCGCCGTATGGAAAACACCGGCGGAAATCGAAGCGACACAACATTTGCATCGCAGTCCATTGTTGTGGCGTTGTGTGCAGGATTATTTGGCCGGGCGGCGTTTCCCGCTTGACCTGATTCGTCATTACGCGCGGTGCTGACGGTCGAATTTAGACATCGTTGGTTGCAGTATCTGATCGGCGCGTTTGCGCTGCTAAGTGCTTTGTTGATGTGTACGGCCGCGTGTGCAGATGAAGCACTCAGTGTTTGTTACAACTACGGTTGTGCGTCGGCGTCGACGGTGCGTTTCACCGAAGCGCAACTGACATGGGTCAAGCGTACGCTGGCGTTGGCGGATTCTGCTGCTGCGGAGCGTGAGAGCTTGTCGGTCGTGATCGGGAAGTTGTACTTCTGGGCCGGCCAGCAATCACCGATCTACGCTGATCGCGGCGGGAATCTTGCGGATAATGCGGTGAACGGCGCAATGGATTGCATCGATCATTCGACCACGACGACGCGCCTGCTGAAAATGATCGATGCGCGTGGTTGGTTGCGTTATCACGCCGTGCTGGAGCCAGTGCGGCGCGTGCACTTTTTCATGTTCCAGCATTTTTCGGCGGCGATCGAAGAAACGCCGCCATGGTTGCCTGACGTGAAGATAGAAGAACATCCCGAAGCACCGGACGAGGCGACGCCGGATCGTTTTGTGGTCGATAGCTGGTTCGTGAATAATGGACAGCCGGCAGTGATTTTGCCGCTGGAAGCATGGAAAAGTGGAGGCGGGCCTTCGATTGAGGCCGACTGATATGCAGAAAGATATTGAAAAGATCGAGGCGGGGAAGGGGCGTACCGTTGTTGTCGGCATGTCCGGTGGTGTCGATTCATCGGTGACGGCGCTGCTGCTCAAGCAGCGCGGCTGGAAGGTCGTCGGCCTGTTCATGAAGAACTGGGAAGATGATGATGACAGCGAATATTGCTCGACGCGCCAGGACTTGATCGACGTTGCCTCCGTGTGCGACGTGATTGGCGTCGACCTTGAGGTGGTGAATTTCAGCGCCGAATACAAGGATCGTGTGTTTGCCGAGTTTCTACGTGAATACCAGGCAGGCCGCACGCCGAATCCGGACGTGTTGTGCAATGCCGAAATCAAGTTCAAGGCATTCCTCGACCACGCCATGGGCCTTGGCGCAGAACGCATTGCCACCGGCCACTACGCGCAAGTGCGCGAATTTCAGGGCAAGATGCAATTGCTCAAGGCCGAGGATGGCAGCAAGGATCAAAGCTATTTCCTGCATCGCCTGAATCAGGCGCAGTTGCGGAACACGATGTTTCCCATCGGTCACATCTTCAAGCGCGACCTGCGCAAGATTGCCGAGGATGCGCAATTACCGAATTTCGCCAAGAAAGATTCGACGGGTATCTGCTTTATTGGCGAACGCCCTTTCCGCGAATTCCTGCAACGTTACCTGCCGACGCAGCCTGGCGAAATCCGCAATCTCGATACCGACAAGGTGATGGGCAAGCATCAAGGCTTGATGTATCACACCATCGGTCAGCGCGACGGCTTGGGCATAGGCGGTGTCAAAGGTGCGCCGGAATTGCCGTGGTACGTGGCGAAGAAGGACATGGAGAAGAACGTCCTTTACGTTGTGCAGGGACATGATCATCCGGCGTTGCTGAAACCCGATCTCATGGCAAGTGATCTGGCGTGGGTGTCTGGTGATGCACCACACACGCATTGGGTCTACAACGCCAAGACGCGCTATCGCCAGCCGGATGCGCCGTGCGAAGTGCCCCGTGTTGATGCTGACAACTGCGAGGTGAATTTCGCCCAGCCGCAATGGGCAGTGACACCTGGACAAAGCGTCGTGCTTTATGAAAGCACGGTGTGTTTGGGTGGCGGCATCATCGTTTGATTCTCAATGCCGCTCAAACAACAAGGCCCGCCGGTTTTATGTCCGGGCGGGCCTTGTTGTTTTGCGCTCGAAGCCTTGATTACTCGTGCGGCACAGTGTCGATGAACGACTGCCGTTGCATCAGCTTTTCGAAAAAGCGTGCGAGATTCGGATTGCCTGCACGCCAGTCGTAATCGGCGTGGCGAAAATCGAGGTGGCCAAGCGCATTGCCGATAGCGATGTCGGCCAATGAGAACGTATTGCTATGCAACCAGGCACGTTCGCCAATATCGGCGTCGATATGGCTGAGGGTGTTGACGATGCGCGTGCGTTGGCGATTGATCCAGCCTTCGCTGCGCTCACCATCCTTGCGCTTGCTTTCGAGATGGGCTTTTATCGATGCGTCGCAGATTTCATCGCCCAGTGCCTCCCAGCGCTTGACGAGCGTCCGTTCACGGCCGGATGTCGGCATCAATTTATTATTCGGCGTGCCGGTGTCGATGTGCTCGACAATCACGCGTGAATCATAAAGTGCGGTTTCGTCGTCCAGTACGAGCACCGGAATCTTGCCCAACGGATTGTAGTTGGCGACGGTGTTGTCCTTGGCCCAGGGCGAGTCGATGATGAATTCATAATCGACTTTCTTTTCCGCGAGGACGATGCGGACTTTGCGGACGAAGGGGCTTGTGTAGGTGCCGATCAGCTTCATTGACGATTCACTTTGCGTGGTGCGATCTGGGATCTTGGGTTTGTGAAATTATACATGCACCTTTTTTGCGACCGCCCTGATTACTGCATGATCAGACGTGTTCCGGATGAACTGCAACATATGTTGCAACGCAGGCCATGATGGCCCGCATGATAAAATCCGCATTTATCGTATTTGCCGCAAATTATTGCCATGAGCCTTTCTGCGCTGACCGCCCTTTCGCCGCTTGACGGCCGCTATGCTGCGAAACTCGATGCTTTGCGTCCGTATTTTTCGGAGTTCGGCCTTATCAAGAATCGCGTCAAGGTCGAAATCGAATGGCTCAAGGCGCTTGCCGCCGAGCCTTCAATTGCGGAAATCAAATCTTTCTCTGCCGCGACGCTGGCTGAATTGGCCGACGTGATTGCCACGTTCAGCGAAGCTGATGCCGAGGCGGTGAAAGAAATCGAAGCACGCACCAATCACGACGTGAAGGCGATGGAGTATTGGCTCAAGGCGCGCCTCGCCAATAACGCCGAAGTCACTGCGGCAACCGAATTCATTCACTTTGCCTGCACGTCCGAAGACATCAACAACACTTCGCATGCGTTGATGTTGCAAGAATCGCGCGACGCCGTGCTGCTGCCGGCCTACGACAAGGTACTCCATCGCTTTCGTCAACTTGCGCACGATCTGGCCGAGCTGCCCATGCTTTCGCATACGCACGGGCAACCGGCTTCGCCGACAACACTGGGCAAGGAAATGGCGAACATCGCCGCGCGTCTGATCCGTGCGCGTGCGCGCATTGGCGATGTGGCGATGACGGCCAAATTCAATGGTGCGGTTGGCAACTACAACGCTCACCTGTCGGCGTATCCCGACTTCGACTGGGAAGGCTTCAATCAGAAATTCATCGAATCGCTGGGCCTGACGTTCAATCACTACACGATCCAGATTGAACCGCACGATGCCATGGCCGAGCTTTACGATGCCATTGCCCGTGCCAACACGATTCTGATCGATGCCAATCGCGACATCTGGCAATACATCTCGCTCGGCTACTTCAAGCAAAAACTCAAGGCCGGTGAAATTGGTTCGTCGACCATGCCGCACAAGGTCAATCCGATCGACTTCGAAAATTCCGAAGGCAATCTGGGCCTTGCCAACGCAACGCTGCGCCATCTTGCCGAAAAGCTGCCGATCTCGCGCCTGCAACGCGACCTGACCGACTCAACCGTGTTGCGCAACATGGGCGTGGCAATCGGTTACACGCTGCTTGCCTACGACTCCTGTTTGCGCGGCCTCGGTAAGCTGGAAGCAGAACCCGAACGCCTGCGTGCCGATCTCGATGCGTGTTGGGAAGTGCTGGCCGAGCCGGTGCAGACCGTGATGCGCCGCTACGCTGTGCCGAATCCCTATGAGCAACTCAAGGATTTGACGCGCGGTAAGGGCATCAGCAAGGAAGCCTTGCAAAATTTCGTTGCTACCCTGGCGATTCCTGAAGCGGAAAAGAAGCGTCTCATGGAAATGACACCGTGGTCGTACATCGGTAAGGCCGTTGAGCTGGCCAAGAAAATTTAGCTATCCCCCCAACCCTCTTTCCGGGAAAGAGGGTAACGGGTGTTCGCCATGCCGTGCATGGCTCCAATGTTTAAGGCTGCAAAGGAACACGCCGCATGTCCGTATTCGCCACCAATCTCAAAAGCCTGCCCAAGGTTTCGCATATTGAATCCATTGCTCTGACCGATGCCGAAGGCAATCAGGTCGGTCTGATCGAAAACAAGCAAGGCCAGGCTGGTTCGCTCGCCGTTTATAACCACCTGGCGCAAACCTGGGGTGCGATTACGCCTGAGGCCGCCGCCAAGGGGCTGGAAATCTATGCCGAGCACACCGAAGATGCACGTGCACATCCGGGCAAGCATCCGAATATCGACCGCCTCTTTGATGTGTTGAAGAGCGGCCAGCCGCTGCGTATCAAACACACGTACGCGACCGATCCGGGCATTTGATTTCGCATGACACACAAACAACAAGGGCCGCATTTGCGGCCCTTGTTGTTTGTGTGGGTATACGGATGGCGTTTCAACGACCAGAGGCTTTGTCTCCACGCAACGTCATCATTGTGCTGCTCACCATGGCGACAAGCTTGCCGTCTTCGCGGGTGATCTCACAGGTGTAGCAAGTTAACGTACTGCCGCTTTGAATGGGCTTGGCACTTGCGCGTAACGTCGACTTGAACACGGGGCGGAAGAAGTTAATTTTCAACTCCACCGAAGCAAACGATTCGCCCTCGGCCATCAAGGTTGAATGTGCCGTACCAAGTGCGGCATCTGCCAGTTCACATAACAGACCGCCATGCACAGTGCCTTGCTGGTTGCCGTGAATAGCTGCATCTGCATCGATTTCCACGGTCGCCGTGCCGTGGCCGACTTCGACGATGCGGATATCGAGCGTTTGCGAAATTGCCGTCGGGTACTTCATGTATGTGCTGTGTTCTGCACTCAGTGTGCCGTCGAGGTGCTTCTGCAGGTAGTCCAGCACGGGTAGTTTTTGGTTTGCTTCGGAGCTCATTCGGTTCTCCCCCTTTCGTATGCAGGGTGAGAATAAACGCATCGATGCGGATTGTGTGAGGCAATAAAAAGGGCCGCATGTTGCGGCCCTTTCTCGGGGGTGTGACTCGCAGGTTGAGTCGAGCGAGTTAAACCACCGCCTCCTGTTTTTCCGATTTTGCCTTCGGCAGGAATTGCTCGCGCGAGACACCGAGCCACATGACCAGCGGTGAGGCGACCAGCACCGAAGAATAAATACCGAAGCAGATGCCGATGGTCAGTGCCAGTGCGAAATAGTGCAGCGCTGCACCGCCGAAGATCAGCATCGACGTCACCATCAACTGCGTACAACCGTGCGTGATGATGGTACGCGAGATGGTGCTGGTAATGGCGTGGTCGAGTACTTGTGGCGTCGTCAGGCCACGCCCTTTCTTGAAGGTTTCGCGCACGCGGTCGAACACAACGACCGATTCGTTCACCGAGTAACCGAGCACGGCAAGCACGGCGGCCAGCACTGGGAGTGAGAATTCCCACTGGAACAGCGCGAAGCAGCCGAGGATGATGACGACATCGTGCAGGTTGGCGATGACGGCCGAAACAGCAAAGCGCCATTCGAAACGGATCGCCAGGTAGATGACGATACCGATGACGACGAGCAGCAGCGCCATGGCACCGTCGGAGGCGAGCTCCTTGCCGACTTGCGGGCCGACGAATTCGACACGCTTCAGATCCGGCTGATTCGCTGCATCCACGCCTTGCAGCGAAGCGAGCACACGTTCGCCGACCTTGTTCGAGTCACCGTCCTTGGCGAGCGGCACGCGAATCAGCACGTCGCGCGAGCTGCCGAAGTTCTGCACTTGCGGATCGGCAAAACCATCGCTTTCGAGCTTCTGGCGCAGGCTGTCGATGTTCGGTGCTTCCTTGTAGCTCATCTCCAGCAGCGTACCGCCGGTGAATTCGATGCTGAAATGCAGGCCGCGATGCGCCAGGAAGAAAACCGCCACGATGAAGGTGATCAACGAAATGATGTTGAACACCAGCGCATGGCGCATGAAGGGGATGTCTTTTTTGATGCGGAAGAATTCCATGATGTATCCCTTTTGCCTTACTGGGCTTTCCAGATCTGCCCGATGGAGAGCGAAGCGAGCTTCTTCCTGCGACCGTAGATCAAGTTGATGACGCCACGCGAGACGACGACCGAGCTGAAGATCGAGGTGAGAATGCCCAGGCAGTGCACGACAGCAAAGCCACGCACCGGGCCGGAACCGAAGATCAGCAGCGCAACGCCGGCGATCAGGGTAGTGACGTTGGAGTCGAGAATCGTCGCCCAGGCGCGCTCGTAACCGGCGGTGATGGCGGCTTGCGGCGAGTTGCCGTTGCGTAGTTCTTCACGCACGCGCTCGTTGATCAGCACGTTGGCATCGATGGCCATGCCTAGCGTCAGCGCGATGGCGGCGATACCTGGCAAGGTCAGCGTTGCTTGCAGCAGTGATAGCAGCGCGATGAGGAAGAGCAGGTTCACTGACAGCGCAATCACCGACACCACCCCGAACAGCAGGTAGTAAATGATCATGAACACGGCGATGGCGGTGAAGCCCCACAGCGTGGAGTGGAAACCCTTGCTGATGTTCTCTGCGCCAAGCGTTGGGCCGATGGTGCGTTCCTCGATGATGTCCATCGGTGCGGCAAGCGAGCCAGCGCGGATCAAAATCGCCAGGTTGCTGGTTTCTTCTGCCGAAAAGCGGCCGGTGATCTGGAAGCGATTGCTGAACTCACCCTGGATGCGAGCAACCGAAATAGCCTCGCCCTTGCCCTTTTCGTAGAGCACGATGGCCATCATCTTGCCGACGTTGTCGCGCGTGACATCGCGCATGATGCGGCCACCGGCGGCATCGAGCGTGACGGAGACAGCCGGCTGGTGGTTCTGGTCGAACGTGGCTTCGGCGCTGGTGAAGCGGTCGCCCGTCAGTACCACCTGCTTTTGCAGGGCAACGGGTTTTTCGCTGCCGTCGCGTTGCTGTTCGGTGACGATATCTGAGCCTGCCGGTGCTGCGCCGCCCAGGTCGTCGCCGGCAGTCATGCGCACTTCAAGCGTGGCGGTGCGACCGATCAAATCCTTGGCCTTGGCGGTGTCTTGCACGCCCGGCAATTGAACAACGATGCGATCAGCGCCTTGCTGCTGGATGATCGGCTCGGCTACGCCGAGTTCGTTGATACGATTGTGCAGCGTCGTGATGTTTTGCTTGATGGCGTCGTTCTGCAGTGCCAGACGAGCAGAGGGCTTCAGTGTGGCGACCAGTGACAAATCCGAACCCGTGCCTTGCTCGGCTACGTCGAGATCCGGGTAGTTGTCGGCCAGTACATTTTCGGCCTGCTTGCGCGTGGCATCGTCGCGGAAACGGATCGTAACGGTTTCGCCATCACGGCTGATGCCGCTGTGACGCACATTCTTGTCGCGCAGCGCGGTCCGCAGATCACCTGCAACGGCGTCAAGACGCTTGCTCGCTGCGCCCTTCATGTCGACCTGCAGCAAGAAGTGCACGCCGCCCCGCAAGTCGAGACCCAGATACATCGGTAGCGCACCGATGCTGGTCAGCCAGCGCGGCGAGCTCGACAGCAGGTTGAGCGCAACGCTGTAGCTTGCATTGTCGGGATCGGGGTTCAGCGCATGTTCGATAGCGTCCTTGGCCTTGAGCTGGTCGTCGGTGTTGGCAAAGCGCACGCGAATGCTGTTGCTGTCGGCAAACAAGCCTTGCTCGTTGATGCCGGCCGTCTTCAGCGTGTCTTCGACACGAGACAGCAGGCTGGCATCCAGCTTGACGGCGGATTTGACGCTCGACACCTGAACGGCGGGCGATTCACCGAAGAAGTTGGGCAAGGTGTAAAGCAATCCCAGCACCACGACAATGGCAACGAGGATGTTTTTCCAGAGCGGATAACGATTCATGGGCAACTCATACGCATTGGAATGCGAACGGAAAGACAGGGTGGAAAGACGCAAGGTCGAGAGACCTGATCAAAAATCTGAGCAAAAACGCGGTGAAACGGCTCAGTGAAAAAATCAAGGCCGGTCAGCGACCGGCCTTGATGTTGCATCAGAGATGCTTCAGCGTGCCCTTCGGCAGCACCGTAGAAACAGCTTGCTTCTGTACCTGGACTTCAACACCGGCGGCGATTTCAACACCGACATAATTGTCGCCTGTCTTGCTGATGCGACCGGCGAGACCGCCAGTGGTGATGACTTCATCGCCCGTTTGCAGGTCGGACACGAGCTTTTGGTGTTCCTTCTGCTTCTTCATCTGCGGGCGGAACATCAGGAAATAGACGGCCAGCACCATGGCAACCGGCAACAGGAAATCCTGGATGCCCACGGACGGTGCGGCAGCGCCGGCGGCTTGGGCAAAAGCGTTGGAAATCAGCACGTGAAACTCCTGAAAATGTTGGAAAAAGAACAGCCTGCGAGTATATCAGCTACAGACTTGGCAACCGGCGCGGTAAACGCGTGTGGCCCGGTTGCGGATTGGGACCGTCAGCCTCGATTCAGGTTCCGACCAAATCGGCTTGAAACTCAGTCGCCTGCCTTCAATTGGGCGCGATTGCGGTGGAATTCAAGCTGCCACGCTGCAAAATTGCCGGCGTCGATAGCCGTGCGGATGTCGCGCATCAGGTCTTGGTAGTAGTGCAGGTTGTGAATGGTGTTGAGGCGTGCGCCAAGAATTTCGCCGGTGCGATGCAAATGGTGCAGATAGGCACGGCTGAAATTGCGGCAGGTGTAGCAGCCGCAGCTTTCGTCGAGTGGGCGCGTATCTGCCTTGTAACTGGCGTTCTTGATCTTCACGTCGCCCCAGCGCGTGAATAGCCAGCCATTGCGGGCGTTGCGCGTCGGCATTACACAGTCGAACATGTCGATGCCGTGGCTAACCGAAAACACAATATCTTCCGGCGTGCCGACGCCCATTAGGTAGTGCGGTTTGTTGGCGGGAAGTTGTGGTGCCGTATGCGCAAGGATGCGCGCCATGTCTTCCTTGGGTTCGCCAACCGACAGGCCGCCAATGGCGAAACCGTCGAAGCCGATGTCCTGCAGGGCCGCAAGAGATTCGTCGCGCAGATGTTCATGCATGCCGCCTTGAACAATGCCAAACAATGCATTGGTGTTTTCCAGACGATCATGCTCGTCGCGCGAGCGGCGCGCCCAGCGCAACGACAGGCGCATCGAATCGGCCGCCTGCTTCTCGTCGGCCGGATATGGCGTGCATTCGTCGAAGATCATGACGATGTCGGAGTTCAGCACCTTCTGAATCTGCATCGAATCTTCCGGTCGCATGAACAGGCGATCGCCGTTGATCGGTGACTGGAACTTCACACCTTCCTCGGTGATCTTGCGTAACTCTCCGAGCGAAAACACCTGGAAGCCGCCCGAGTCGGTGAGAATCGGTTTATCCCATGCCATGAAGCGATGCAGTCCCTGGTGTGCATTGATGATGTCGAGACCGGGACGCAACCATAGATGGAACGTATTGCCGAGCACGATCTGTGCGCCAATTTCTTCCAGCTCATTTGGCGCCATGGCCTTGACCGTGCCATAGGTCCCGACCGGCATGAACACCGGCGTTTCAACCGTGCCGTGGGCCAGCGTGAGTCGTCCGCGCCGTGCGGCGCCATCGGTTTTGAGAAGTTCAAACTGCATGAGGGTTCCTGGTCAAAAGCATGGCGTCGCCATAGCTGAAGAAGCGATATTTTTCAGCCACCGCGTGTGTATAGGCAGCACGAATCTCGGCGCTGCCGGCAAATGCCGAGACGAGCATCAGCAACGTGGATTTCGGCAAATGAAAGTTGGTCATCAACATGTCGGCCACACGGAATGTAAAGCCGGGCGTGATGAAGATGTCAGTCTCACCCGTGTCGGCGCGCAGTTCACCGTATTTTTGTGCGACCGACTCCAGTGTGCGCATCGTCGTCGTGCCTACGACAACGACACGGCTACCATTGGCCTTGGTGTGTGCAATGGCGTCCACAGTGGCTTGCGTCAGCGTATAGCGCTCGCTGTGCATCTTGTGCTCGGCAATGTTATGCACGCGCACTGGCTGAAAGGTGCCTGCGCCAACATGCAGTGTGACATGCGCGACATTGACACCTTGTTGCTTGAGTTGATCGAGGAGGGCTTCATCGAAATGCAGCCCTGCTGTCGGTGCCGCGACCGAGCCTTTTTCCCGCGCATACACCGTCTGGTAGCGCGACTCATCGGCACTGCCGGCCGCGTGTTCAATATACGGCGGCAGCGGCAAACGGCCGTGCGCTTCGAGCAGGTCGACGGCATTGCCCTGGAAACGTAGACGGTAGAACTCGCCAATACGCTCGATCACCTCGACGGTGATGGCGTTCTCAAGATGCAGGGTAGTACCCGGTTTGGGCGATTTGCTGGCGCGGACTTGTGCCAGAACATCCGTGTTGCCATGGGGATCGGTGCTGTGGCCCGAAAGCGGACGTTCGACCAGCACTTCAATTTGCCCACCACTGTCTTTTTGCCCGTACAGACGCGCATGCAACACGCGCGTGTCGTTCATCACCAGCAAATCACCTGCTCGCAACTGTTGCGGCAAGTCCGTCACATGCAGGTCCTGAAGTGGAGCGCCGACCACCAGCAAACGGCTGGCCGAACGCTGTGGCAGCGGGGCTTGCGCAATTAGTTCGGGCGGCAGGGAATAGTCGAAATCGTCGAGCGTGAGAGACATGATGTGAAATGCGGGTTGTATGTCGCGCCCGATTAACGGATAATGCGCCCTCTTTCCGCAAGGCGCGCCATTTTACGCGAGCCTTGTATCTCTTGCCGAGGTGGCGGAATGGTAGACGCAGCGGATTCAAAATCCGCCGCCGCAAGGCGTGAGGGTTCGAGTCCCTCTCTCGGCACCATCAGTATTCGTGCGGATTCCGCAAATCCCTTATTGGTATTACCTGTTCGGCGTCGCTGCTTGGGCGGATTATGTTTTGCTGTTACGGCTAAACGATTGGACGTAGCTTGATCCGTCAAGGTGATGCTTTGGTGCTGCGGACTTCCGTAAGCCAGTTGCGCAATTCGCGCGTCACTTGTTCCGGTTGTTCGAGCGGGACTAGATGCCCACAGTGCTCAATGATGCCCAGATGGGCGTTGGGAATGCCCTGGTCAATTTCATCGTGAACCTCCGGTGGCGTGATCAGATCGTCGCGGCCGCAGAGAATCAATGTCGGACACTTGATTTCACAAAGTATTGAACGGCTGTCCGGGCGTGTGATGATGGCTTCCTGCTGGCGCTTGAACACCTCAGCACCGAGTTGCTTGGCCATGCTGCGCATGAGGCCTGCGGTGCTGTCGTCGTTGAGCCGAGATTCATGCACAAGTTTCGGAAGTAACTGGTCTATGACGCCATCCATGTCGTGCTCAGCCAACTTCATCTGTGTGCGGCGTGTTTCCGTTGCTGCAGGTGTGTCGGGGCGTGCGGAGGTACTGATCAACGCGAGTCCAAGCACATGTTGAGGTGTGCGGCGCATGATTTCGAAAGCCACATAACCGCCCATGGACATGCCCGCAAGCATGAATGGGCCGTCTGGTGCCTGATGAAGTACTTCTGCGGCCATTGCTTCCATCGAGTCGGTGGTGTCGAGACGGACAACGGTGGAGTGGGCAATATCGCTCAGCGCCATGATCTGGCCTTCCCACAGGCGTTCGTCGCAAAGTAGTCCGGGCAGAAAGACCAGTTCCAATGGTGCATCTGAATGCAATGCATTCTCGCGTTGCACGATCAATGTGGGTTCCCATTTGTCCTGCATGGATGTGCTCCTCGGAAGATATGTCCCAACCTACGGTACTGAAGCCGTGCAATCTGTCGGCAGTAGCGGATCAGTGCGTAGGACAGAGCTGACAGACTTTTGTCATTACCCGTGGCTCAATCAAAAAGACAAGAACGGAAGAAAAAATCAAAGGAGCGATATGCAACGACATTGGGGCATGTCGGACAAACCTCACAAGGCTTTAGGAGCAAGCCGATAGGTGGGTATTGGGCGATTGCATAGAGTGACTCTAGGTGGTGGCGAAAGCACCATCGCCGATGGCAACCCGCCATCCTTCATTCATATCGAGGAGACAGGCATGAATCGCGACATTATCGAAGGCAACTGGAAGCAGCTGGTAGGCAAGGTCAAGGAGCAGTGGGGCAAGCTGACCGATGACGATCTGGATGTCATTCAAGGCAAGCGCGACGTTCTCTCCGGAAAGATTCAGGAGCGTTACGGCGTGACTCGTGACGAGGCAGAGAAGCGCATTGATGAATGGGTGCGTCGACACTGAGACGCATCGAGGCATTGAGGCGCGAGCCACCGGCGACGGTGACTGTTGATGGACGGCATGCCGTCCACTTCACCATAAATGCTGAATGGCCCGACGGTAATGCTTAGTCCCATCGGGCTATTTCAGTGAGGAGCAAAGCCATGCTGAACTATGCCATCACGTTCTTTGTTATTGCATTGATTGCCGCCGTTTTCGGATTTACCGGCATTGCCGCTGCGGCGGCGGGCATTGCCCAGTTTCTGTTCATGATTTTCGTGGTGCTCGCAGTCGTCACTTTGCTGCTGCATCTTTTCCGAGGGCCGAGCAGATAGAGGCCTATCCGACTAATGGAACCAATGGACAAACAGAGGTTTTGGATATGCTGAGACTTGCAATTGTGGATGACCATCAGATTGTGCGTCGGGGCTTCCGCGAAATGTTGGAGGGCGAGATCGACATCAAGGTCGAATTCGAAGCGGCCACAGGCGAGGAAGCTTTGCAGCAATTGCGCGAGACTGAGTGCGACATCCTGCTGTTGGATATTTCATTGCCGGGACAAGGAGGTGTGGATGTCCTGCGCACGGTGCGTCAGCGCCATCCTGATCTGCACGTACTGATCCTCAGCGGCTATCCTGAAGATCGCTATGCGCTGTCCATGATCAAGAGCGGTGCTGAAGGTTATCTCTGCAAGGATTGCGATCGTCTCGATCTGTTGCGTGCCGTGCGGACCGTGGCCCAGGGACGTTGCTATGTCTCACGCAAGACTGCCGAACTTTTGGCCAACGAGGTTGCCGGACGTGCGAGCGGCATGCCGCACGAGGCCTTGTCGGAGCGCGAGATGCAGGTATTCCTGCGTCTCGCACGCGGTGAGACCGTAACCGAGATTGGCCACATCCTGCATTTGAGCGTCAAGACCATCAGTACGTACCGCACCCGTCTGCTCGAAAAGATTGGCGTGAACAGCAACGCCGAGCTGGCAGCGTATGCCATACGCAACGGCCTGATCGCCGAGTACATAACCGAGCATCACCAAAGGAAATATCGTGAGGGAAGCGGCGTTACCAGTCACGGTTGTTTTGATCGAGGACTCCCCGGCTCTGCGACACCTGCTGTCCGGCATGATTGAAGACATCGCCGGGGTACAAATCATCGGCGAGGTCGATGCCGAAGATCAAGCCCTGGCGGTTCTGGAAGAGTTTCATCCGGATGTGGTCATTATCGATCTGGAGCTGACCCAGGGCAGTGGCCTGAATGTCTTGCGCCAGATCTATACGCAGCCCGAGCGGTACCGCGGCCTGAATGCCGTCGTGTTCTCGAACCACGTGCATGCCAGTGTGCGTGAACGCTGTCGCATGCTGGGTGCGGCAGCTTTCTTCGACAAGACATTTCAAATGGACGACTTGCTCGACTATCTCCAGTATGCGGTTGGTCAGGCCGGCATTCCACCGTCGCATCATTGACTCGGACGAGTTCGAGTTGTTGTCATGACCCTGCAGATGTCATCTGATACCGTATTTTCGCCGGCCGTGGAATCACTGGCAAACCGCGATCCACGATTGGATCGTGTTGCACGAATTGCAGCCATGGCCATGGTTGCACCAATTGCCTTTGTCTGTGTATTTGACGAAGACGATGAGACGAGTACGTTATTGCCGGACATTGGCGGCCTGTTTGGCATGGCCCAGAGCACGGCGCTTGTTCTGTGCGCGCAGCTTGGTACCGGACTTCTGAAGCAGACGTTGGCAGCCGATGACGCACGTCTGGATACGCTCTGTTACGACGCCGTTGCCGATTGTGCGATGGCTCCGGCGGCCTACTGCAACATGCCCCTGCTTGATCAAAACGAGGCCGTTATCGGCAGCTTGTGCGTGATTGATACACGGCCGCGCGAATGGAGTGTGCAGGAGCTCGAGGTCATGAAGGACTTGGCCACCCTGGCCATTGACTCCCTGGCTGAGGTTCCTTTCGTGATAGCCCCTCCGACGACAGTTGCTCCAGCAGAAGTTGATCCGTCTTTTCTGGGCACCATGCCGACCTGGTTCATCGAACATGCGCAGGTAGGTCTGGCGATGGTCGATTTGCAACTTCGTTGTTTGTGGGCCAATTCAGCGTTCGAGTGCATGTTGGGAATTCCTGTAGCTGACATGCTCGGATCAAGCATGACCGAACTGATCAAGCCACTGCAGGAAAAAGGCGATATCGAAAGTGCAATCAAGCAGGTGCTGCAGGAAGGAAAGGCGCAGGCGCTGGAGGTTCGTGTCTCCACGAATGCGAATGGCCCTGAACGCTTCATGAGCGTGAATATTTACCCGGTCGAGCATAACGGCGTGATTACCGGCGCCAATGTTCTTGTGGGGGAAATTTCGGATCGGCGCAAAGTCGAATGTGATGTCCGTCAAGAGGAGAAACGTCTGGCGCTGGCCTGCGAGGCGGCCAATATTGGCGTCTGGTATTGGGATTTGCGCACGGGCCGGATCGACTGGACATCGGAGTGTCGCGATATTCTCGGCCTGAATGCTGTGGATGAATTCAATTACGATGATTTCCTCAAGCGCCTGCATCCGGATGATCGAGATGCAACGGATCAGGCGGTGCAAGCTGCCTTGAGCGGTCGAACCGACTATCACGCCACGTATCGGATTTTCCTGGCCGAAGATAGAATGCGCTGGATTGATGCCCGTGGACGTGTGTTCGTCGATGCCAACGGAAATGCCAGCTGTTTCATGGGTGCCGTAGCGGATGTGACTGATCTCAAGGAGAAGGAAGTCAATCTGCAAGCCAAAAGTGATGCGCTGCTAACCTTGAATGACAATCTGGCTGAGGTCGTTGATGCGCGTACTGCCAAGCTGCAACTGCTGTCGCAATCGCTGATCGAACTGGCCGAGAAGGAAAAGGCCGAGCTGGCACGTGAACTCCACGATGAATTGGGTGCCAATTTGACGGTTGCACATATGGAAGTGGCCGCGGCTTTGCGCCATCTGACCGATCGCGAATCCGACCTGGCGCAGAACCTGATGCGTGCGCGTGAAATCATTCTGGCGACGACCATGCTCAAGCGCCGCATCATTGAAGGGCTGCGCCCAAGCCTGCTTGAATCGTTGGGTCTGGCAGAGTCATTGCGTGCATTGGTGGAACAATACTCGGCTGGATCACAGATCGATTGTAAAACCCAAATTCCCGAAGAGCTACCGGGGCTGGGCCACGATCTGAGTCTGGTCCTTTATCGCATTACCCAGGAGTCGCTGACGAATGTGGCCAAATATGCGGGTGCGAGCGAGGTCTTTATCCGTATTGAACAGACCGGTGGCAGCATCGTGCTCGAGATTGCAGACAACGGCAGAGGATTGCCGGAGGATTTTCGCGAACGTTCCACCGCCCATGGCATCTCAGGGATGCAGCAGCGTGCGGCGCAATTCAAAGGGGTGTTTTCCATCATGTGCCGGACCGACGGGCCCGGCACTCGTGTCACGGTGGTGATTCCCTGCCCGGCATAAGCATCACACGCGACGTATCAGGCGCAACACAACCAGCAGGATGACCGCGCCCAAGGTCGCGATCAGGATGGAACCGAGCAGACCGCCGCCGGGCCAGAGGCCGCCCAACAGCCAACCGCCGATCAACGCCCCCAGAATGCCGACGACGATATCGCCGATAACGCCGAAGCCGCCTTCACCCACCAGCATACCAGCCAGCCAACCGGCAATCAGACCCACCAGAAGTAACCAGAGAATTGTCATGTTCAGCTTTCTTGAATTGGATGATTAACTGCGTGAGCGTTTTGTGCGCACGGCCGACCTTCGTCAAACCAGCAGATCCGCCAGCTCATTGGCGTGTTCTTCCTCGACCGCCAGAATGCCCTCAAGCATTGCGCGTGTCGTTGGGTCCCGCTCACCGAAGAAGGCGATCATTTCGCGGTAGCTTTCAATGGCAATGCGTTCTGCCACCAGGTTTTCGCGAATCATGTCGGTAAGTGACGATGGCGTCACATATTCCGCGTGGCTGCGCGACGCCAGACCGCCAGGATCCATTTCCGGAGAGCCGCCGAGCTGAACGATGCGTTGTGCGATACGGTCGGCGTGGCCAAGTTCTTCGTTCGAGTGAGTCAGGAACTCCTGGGCAATCGGCTCCGAACTCAAGCCGCGTGCAACGAAATAGTGATGGCGATAGCGCAGCACGCAAATCAGCTCTGTGGACAGTGCAGCATTCAGCACCTTGGCCGCGAGCGCAGGGTCAATACCGTAGTCGCCAGTCACTGCGCCATCGTCAATTTGCTTGCGTGCGCGGGAGCGTAGTGTTTCGACATCGGAAAGAAAGTCACGGCTGCTGCTGAGCGGTGCCTTCGTTTTCGATTGTAGTAGTACCGGATTTTCAGCTGCAGTGGTCATGTTCATTCCTTCCCAGATACGGGCCGACAACTGCCGGCCCGGTTTTCTGCATTGCGAATTCCCTGTCAGACAGGATCAAGGCTTATAGGCGCGCTTGGCTTCATCCTTGCAAGCAGACTTCCTGTCGCCCGAATAGGCTTCACACTTCTCGACAGCAACCTTGTAGTCACCTTCAAGCTTGGCCTGGAGTGCCTTCAGATTGCCTTCGCGACGCTTTTGGGTTGCATCGGCCTGGGCTACGCAAACATCCTTGGCGTTGCCGCTGTAGACATCGCATTTCTCCTTGTCGACCTTGTACTCCTGAGAAATACGCTCGTCCTGCGCCTTGAGCGCCGCAGCAGAGGTGTTTTCCTCATAGGCCTTGAGATCAGCTTCGATAATCTTGAGATTGGCGGAGGCGCGCTTCATGCATACGTCCCGATCATTGCCACTGAGTGTCTCGCAGCGTTTCTTGTCGCTTTCGTATTGGGTGTTGGCCTTGGCTTTTTGGTCGCTGTAGTAGGACGACTCGTCAGCAGCGGCGACGTTGGCGACAAGGAAGCTACTCAGGAGGCAGCCAGCCAGCATTCCGGTCAGGATATTTTTCATCTTTATTTCTCCTAGGGCCGGGCCACAACGGGCCCTGCTTGGGTTGTTTGAATTGAAATCAAATCAGGGGGTATGGCGAGTGCTAAGGGCGTATCACGATGTCGTTCACCACTGCCTTCACGCCCTTGACACGACCAGCGAGTACTCCGGCCTGACTGCGTTCGGCGGAGCTTTTGGCGAAGCCGGACAGTTGCACGGTGCCACGCAGCGTTTCCACGCTGATGGAGGTGGCATCAACAGTCTTGTCTTCGGCAAACTTGGCCTTCACCTGGGTGGTGATGGTCGCGTCATCGACATATTCGCCTACGGTCGATTGGTCGCGCGTGACCGCACAACCGACGACGCCGGTAGCTGAAAGTACCCCTGCGATCATCAAGCTAAGTACGTTTTTCTTCATGACAGATCCTTTTCGTTGGGTATTGAGATGCCCTGTACTTCGATCGATGCACCGCCGATACGCAAATATCGAGGCTCGGTGCATGAGCTCAATCTAACGAAGCATGTCGCCGGTGGATGTCCGAGAGTTCGGATTGCCTTGTCGGCGGATTCCTGCACGAATGTTGTATGCGCACTGAATGTGGTGCCTTTGGTCAGTGGTGGACAGGCCTTGGAAACGCCAAGGAAAACGCGCATAAAAAAGGGCGCAGCTTGTGGCTGCGCCCCTTGGCCGTCGTGAAGGCCGGCTTTTCATTTCTCTTTGTGCAGCAACCGCAAGGCCGCTTGACCATTAGGGTGTTGCTGCGAGCGATTAAGTGTTAGTGAGCAGTGATCTTCTATTGCAACAAGAATTGAGGGGTATTGGTTTTAGGCCTTGTTTGTACGAAACCACGAAACCGTCTCGATCAACTTTACGGCCAAGGCCTCCAGACTGTTCGCGGCGTTTGCAGTTTCCTTTGCCGCCCCGTTGCTCTCCTCGATCATCTGGGCAATCTTCTCGATATTGATGGCTACGCTTTCGCTGGCAGAGCGTTGCTCGGTGAGCGAACTTGAGATGTCGTTGACTATCCGTGCAGCATGCGTGGACGATTGCTGGATGCGTTCTATTGAATGACCGGCTTCGCTTGCCAGTTGCGTTCCCGATTCAACCAGCGCAAGGCCGGTATCCATGCCACGTGCGGCATCGCTGCTGATGTCGAGAATGATGGTGATCATCCCGGAGATTTCCTGTGTCGATTGCGTGGTGCGCTCGGCCAGCTTTCTGACCTCATCTGCAACGACGGCGAAGCCTCGGCCCTGTTCGCCGGCTCGCGCCGCTTCAATGGCAGCATTCAGCGCAAGCAAGTTGGTCTGGTCGGCGATTTCCTTGATGACATTGACGATGCCCGAAATTTCAGTGGATTTCGATTGCAGATTTTGAATCACCGCTGATGATTCCTGAACGAAATTGGCGATGCGGCCGATTTCCTCGATGGCACGGAGAATGATTTCGCCGCCCTGTGTCGATTCGTTGTTGGACGTTTCCGAGGTGGCGCGTGCTTCGGTGGCATTGTCCGAAATGGTCGAGATACTGACGCTCATTTCTTCAACCGAAGCGGACATCGAGGCGACAGCATCGCTCTGATGGCTGACGTTCTGCGAAACCTGCCCCGTCGTTGCCGATAGTTCAACCGCGGCGGAGGAGACTTCCCCCGCGCTTGCGTTGATGATGGCGGCGATGTCTCTAAGGCGGACCTGCATTTCCTGCAAGCCGGACATCATGGAAGCAATCTCGTCACGCCCTTGCGGATGTAAGTCCGTACGCAAGTCGCCTTGTGCAATGGCACCAACCACGCGTGCAGCCTCGGTGACCGGGCCGGTAATGCTGCGCGT
>DATJJR010000102.1:0-8103 GCA_035492055.1 Rhodocyclaceae bacterium | reverse complement strand
TACAAGTTCTGATGTCCTGAGCCCGCACCCGCTGCAAGGTGCCTGACCTTCCTTCCCTTGGTGGAGGTCAGGCGCGGCCCCCTCTCCTATTTACTTCGGCGGGTTTTACGGCGACGGCCAGTCCTTATGGACTGGCCGTTTTTATTTCACGGGCAACAATACGAAGAGGAAAAACAAAGCGCCCGACACGCCGGCGCTTTGCGATGCTTGTACAAAGGACAAGCGAGGTCAGCCCGCAGGGCTGGCGGGTTTTACCGTTTCCTTGTTCTGTTCGAACAAGCGTTTCCGGTCTTCCGGTGTCTCTGTCTGCGTGCGACCGTAATTGGCAGCAAGTGCATAGGCGCGTTGCGTTGCCGGGCGTGCCTTGATCGTTTCGAACCAACGCTTCAGGTTGGGGAAATCGTCGAGGTTCTGCTGCTGGCGTTCGTGCGGCACGATCCACGGATAGCTTGCCATGTCGGCGATGGTGTACTCGCTGCCGGCAATGAATTCGCGATCGGCCAATTGCTTGTTCAACACACCGTAGAGTCGGCCTGTTTCGCCGACGTAGCGCTTGATTGCGTACTCAAGCCTCTCTGGCGCATAGGCACTGAAATGATGGTTTTGTCCTGCCATCGGACCGAGGCCACCCATCTGCCAGAACAGCCATTGCAGCGTTTCGTTGCGGCCACGCAGATCGGCCGGAATGAAGCGACGAATCTTGTCGGCGAGGTACAGCAGAATGGCGCCGGACTCGAACAACGGAATCGCCGCGCCACCATCTGCCGGCGCATTGTCGACGATGGCCGGAATGCGGTTGTTCGGCGCGATCTTCAGAAAGTCCGGCGCAAACTGCTCGCCCTTGCCGATGTTGACTGGATGAATGCGGTAGTCGAGACCGCTTTCTTCCAGAAACATCGTGACCTTGTGGCCGTTGGGCGTAGTCCAGTAGTAGAGATCGATCATTTCTTGAAGGCGTTGATGCCACCGGTCACATTGCAAACATTGGTGTAACCCATCTGACGCAAGCTGTCGGCAGCGAGCGCGCCGCGATTGCCGGCACCGCAGTAAAGCACTACCGGTGCATCCTTGTCTGGCACGACGTCGGCAATTTTGGTTTCGAGGCGGCCACGGCTGATGTTGACAGAGCCGGGAAGCCCCGGTGTGTCGACCAGTTCCTCTGCGTCGCGCACGTCGATCACAACCGCGCCTTGGGTTTGCTTCTGCAACGCCGCATCGGCATCGATTTCGGTGATGCGTGAACGGGCTGCGTTGGCGAGTTTCAGGAAGTCTTCGTTAGCCATGTGAGCGTTCTCCTTATTAGTCGAACTTGCCGAGATAGTCCCACTTGCCGATCTCTACGCCGTTATGGCGCAGGATGCCGTAGGCCGTGGTCACATGAAAGAAGAAGTTGGGAAATGCGTGGTTCAGCAAATAACTCTGGGCGGTAAAGTGAATGTCGCCCTTACTGCGTGTCGGCAGCACGATAGGTTTCTGATCGCCACCATCGATCTGTTCCGGCTTCAGGCTGCGCAGGAAATCGATGGTCTTCGCAATGCGTTGCTGCAGTTCCGGGAACGTGGTTTCGGTATCCGGCCAGGAGGGAATGTCAACACCAGCAAGACGAGCACAAGCACCCTTGACGGTATCGCTGACGATCTGCACCTGACGTGCCAGCGCGAACATGTCCGGGAAGAGGCGGGCGCCGATGAGCACCGCCGGATCGATCTTTTTCGCCTCGGCGTGAGCAGCCCCCTTCTCGAGGATGTGAGAGAGGTTTTCAAGACTGCGGATGAAGACGGGAACCGAAGCCTGGTACAGGGAGAGCGACATGACGATCCTTTCGGGTTCAGTGAGTGACAGGGGCAGCAAGCCGATGACGTCCGGCGAAGAAAATGGCGGCACCGATGCATGATGCCGTTGCGAGTACAGCGATGATGGGCAAGGCGGTGTGTGCGTCGAGAATGCCGATCGCAGAAGAGGATAGCGCGCCGGTGCCGATCTGTAAAAAGCCGAGCAATGCAGCGGCGCTGCCGGCACAATCGGCGAATGGTGCAAGTGCCAGCGGTGCCGCGTTCGGATAAATCAGGCCGAGGCAGGACAACCAGAGAAAGAAGAAAACAACGGTCGCCGTGAGATTCAGCCAATCGAGCCAGGTGCAAACAAGAAAGACGAAAGCAACGATGGCTTGTGCCGGCAATGCATGGCGGAGAATGGCCGCGCTGCCGAATTTTCTGGCCAGCAGGGTGTTGAGCTGGCTGCCGCCAATGAAGCCGACCGAAAGCCCGGCGAAGATTGCCCCGTACACATGCGCACTGACGTGGAAGACCTGCATGAAGATGATCGGCGAGCCGGCGACATAGAGAAACAGACCGGAAAAACTGAACGCGCCGGCAAGCGCATGAACGTGGAAATCCGGGTGACGCAGAATCTCGCCGAAGGTCTTGAGGATCGGCAGCGGTTGCAGCGATACCGTTGGATCAGGCACATGGCCTTCCGGCAGCCACGCGACGGCAATGGCGAGAATGCCGGCGGCAATGAGGCCGAGCATGGCGAAAACCCACTGCCAGCCGAACGACACGGCAATCACGCTGCCGATTGTCGGTGCAAGCAGAGGCGATACGCTGAGTACCAACAGCAGCAACGACATCACCTTGGCGCCTTCGTGCACCGGGAAGAAATCGCGCACCATCGCCATTGCCCCGACAGAAGCGACGCAGCCACCAAGCGCTTGTATAAAACGCAAGGTGATCAGTGCTTCAACGTTCGGCGAGAACGCACATCCGGCGGTTGCCAATAGAAACACGCCGAGACCGAAGAACAACGGTTTCTTGCGGCCGAAACGATCCAGCAACGGGCCGTAGAACAATTGCCCGATGGCCATGCCAATGAAATAACTCGATAGCGACAAGGCCACCTTTGCCTCGCTGCTGCCGAACCTTTTCGCAATTTCCGGAAAGGCCGGCAGATAGAGGTCGATGGCAAAGGGCGTGACGGCAGACAACGCGCCGAGGATAAGAATGATGTGAAGCTCGTCGCGTTTCTGCAGCTGTGTTGCCGTCATTGGGAGTTACCGGAGAAATGTGGCCACGCCATCGCCAAACGTATTACCAAGGCAAGGGTTCGCCCATGTGAAAGAAGCCACCGGTCGGGCCGTTTGCAGGCAGCGTGGCGAGTTGCACGCTGGTCTTGCCGCCGTCCTCGATTTCCATCGGCGCCTGTTCGCCGCCCATGTCGGTCTTGACCCAGCCGGGGTGCGCGGAGTTTACCTTGATCGGCGTGTCCTTCAGCGCATCGGCGAGATGCACGGTGAAGGCATTGAGCGCAGTCTTCGAGGCGTTGTAGGCCAGCTCCTTTGCCGGTGCGATCGGTGATTCGGGCTGGCTGTGTACGCCGAGCGAGCCGAGGATGCTGGACAGATTTACGATGCGGCCGGCGGGCGCTTTCTTGATCAACGGCAGCAGCGTTTGCGTCAGTGCGATGACAGAGAAGAAATTGGTGTCGAAGGTCTGTTTGAGCAGATCTTGCGAAACCGTTTCGCTGTCATTGACGAAGAAATCGCTTACGAGTGCAACGCCGGCATTGTTCACGAGGATATCGAGCTTGCCATATTTTCGTTCCAGGTATCCGAATACTTCACGGTGCGTCACGGCGTTGGTTGCATCGAAGCGCACAGCCTCGACAGTGTCGATACCCTCTTTCTTGAGTTCGGCAACGGCAGCTTCGCCTTTGGCGAGATCACGCACGCCGATGACGACAGTGATACCCAGTTTGCCAAGGCCGCGTGCGGTTTCCAGACCGAGGCCGCGATTGCCGCCAGTGACGAAGGCAACGGTGAGATTACTTGTGCTCATGTTGAATCCTTTCCTTGTTTACGGTGGTGTTGCGTTGATGTGTCTGGGATGAGCCTAGTGTGTTTCTTCGGCGACCGGCGGTTGCGGAGCAGTGCCCCAGCCGCCACCGAGTGCACGGATCAGATTGACGGTTGCACGCGCACGGTCGCCATCAAGTTGTGCGGCTGCCAGTTGTTGCGCGAGCGCGCTACGGTCGGCATCGAGCACGTCGAGGTAGGCGATGGCACCTTCGCGATACTGCGCACGTGCAATGCGTGCCGCCTTGTCGGCAGAACTGGTTGCGACATCCTGCGCCTTGTTCTGTTCGTCGAGTAGACGCAGGCCGGCCAGATTGTCTTCAACTTCCTTGAATGCGCGCAGGACGGCCTGGCGATAGTTCGCCACGTCTTCCTGATACACCGCATTGGTTCGATCCACTTCGGCCGTATGTGCGCCGCCGTCGAATACGGTCGTCGTGAGCGCCGTGCCGACCAGCGGGCCGAGTACGAAGACACGGCTGGCGCTGTTGAACAGGTTGCCGAAGCTGCCGGACTCATAGCCGAGCGAGCCGGTCAACGCGAGGCGCGGGAACCACGCTGCACGTGCCTCGCCGATACGCGCGTTGGCAGCAGCCATGGCACGTTCGGCCGCGGCAATGTCGGGTCGGCGTTCCAGCAGGTCGGACGGCAGTCCGGCCGGCACACGTACGCTAACGCGTGTCAGCGGAGACGGCGTGAAGCTGAATTCAGCCGGCGCCTTGCCGAGCAGGATGGCCAGCGCATGTTCGGCAACCGCACGCTGGCGGGCCACACCGATTGCCTGAGACTGCGCGGCGGCAAGATCGGTACGGGCGCGTGAGAGTTCCAACTCGCTCACGTCACCCGCGTTGAAGCGGCGCTGAAACAGATCCAGCGTTTGCTGGCGCAGCTGTACTGTGGTCGTGTAGATGGCCTGATTGGCATCGAGTTCACGCAGGTTGAAGTAAGCCTGCGCCACATCTGCCTGCAAGGCCAGCAGCGTCGAACGGAACAATGCAGCATTGCCTTCGGCATCGAAGCGCGCCGCGTTGGCGGCGTTGCTGAGACGGCCGAACAAATCGGGTTCGTACGACACCGTTGCCTGTGCACGCCACAGGGTATAGGGCTGCGTGTCGGCATCCGCCGGCAAGCCTTGCGAGGCCGGCGAATTCACCAGACGCGTCGGACTGAGGCCGACGCCGATCTGCGGAAACAGATCGGCTTGTGCGGCCTTTTGCAATGCACGTGCCTGGCCGAGTCGTGCGGCTGCGGCCTTGAGATCCTGATTGGCTTCCAGTGCGTCCTGCTCAAGTTCGTCGAGTTTTGCATCGTCGAACACTTTCCACCATTCGCCGCGAGCGATCGCTTCCGACGGCTGGGCCGGCTTCCACTCTGCGTTACCGGCGGATGCTTCCTTGTTTGCCGCAGGCGCCGCCTCTTTGAAGGCAGCGGGTGTCGCGACCGCAGGACGCTCGTAGGTTGGTGCCAGTGAGCAGCCGGCGATCAGCAATGCGGCGAGGAGGCCGGTCGCACTGCCGAAGATCGAAGATGCCGTTGAAGGCGTAACTGAAGAGACAGTGTTTTTCATGTGATTACTCCAGACCCGGATGATGTTCATTGCTGCCAACCAGCGGGGCGTCGTGATGTGCGGCCGAGTGCAGCTTGCGTTTGCTGTCGAGCTTGCGCAGCAGTACATAGAACACCGGCGTCAGGAAAAGACCGAACGAGGTGACGCCGATCATGCCGAAGAACACGGCAATGCCCATGGCATGACGCATTTCCGCACCGGCACCGGACGACAGCACCAGCGGCACTACACCCATGATGAAAGCGATGGACGTCATCAGGATCGGACGCAAACGCAAGCGGCTGGCATCGATGGCGGCTTGCAGCGGCGTTGAGCCCTGTAGTTCGAGTTCGCGAGCAAATTCAACGATCAGGATCGCGTTCTTGCAGGCGAGACCCACCAGCACCATCAGGCCGATCTGCGTGAAGATGTTGTTGTCGCCGTGCGTGAGCCAGACACCTGTCAGTGCTGCGAAGATGCTCATCGGTACGATCAGGATCACGGCCAGCGGCAGCGTCAGGCTTTCATATTGCGCGGCCAGCACGAGGAACACGAGCAGCACGCTGATCGGGAAGACCCAGATGCCGGCGTTGCCTGCGATGATCTTCTGATAGGTGAGATCGGTCCATTCGAACTTCACGCCTTGCGGCAACGTTGCCTTGGCTACACGCTCGGCAGCGGCTTCGGCCTGCGCGGACGAATAGCCTGGTGCCGGACCGCCATTGATGTCGGCTGCCGTATAGCCGTTATAACGCACCACCATTTCCGGACCGAAGGTCTGCTTGACCTGCACCAGCGAGGACAGCGGGATCATGTCGCCCTTGTTATTGCGCGTCTTCAATTCGCCGATGTCTTCGGGGTGGGCACGGAACGGGGCATCCGCCTGGGCACGCACTTGATACACGCGACCAAAGCGATTGAAATCGTTCACGTACAGCGAACCGAGATAGATCTGCATGGTGTCGAATACGTCGGTGATCGGCACGCCCAACTGCTTTGCCTTGGTCCGATCGAGATCGACGTCAAGTTGCGGCACGTTGATCTGGTAGCTCGAGAACATGGGGCCGAGCGCCGGCTCCTTGTGTGCCGCTGCCATGAAAGCATTCGCTGCATCATTGAGTGCGGCGTAGCCGACAGAGCCGCGATCCTCGATCTGCATCTTGAAGCCGCCCACGGTACCGAGACCCATCACTGGCGGTGGCGGGAACACGGCAATGAAGGCATCCTGGATGGCGCTGAATTTCTGATTCAGTGCACCGACGATGGCGCCAGCCGACAGATCCTTGGTCTTGCGATCCTCGAACGGCTTCAGCGTGACGAATACGATACCGGCGCTGGAGCTGTTGGTGAAACCGTTGATCGACAAGCCGGGAAAGGCGACGGCGTGTTCGACGCCCGGTTGCGCCATGGCAATGTCGCTCATCTTGCGGATCACGTCTTCGGTACGATCAAGCGACGCACCGTTTGGCAATTGCGTGAATGCCACCAGATACTGCTTGTCCTGGGCCGGCACGAAGCCTCCGGGGACAATATAGGACAACCCGATCGTGGCGCCGAGGAGGACAACATAAACGCCGAGCGCCGACGCCTTGCGCGAAATCACTCCGGTGACACCGTGGCTGTATTTCTCCGACGAACGATGAAAGAAACGATTGAAGCGCTTGAAGAAACCGCCGAACCATTTTTCCATCCACCGTGTCAGCCAGTCCTTTGGCGCGTCGTGGCCCTTGAGCAGCACTGCAGCAAGGGCAGGCGACAAGGTCAGCGAGTTGAAGGCCGAGATCACCGTCGAGATGGCGATGGTCATGGCGAACTGCTTGTAGAACTGTCCAGTCAGGCCGGTCATGAACGCCAGCGGCACGAACACGGCAACCAGCGTCAGCGCGATGGCGATGATCGGGCCGGACACTTCACGCATGGCGCGATAGGTGGCGTCCTTCGGCGTCAATCCGGCTTCGATATTCCGCTCGACGTTTTCCACCACGACGATGGCGTCATCGACCACGATACCGATCGCTAGCACCATGCCGAACAGCGACAGTGCATTGATCGAATAGCCGAAACCGAGCATGAGCGAGAAGGTCCCGATGATCGAGACCGGCACGGCGAGCAACGGAATCATCGACGCACGCCAGGTTTGCAGGAAGATGATCACGACCAGTACGACCAGCGCGATGGCTTCCAGCAGCGTGTGCACGACGGCATGGATCGAGGCGCGGACAAACTGGGTCGGGTCGTAGACGATGTCGTACTTGACCGAATCCGGGAAGTCCTTCGACAGTTCTTCCATCGTCTCGCGTACGTGCGTGGAGATGTCCAGCGCATTGGCGCCCGGCGCCTGGAAGATCGGAATGGCAACGGCTTGCTTGTTGTCGAGTAATGCACGCAGGCCATATTCGGATGCGGCAAGTTCGATGCGGGCAACATCGCCGAGGCGCGTGATGCCACCGTCCGGTGAGCTCTTGACGATGATGTTGGCGAACTCGGCTTCGGTCTTGAGACGACCCTGTGCATTCACGTTGAATTGCATCGGAATGCTCTTGTCATTCGGCGATGCACCGATAATGCCGGCGGCAACCTGCACGTTCTGTTCGCGAATGGCGTTGACCACGTCGGTTGCGGTCAGGTTGTGCTGTGCAACCTTGTTCGGGTCGAGCCACACGCGCATGGCGTAGTCACCGGAACCGAACAGACCGACTTCACCGAC
>DATJJR010000101.1:0-16350 GCA_035492055.1 Rhodocyclaceae bacterium | reverse complement strand
ATTGAAAAAACCGAATGCTAGCAGCATATTTGTCTCATATTTCAAAGTCTTGTCACTTTGCCGGTCAGCCTATGGATTTTCGCAACTACTGACACTACCCTGCCCCATTTCACAAAAAGGAGCTGCACTTATGGGGTCCATCGAACACACCTCCCCGCCTGCTTGATCAACTCTCTATTGTTTGCCGGCGGCGTCACTTCAGTCCACGAACCGAAGAGGCTTATCGATACTGGGTACGCCAGTTCATTTTCTTTCACAATAAGCAGCATCCATTGACTCTGGAACCGCTGGCCGTCGAGCAGTTTTTGAATCATCTGGCGGTCGAGCGCAAAGTCGCTGCCTCAACTCAAACTCAGGCATTGAATGCGCTCGTATTTTTGTATGAATCTGTTCTAGAAAAGCCCCTCGGCCGACTTGCCGGGCTCAAACGGATACAAAGCCGTCATCGTGTCCCCGTCGTATTTGCTACGCACTTACTTGCGGCAGGCACTGATATCCGTAGCGGCCTTCTTTAATACCGGCATACCATTCGGAACGACTAACCGGGAATCGCTCAAGCACCTGAGGAAGGCGCAGAAGAGTTTCAGCAGCATGGTTTGTTGTATTCATTGCAATAGACCAACCTCCCCTGATCTGATCGGCGGGCACGGGAAGCTTCTGCCTCGTCCGAATGAATGCAACTGCATTCGGGGAGGTATAGGCAACATCTCCAAAAATCCGCTAGAAATCCCAAAAAATTTTCTGGGGCAACGAACCGACAAGTAACTACTTCACAAAGTGGTAGTGGAGATGAAAATACTGATCTTCATTTCATTGTCCACCTGAGAAAAGGTTTAGGCCTTGGTTTAGGCCTCAGGCGGCTAAAATGAAAAAGGGTTTCCATCGAGAAAAATGGAAACCCTTGGTATAACTGGTCGGGGCGGCGGGATTCGAACTCGCGACCCCTTGCACCCCATGCAAGTGCGCTACCAGGCTGCGCCACGCCCCGACTGGAGCGGGATTATATCAGAGGGCGTGTCGGCAAACGCAGCATCTCGATGATATTCGCGAGCTCTGCGCGCAGACTTGGGAGTTCTGTATCGGACTTTTCCGCACGTGCGCCGCCTACCTCATCCAAGCGATTACGAGCACCGCTGATAGTGAAACCTTCCTGATACAACAGTTCGCGAATACGACGCACCAGCAGCACTTCATGATGTTGGTAGTAACGACGATTACCGCGCCGCTTCACAGGCTTGAGCTGCGTAAACTCTTGTTCCCAGTAACGCAGCACATGCGGCTTGACGCCACACAGCTCGCTGACTTCCCCGATGGTGAAGTAGCGTTTCGCCGGAATCGGCGGCAACTCCTGCAGATCACTGGGCTGCGCTTGCATCCAGTGCCTCGACTGCGAGCTTGAGCTTTTGGCTGGCGTGGAAAGTCACCACACGACGTGCGGTGATTGGAATCTCTTCCCCGGTCTTGGGGTTGCGGCCCGGACGCTGCGGCTTGTCGCGTAATTGGAAATTGCCGAAGCCCGACAGCTTGACGCTGTCACCGCTTTCGAGGGCGATACGGATTTCGTCGAAAAACGCTTCCACCATGTCCTTGGCTTCACGCTTGTTGAGTCCGACCTTTTCAAACAACAGATCGGCCAACTCGGCCTTGGTCAATGTCATTATGACTCCCTGGTCTTTATTGCTTTTTCGGGACGCCTCGGAGAGGACCTTCCCTCTCTTTATCAGGCACGCAGAACCGCGCCAAATTGCCGGGCTGCATCAATCAATCGCGCGATCATCGCGTCGACCTCAGCGTCCTCCAGCGTTTTGTCAGTATCTTGCATAACTACCCGGAATGCAAGGCTTTTTTGTCCTTCGTCAAGGCCTTTGCCTTGGTAAACATCGAACAAATCGAGATGTTTTACCTGGGCAGCAGCAGCCTTTTTCAATACATCAAGTAAGTCCTGCAAGACAGCATCCTGCGCCACAACGAAAGCGAGGTCGCGCTCGACAACCGGGAAACGCGATACCGACGCATACGCTGGCATGGCGACATCCAACAAAGCGGACAACTCAAGCTCAAACACCACGGGTGCGCTATTGAGTTCGTATTTTTGCGTCCACTCCGGATGCAACTCGCCAATCACGCCGATCTTTTGTCCGTCGAGCAGGATGGCTGCGCTGCGACCCGGATGTAGCGCCGGGTGCACTGCTTTCTCGAAACGCAGATCGCGCCCTGGAAACAAGGCTTCGACATCGCCCTTGGCATCGAAGAAATCGACATTGCGTGTCTTGATACCCCATTGTTCAGGCTCAACCGGCCCTGCGACCAACGCTGCGATTCGCAGCGGCTGGGCAAAACCAGTCACCGGTGTGCCCGTGGCGTCACGCCAGAAACAACGACCAAGCTCGAACACGCGTACGCGATTCGTACGACGTTTGAGATTGAACACCAGCGTGTTTACGAGGCCGCCAATGAGCGTAGTACGCATCACGCTCATCTGGCTGGCAATCGGATTCGCCAGGGCGATAGGCGTATCGTTACCTGCAAAATCCTTTTCCCAAGCCGTTTCGACAAAGCTGAAATTCACCACTTCCTGATAGTCACGCTCAGCCACCAGGCGACGGACCTGCATAGGCATACGTCGCGCCTCGGGCAGCGGCAACATGGCAACGCGATTGACCGGTGCGACTGCAGGAATGTTGTCGTAGCCGTACAGACGCGCGACTTCTTCGATCAGGTCTTCTTCGATCTCTATGTCGAAACGGTGCGCCGGCGGTGTGACGATGAAGTCATCGCCGTCTGCTCGCCACTCGAATCGCAACTGCTTGAGCAAGGTTTCGACGGTGGCACGCTCGAAGCTCATGCCGATGACCGCATTCAAACGTGCAAAGCGCAGCTTGACCGGATTGCGTTTGGGCAGATCGGCAATAATTTCCGTCACGGGAGCGGCAACACCGCCACAAATATCCAACACCAATTGCGTCGCGCGCTCGAGCGCATCGCGCTGACGACTGAAATCGACGCCGCGCTCAAAACGGAACGAGGAATCGGTGGAAAAATTCAGTGCACGTGCCTTGCCGGCAATCACCTCGGGCGCAAAAAAAGCGCTCTCAAGGAAAATTTCCGTCGTTGCATCGGTCACACCGCTGTCGTCACCACCCATGATGCCGCCGAGTGCCAGCGCTCTGGCTTCATCGGCAATGAGTACGGTATCAGCCGACGGCGTAACGACATTGCCGTTCAGTAGCTTGAGTTGCTCGCCGCTGTGCGGCAGACGCACATGAATCGCACCCGACAACTTGGCGTTGTCAAACGCATGCATGGGCTGACCTTGCTCAAGCAGCACGTAGTTGGTGATATCGACAATGGCCGAGATCGAGCGGATGCCACTGCGTGCGAGCCGCTGCACCATCCAGCCTGGCGTTGCAACAGCGGCATCGACACCGGTGACGACACGGCCGGCATAACGCGGACAATGCTGCGTCGCTTCAACGATCACGGCACGTGTCTTGTCGCTGCTCACGGCAACCGGCTTGATTGCCGGTGCGGACAAATCGCAACCCGTCAGCGCGGCAACTTCACGCGCAATGCCGAGAATGGACAAACAATCGGCGCGATTCGGCGTGAGCTTCAGCGTGAAGAGTTTGTCGTCGAGGCCGAGGTATTCACGGATATCCGTCCCGACCGGCGCATCAGCCGGCAGTACCAGCAGGCCGTCACTTTCTTCGGCGAGGCCCAGCTCCTTGGCTGAACACAACATGCCGAAGCTTTCGACGTCACGCACCTTGGCCTTCTTGATATTGAAGTCGCCCGGCAATTGCGCGCCGACGAGCGCACACGGCACCTTGAGGCCGACGGCGGCATTCGGTGCCCCGCATACGATCTGCAGGATTTCACCACCAACATTGACGGTCGTAACGCGAAGTTTGTCCGCGTTCGGGTGCTTTTCGGCAGTGAGAATTTCGCCAACGACAATCTTGTTGAATGCTGGCGCAGCGGGATCAAGCTCCTCCAACTCGAGGCCGGCCATGGTCAGCAAGTGACCTAGCTCCTCGCTCGTGAGCTTTGGATTAACGAAGGTACGCAGCCAGTTTTCCGAGAATTGCATAGCGGTAGTCTTGTTTGAACTGCCGGGTTTATCTAATTACTTGAACTGCGAAAGAAAACGCAGATCGCCGTCGAAGAATAGGCGCAGATCGTCGATGCCGTAACGCAGCATGGTCAAACGATCCGGGCCCATACCAAAGGCAAAGCCAGTGTATTTTTCGGGATCGATACCGCCGTGGCGCAACACATTCGGGTGCACCATGCCGCAGCCGCCGATCTCGAGCCATCGCCCCTTGTTCGGGCCGCTCATGAAGGCCATGTCGATTTCGGCCGACGGTTCGGTAAACGGAAAGAAGGACGGACGGAAACGCAGCGTCAGATCGTCGCTTTCGAAGAAGCGGCGTAGAAAGTCCGCAAGCACACCGCGCAGATCGGCAAAGCTGACTTTTTCGCCAATCCACAGGCCTTCAACCTGATGGAACATCGGCGAGTGCGTTGCGTCCGAATCCACACGATAGACGCGGCCCGGCGCGATGATGCGGATCTCGGGCATCGTCGCGGCATTCTTGTATTTCTCGACGTGGGCCTGCATGTAGCGCACCTGCACCGGGCTTGTATGCGTGCGCAGCAGCACGTCCTCCTGCACGGAGCCATCCTCGGCCTGCAGGTAGAAAGTGTCGTGCATGGAACGCGCCGGATGTTTTTCGGGCGTGTTCAATGCGGTGAAGTTATGCCAGTCGCCTTCGATCTCGGGGCCGTCGGCCACTTCGAAACCGATGGAACGAAACAGTTGTTCGATACGCTCGAGACTGCGTGTCACCGGATGCAAGCCGCCGCGCGGGCGGCCGCGACCGGGCAGCGTGACATCGAGTGCTTCGGCGGAAAGCTGTGCTTCGAGCGCCGCACGCTTCAAAGCATCGCGACGAGCGCTGAGAGCCTCTTCGATTTTGCCTTTGGCGGCATTGATGATGGCGCCAGCCGTCTTCTTCTCTTCAGGCGGCAACTTGCCGAGCGTCTTCATTTGCTCGGTAATGAGGCCGGTCTTGCCAAGGTACTGGGCCTTGGCTTCTTCTAATTTGGCAGGCTCGCTGATGACCGCAAATTCGGCCAACGCGCGCACTACGATTTCGTCGAGTGTATTCACAAGCGATATGAAAAACGTCTCGGGTATCCGGGAAACTTCAACATTAAAAAAGGGAGGCGGGTTTTATCCCAGACCTCCCTTTTCGTACGCAGCTTTTAATTAAGCAGCGAGTTTGGCCTTGGCTTGGTTGGCAAGGGCAGCAAATGCCGCCTTGTCAAACACGGCCAGATCGGCCAGCACCTTGCGATCAACTTCGATCGAGGCCTTCTTCAGGCCGTTCATCAGGGTGCTGTACTTCATGCCCAGCTCGCGAGCCGCTGCGTTGATACGAGCGATCCACAGCGCGCGGAACTGACGCTTGCGTTGACGACGGTCACGGTAAGCATATTGACCGGCCTTCATCACCGCCTGCTTGGCGATGCGATAGACCGTGCTGCGACGACCGCGATAACCCTTGGCTTGAACCAGAACCTTCTTGTGACGCGCACGCGCCGTCACACCACGTTTAACTCTTGGCATGATCTAACTCCTTAGGCGTAGGGCATCATCGCGCGAACGTGACCGATGTCGGAAGCATTGACATCAGTAGCACCGCGCAGTTGGCGCTTGGACTTGGTGGTTTTCTTGGTCAGAATGTGGCGCTTGAACGCCTGACCACGCTTGACGCTACCGCTGGCGCGCACTTTGAAGCGCTTGGCAGCCCCGCTCTTGGTTTTCATCTTCGGCATCGAAGATCTCCTTCTTCTCGTGGGCAGGTGGCCGTCACCGCGACGACACTTGGGAACCCGACTCCACTCGGTATTTCCGCCAGTTTTTACCCCGGCGGGAATTCTTTGCTACGACTTACTTCTTCTTCGGTGCCAGCATCATCACGAGCTGGCGACCTTCCATCTTGGGGAACTGTTCGACCACCGCGAGCTCTTCGAGGTCAGCCTTCACACGCTCCAACTGGCGCATACCAATTTCCTGGTGAGCCATTTCACGACCACGGAAACGCAACGTGATCTTGGCCTTGTCGCCTTCGTTCAAAAACTTCACCAGATTGCGCATCTTGATCTGGTAGTCGTTCTCGTCCGTTCCCGGACGGAACTTGATTTCCTTGACCTGAACCTGCTTCTGCTTCAGCTTGGCTTCATGCTGGCGCTTGGCTTCCTGATACTTGAACTTGCCGAAATCCATGATGCGGCACACGGGCGGTTTTGCCAGCGGCGCGATCTCGACCAAATCCAGTTCGGCCTCTTCGGCCATTGTCAGGGCAGCACGCAAGGGCATGATGCCGAGTTGTTCACTGTCCGGGCCGACCAAACGAACTTCGGCGGCAGTGATCTCATTATTGACGCGTTGCGTCTTCTCCTGGGCGATGGTTCAGTACTCCAAAAATTCAAAAATCAGATCGCCACGCCCCGGCTGCTTTTATCTTGCAGCAGGCGTTCAATCAAGGCTTCGGTGGACATTTGCCCAAGATCCTGATTGCCGCGGGCACGCACGGCGACCAACCCAGCCTCCTTTTCCTTGTCACCGACGACGACTTGGTAAGGACGCTTCAACAAGCTATGTTCGCGTATTTTATAGTTAATTTTCTCGCTACGCAAATCGCATTCTACGCGGAAGCCTGACTTTTGCAGTTTTTCGGCCACATCCTGCGCATAATCGGCCTGCGCTTCCGAGATATTGGCGACCACTACCTGCACAGGCGAGAGCCAGAGAGGCAATGCACCGGCATGGTTTTCGATCAATATGCCGATAAAGCGCTCCAACGAACCAAGGATGGCCCGGTGCAGCATGACCGGAATATGGCGAGCATTGTCTTCGCCGACATATTCGGCACCAAGACGGGTTGGCATGGAAAAATCGACCTGCACCGTACCACACTGCCATGAACGGCCGATCGCATCCTTGATGTGAAACTCGATTTTGGGGCCATAGAACGCGCCCTCTCCTGGTAACTCTTCCCATTCAAGGCCGCTGGCGCGCAAGCCCGAACGCAGGGCGTTCTCAGCCTTGTCCCAAACCTCATCGGAACCAACACGACTGTCCGGGCGCAGCGCCAGCTTGACGGCCACGTCGGTAAAGCCGAAATCGGCGTAAACCTTGCGCACCAAGGCGTTGAAGGCCGTGACCTCGGCCTCGATCTGATCATCGGTACAAAAAATGTGACCGTCGTCCTGGGTAAAGCCGCGCACGCGCATGATGCCGTGTAACGCGCCCGAAGGCTCGTTGCGGTGGCAAGAGCCAAATTCGCCGTAACGCAGCGGCAGCTCTTTATAGGAGCGCAGGCCGTCGTTGAATATCTGGATATGGCCGGGGCAATTCATCGGCTTCACTGCGTAGTCGCGGCTTTCCGACTCGGTAGTGAACATGTTTGCCTTGTAGTGCTCCCAGTGACCCGACCTCTCCCACAAGGTCTTGTCGAGAATCTGCGGGCAACGCACTTCCTGATAGCCGTTGTCGCGATACACCTTGCGCATGTACTGCTCGATTTCCTGCCACACCGTCCAGCCGTGCGGATGCCAGAACACCAGACCCGGCGCCTCTTCCTGCAGGTGGAACAGATCAAGCTGCTTGCCCAGCTTGCGGTGATCGCGCTTCTCGGCCTCTTCCAGCATATGCAGATAGGCGTCGAGCTCGTCTTTCTTGGCCCAGGCGGTGCCGTAGATGCGTTGCAGCTGTTCGTTCTTGGAATCGCCGCGCCAGTAGGCACCGGCGACTTTCATCAGCTTGAAAGCCTTGAGCTTGCCGGTGGATGGCACGTGCGGGCCACGGCACAGATCGATGAAATCGCCTTCTCTATATAGTGAGACTTCCTGATCCTGCGGAATCGCGGCAATCAGTTCGGCCTTGTAGACTTCGCCGATGCCCTTGAAGAATTCGACGGCCTTGTCTCGCGACCAGACTTCGCGCGTCACTGGAAAATCCTTTTTCGCCAGCTCGGCCATGCGCTTTTCGATGGCTTCAAGATCTTCCGGCGTGAAGGGGCGCTTGTACGCGAAGTCGTAATAGAAACCGTTTTCGATGACCGGACCGATTGTCACCTGCGCTTCCGGGAACAATTCCTTGACCGCATAAGCCAGCAAATGCGCGGTGGAATGACGAATAACGTCTACGCCCTCGGCATCCTTTTCGGTCACGATCGCAAGACTTGCGTCGCTCTCGATCCTAAAGGAAGTGTCGACCAGCTTGCCGTCGACCTTGCCGGCCAGCGCGGCCTTGGCAAGACCGGCACCAATCGAGGCAGCAACCTCGGCAACGGTGACAGGTTGATCGAAGCGACGTTCGGAACCATCGGGCAGACGAATCGCGGGCATGTCGGAAACCTTTGCGAACTTAAATGCTATCGATGACAGCTATGGACGAAAAAAAAGTGCGGGGGTGAGCCGCACTTTTCTTCAGAGGGGACTGAATGAGCCGAACTCTACCCGGGCGAATTACGCAGCGGTGAAAGTTCGAGTCATTACCTGATACTCCCTCAAGGGTAAACGTTAAAAACGTCCTACCAGAATCTGGTAGGCGCGATTGGACTCGAACCAACGACCCCCACCATGTCAAGGTGGTGCTCTAACCAACTGAGCTACGCGCCTGCAAAGACCGCCATTCTAGAGGAACTTTCCCGGCCAGGGAAGCCCCCGCACGGATTTTTTCGTCGCATCGCAGTGTTCACAATGCATTGCCCTTATTCGTACTGCAAAAAAGTCATGGGTTTACATGAACTTGCATCTGCGGTTATAGTGCGGCCCATGCGTTTTAGCCCCACCCTCATCGCGGCTATTTTGTCCGCCCTGATCGTCCTGCCTGCACACGCGACCCCGGCAGCACCGACGGAACCGAAAGTTCCGGCGGCGACGCACGCCAAGGCTCAGCCAAAAACAAAGACGCCCCCGAAAGCTCATCACGCGCAGCCTAAAGCGCGCGCAGTGAAAAAACCACGGCATGCCGGAAAGCCGAGCCTCACGCAAACCGAACAAAACGATACGACGGCAGCATCCACACAGCAGCCAGTTACTGCTGTCGCCAAGTCAGTCGATGGCCAGCCCCAGGCACAATCCCAGCCGCAAACTCAAGTCCAGATTGACCCACAGTTGATGGCAAAAGCCCTGGCCCTAGCCAAGGCACAGACGCCCCAAGCGCCAGCACAAGATGCGTCCGCCGCCAGTACAACGAACGCATCGACCAGCACACCAACCACCCCTGCCGCACAAACCTCGCTGCTCGACAGAGCTGGCGCCTCATTCCAGAAGGTCGGTGTCTCGCTGCAAAACACGCTCGACGACGCGCTCAGCCTGATCGGGATCCGCTATCGCATGGGCGGCACCACGCCGGAAACCGGCTTCGATTGCAGCGGGTTTGTCGTACACGTCTTCCGCGAAGGCATGGGGCTGATCCTGCCACGCACCTCGCGCGAACTCAGCAAGGTCGGCGAAATCGTCAAGAAGCAGGATCTACAGCCGGGCGACCTGGTGTTCTTCAACACCATGCGCCGCACCTTCTCCCACGTCGGCATCTATCTCGGCAACGGTCAATTCATTCATGCGCCGCGCACCGGCAGCGAAGTCCGTATTGAGGACATGCGAGAGAGTTACTGGGTCAAACGCTACGAAGGCGCACGGCGAATGGAAGTCTCGGAATAAGTCCGCAAAACCAGCCCAGGCTGGTTTTTTTACGCCTGCGAATTGTGTCACCCTCTGCGCAATGATCCCTTGGCTCACAGACGAACTGACATTCCCGCCGCTGGCGTTGGCACTCGCCGAACCTGACGGTCCCAATGGACTTTTGGCCGCCGGCGGGGACTTGTCGCCACAACGCCTGCTTGTCGCATACAGCCGCGGCATTTTCCCGTGGTTTTCGAACGGCGATCCGATTCTGTGGTGGAGCCCCGACCCACGCATGGTGCTGATTCCGGATGAACTGCACCTCACACGCGCCTTCGCCAAGGTATTACGCAACCGTCCCTACGAAATCCGAATCGACACTGCCTTTGCTGACGTCATGGCCGGCTGCGCAGCACCGCGCGACGAACACGGCGGTACGTGGATATTGCCGGAAATGCAGGCGGCCTATTGCACATTGCACGAACTCGGTTACGCCCACAGCATCGAAACCTGGATTGACGGACAACTCGCCGGCGGGCTCTACGGTCTTGCGCTGGGGCGGGCCTTTTTCGGCGAATCCATGTTTTCACGCCACAAAGATGCATCAAAAATCGCGCTTGCTCATCTTTGTGTCTTATTGCATCAACAAGGTTTTGGCATAATCGATTGCCAGATGGAAACCTCGCATCTGGCCTCGCTCGGTGCCCGACCGATTCCGCGCAGCGACTTCGTCGCCCGTCTGGATACATTGGTGCCGCAAGCGATGTCTGTCGGCAAATGGAACGCTGACACAGTGAGTAACTACTACCGCAAGGTGATTTAGAAACGACGTAACCGAGATGGCCTACCTGCGCGACCTGCCGCCTTTTCCGCTATTGCATTTTTATGCAACGGCGCCCTATGGCTGCTCGTATTTGCCGGGTCGCGTCGCACGCTCACAGGTTGCCACACCCACGCACCTGATCGACAAGGAAACCTACGGCGAACTCGTACGTGCTGGCTTCCGCCGCAGCGGTGTGTTCACCTATCGGCCGCACTGCGGAACATGCCGCGAATGCGTGCCGGTGCGCCTGCGCGTCACCGACTTCCAACCGAATCGCAGCCAGCGGCGTGCCTTGAAGCAACATGCGGCGCTCGTACCGCGCGAAATGGGCCTCGGCTTCCGTGAAGATCACTACCAGCTTTACCAGCGCTATCAAGCCGCACGCCATTCCGGCGGCGGCATGGATAGCGACAGCCGCGAGCAATACGCGCAATTCCTGCTGCAAACCCACGTCGACAGCTGCCTGATCGAGTTCCGCGAGAACGGCATCCTGCGCATGGTCAGCATCATTGACCTACTCTCGGATGGCCTGTCGTCGGTCTACACCTTCTACGACCCCGACATCGAACACGCCAGCTACGGCACCTTCGGCGTCCTCTGGCAAATCGCGCAATGCCAGCACCTTGGCCTGTCTTACCTGTATCTCGGCTACTGGATCCGCGACAGCCAGAAGATGGCGTACAAGGCCAACTTTCATCCGCTGGAGCGACTCAGCGATGCGCCGGGCGCTGATCGCGTCTGGGTCGACCTCGCGCCCGAATAAATCGCCTAGGCTGGCCTGTTAAAATCGGGCCATGCTGCCCTACTCCCTCGCCCGCCCCTTCCTGTTTTCGCTCGACGCGGAAACCGCCCATGAATTCACGCTGAATACCCTCAAGCGCACACAGTGCGTGATGCCCGCCAGCAGCATTGCCGGCCGGGCCGTCGAAGTCATGGGTATTCGCTTTCCCAATCCGGTCGGTCTTGCGGCCGGGCTCGACAAAAACGGGGAATGCATCACGGCCTGGGGCAAGCTGGGGTTTGGCTTCGTTGAAATCGGCACCGTGACGCCACGCCCGCAACCGGGCAATCCAAAGCCGCGTATGTTCCGCTTGCCTGAGGCCACGGCCATTATCAATCGCATGGGCTTCAACAATCATGGCGTGGACAATCTGCTCGCCAATGTTGCCGCCAGCAAGTTCAAAGGCGCGCTCGGTATCAACATCGGCAAGAACGCCGACACACCAATCGAACGCGCCGCTGACGATTACCTGATCAGCCTGGAAAAGGTCTATGCGGCTGCCAGCTACGTAACCGTCAACATCTCCTCGCCGAACACCAAGAATCTGCGCCAATTGCAGGGCGAATCTGAACTCGATGCGCTGCTCGGTGCCTTGAAGGCGAAGCAGACCGAACTCGCCGACAAGCACAGCAAATACGTGCCATTGACCCTGAAGATCGCCCCCGATCTCGACGATGCCCAGATCGTCAACATCGCTGATGCGTTGCGTCGTCATCGCATCGACGGCGTCATCGCCACCAACACGACGCTTGGCCGCGAAGGCGTCGAGCATCTGAAGTTCGGCAACGAAGCTGGCGGCTTGTCCGGCGCACCCGTGTTTGAAAAATCCACCGCAGTCGTCGCAGCCCTTTCAAAAGCATTGGCAGGCGAACTGCCGATCATCGCCGCTGGCGGCATTACCGATGGACGCAAGGCAAAAGCCAAGCTCGATGCCGGCGCCAGTCTTGTGCAGGTTTATTCCGGTTTGATCTATCGCGGCCCGGCTTTAGTCGAGGAATGCGTCACGGCAACACGCTAAGGCCGCCCATTAATAACCAAAAGTTATTTATTTTCTATTCATAAGTATTTTTCAAATCTAAAAAAAGCCCTTAACATCCGCCTCCCATACGGCGGTTTTTCGCGGCTTTTAGGTTTGAATTCATGGATTTCGGTTATTCAGTCGCAGGTTTTATCGTTGGCGCCATCGTCGGCCTGACGGGTGTCGGCGGCGGTTCGCTGATGACGCCGCTGCTCGTGTTGATGTTCGGCATTCACCCGGCCAAGGCCGTCGGTACCGACCTGCTCTATGCTGCCATCACCAAATCCGGCGGCACGTGGGTTCATGCCAGCAAAGGATCGGTGGATTGGCGCATTACTGGCCTGCTCGCCACTGGTTCCATGCCTGCCACGGCAGTCACTCTTTTCCTGGCCAACCGCCATCCGGGCGGGTTTGCCAATGCCACGTCGCTGATATCCATGTCGCTCGGTATCGCACTGTTGCTGACGGCCGTGTCACTGATGTTCCGCAACAAGCTCATCGCCTGGTCGCAAACACTGGCGCCGCGCAACCCTAAAACAACTGACATTCTCACCATCATCACCGGCATTGCATTGGGTGTGCTGGTCTCATTGTCCTCAGTCGGCGCCGGCGCGCTGGGTGTCACGGCACTGCTGTTTTTGTATCCTCAACTGCCAACGGTTAAAATCGTGGGTTCGGACATCGCCCATGCCGTGCCGCTGACGCTGGTCGCCGGTGTCGGCCACTGGTTCATGGGCAGCGTGGACTTCCAGTTGCTCGGTTCGTTGCTGATCGGCTCGTTGCCCGGCATCTGGATCGGCAGTCATCTGGCTGTCCGTGTTCCGGAAAGAATTCTGCGCCCGACCCTTGCCGCCATTTTGCTGTTTACCGGCAGCAAGCTGATTTCGAACTAGAACAGTAGAGAACACCCCAAGGCTCACATCATGTACCGCTACGATCACTACGACCAAGCCATCGTTGACGACCGCGTGAAGCAATTCCGCGACCAGACGCAACGCTATCTGGCCGGCACGCTGTCGGAAGACGAGTATCGTCCGCTGCGTTTGCAGAATGGCCTTTATGTTCAACGCTATGCGCCCATGCTGCGAATCGCCATTCCCTACGGAATGCTCTCCAGCCGCCAGTTGCGCAAGCTTGCCGACATCGCTGCCAAGTACGACCGTGGCTACGGCCACGTCAGCACGCGCCAGAATCTGCAACTGAACTGGCCCAAGCTCGAGGACGTGCCGGAGATCCTGGCCGAACTCGCCAGTGTGGAAATGCACGCGATCCAGACATCGGGTAATTGCATCCGCAACGTGACCAGTGATCAATTCGCCGGCGTTGCACCCGACGAAGTGACTGATCCGCGTCCGTGGTGCGAAATCCTGCGCCAGTGGTCGACCTTCCATCCAGAGTTCGCCTACCTGCCACGCAAGTTCAAGATCGCCGTCAACGCCTCCAATACTGATCGTGCCGCTACACGCGTGCATGACATCGGTCTCGACGTGCTGAAGAATGAACGAGGCGAAATCGGTTTCCGCGTTATGGTTGGTGGTGGTCTCGGCCGCACACCCATTGTCGGTGTCGTGATCAATGATTTCCTGCCCTGGCAACACCTGATTACCTATCTCGAATGCATCCTGCGCGTGTACAACCTGCATGGTCGGCGCGACAACAAATACAAGGCTCGCATCAAGATTCTGGTGAAGGCACTGGGCATCGAAGAGTTTCGCCGTCAGGTCGAAGCCGAATGGGCCTACGTCAAGGATGGCGCTGCCACGCTGACCGAAACCGAGGTCGAGCGCATCAAGACTCACTTCACCGATCCGGCATGGAAAACGCTGGAAGACGAATCGCTGCAAAGTATTGCTGCCAAAGTGAACGACAAGGCCTTCAGCCGTTGGCTCGAACGCAACGTGACCTCGCACAAGAAGCCGGGCTATGCAGCGGTTACCTTGTCGCTGAAAGACCCGAAGGTCGCCCCAGGCGACATCACCAGCGCGCAAATGCATTTTGTCGCCGATCTCGCCGACAAATACAGCTTTGGCGAATTGCGCACCTCACACGAACAGAATCTGATCCTCGCCGACGTTGAGAAGTCGCGCTTGTTCGAATTGTGGCAAGAAGCAAAAGCGCATAGCCTGACCACGCCGACCGTCGGCCTGCTAAACGACATCATCTGCTGCCCCGGCGGCGACTTCTGCTCGCTCGCCAATGCCAAGTCGATTCCGATCGCCACCGCGATCCAGGAACGTTTCGATGATCTCGATTATCTGCACGACATCGGTGAGCTTGATCTCAATATCTCCGGCTGCATGAACGCCTGCGGCCACCATCATGTTGGCAACATCGGCATCCTCGGCGTCGACAAGAGCGGCTCCGAGTGGTACCAAGTGTCGATCGGCGGCCGTCAGGGCTTCAATGCCTATCTCGGTGACGTGATTGGCCCGTCGTTTGCTGCCGCGGAAATTCCGGACGTGATCGAGAAACTGATCGAGACCTACATTGACAACCGCGAAGGCGATCAGGAACGCTTCGTCGATACCGTGCATCGCATTGGTGTCGCACCGTTCAAGGAGCGCGTCTACGCCAAAAAGAACGCCGGCAAGGAAAAGGTGGCTGCAAATGCCTAACACCACGCCAAAAATCATCAAGCACAGCAGCATCGTCGACGACTCCTGGACGCTGGTACGTCTTGCCGAAGGCGAAACTGCCGACAGCGTGCAACTGCCGGCCGGTGACATCATCGTTCCGCTCGCCGTATGGCAAGCGCGCAAGGCAGAATTGCTGGCACGTCCGCAACGCGGCGTGTGGCTGGCACCGGATGAAGAAGCTGCGGCCATTGCCGTCGATCTTGCCCACCTGCAGGTCATCGCCATCGACTTCCCGCAATTCGCCGACGGCCGCGGCTACTCCACCGCTGCGCTGTTACGTACGCGCTTCGGCTGGCGTGGCGAACTGCGCGCCATCGGCGACGTGCTCAAGGACCAACTCTTCTACCTGGCACGCGTCGGTTTCGATACCTACGCCGTGCGCGAAGGCCGCGATCTGGAAGATGCCGCCAAGGCACTCAGCGATTTCTCCGAAACCTATCAAGCTTCGACGGACGAACCCTTGCCGCTGTTCCGCCGTCGTCGCGCCTGAGGTCGAGAACAAAAATGTCCGACGCAAGACTCAAAGCAAAGAATCACGAACTGCCGACCGCCAAGGTTGATGCGGCACTCGCCCTGCTGCGCAAGATTGCCGCCGAATACGCACCGGCCACTTTCGCCAACAGCCTCGGCGCGGAAGACATGGTGCTGACGGACTTAATCCTGAAGCACAAGATTGACCTCGAAATTTTCCTGCTCGATACCGGCCGTCTACCGACCGAAACCTATGACCTGCTGGCTGCCGTCGAAAAGAAATACGCCACCACCCTGAAGGTTTTCTACCCGAAGCATGAGTTGGTGGAGGAATATGTCCGTACGCACGGCATCAACGCCTTCTACGAATCCATGGATCTGCGCAAGGGCTGCTGCTACGTGCGCAAGGTTGAACCGCTGAGTCGCGCATTGGCCGACAAGAAGGCCTGGGTGACGGGTTTGCGCGCAGAGCAGGCCGCGACACGCACCGGTCTGCCGCTGCACGAAAAAGACACCGGCAACGGCATCGAGAAATTCAACCCGCTCGCCGACTGGAGCGAGAAAGACGTTTGGGCCTATATCGCCGAGAACGATGTGCCGTACAACGCCTTGCACGACAAGTTCTATCCCAGCATCGGTTGTGCGCCCTGCACGCGCTCGGTAACACCCGGAGAAGACATTCGCTCGGGTCGCTGGTGGTGGGAAAGTGCCGACAGTAAAGAATGCGGACTGCATCCGAAGAAGTCCGCCTGAAGAACACGCATTACCTCTGAAAAATCATGAGTAAAACACTCTCGCACCTCGATTGGCTCGAAGCCGAAGCCATCCACATCATGCGCGAAGTCGCAGGCCAGTGCTCGAACCCGGCCCTGCTCTTCTCCGGCGGCAAGGACTCGATCTGCCTGCTGCGCCTCGCCGAAAA
>DATJJR010000100.1:0-46056 GCA_035492055.1 Rhodocyclaceae bacterium | reverse complement strand
GCGGTATCCACACCGAGGCCATCAACGCGGGGGCGCACGCGCACGTTGGCATCGACAACCCGTTTCAGGGCAACCAAAATCTTCATAACAAACCAGACACTTATCAGAGGGTCGCGATTTTAAAGAAGTTATTAATATCTGTAAAATGGATTATTTGGATACATATATATCCGTCAGGTATATAAAGCCGCCATGCGATTTACCCTGCGCCAACTTGAAATCTTCGTCGCCGTCGCGCATGCCGGCTCGGTCTCACGCGCGGCCGAGCAACTGGCCTTGTCGCAGTCGGCCGCCAGTACGGCGCTGGGCGAGCTTGAGCGTGCCTATGACCAGATACTATTTGATCGCGTCGGTAAGAAGCTGCTACTCAACGATACTGGCCAGTGGCTGTTGCCCAAGGCGCTGGAGTTGCTGGCGCGGGCACACGAGCTAGAAGAGCAACTGGGTACGGATGCGAGCATCGGCAATCTGCGTCTCGGCGCCAGCCTGACCATCGGCAATTATCTCGCGACACTGCTTGTCGCTGATTTTCTGCAACGTCATCCGACCAGTCGTGTGCAACTGATGGTCAACAACTCCGCGACCATCATGGCGCAGGTGGCGCGTTACGAGCTTGATTTGGGTCTCATCGAAGGCGAAATGAGCCATCCGGACGTGATGGTCACGCCGTGGTTGCAGGATGAGCTGGTTGTGTTCGCTGCGCCGACGCATCCGCTGGCGAAGAAAAAGAAGGTCACACTCGATCAGGTACTGCAGGAAAACTGGATTCTGCGTGAATCCGGCTCTGGCACGCGTTCAACCTTCGAGCGCGCATTGGGTGCGCGTCGCAATGAGCTGAAGGTGCGTTTGGAGCTTGAACATACCGAAGCGATTAAACGCGCCGTCGAAGCTGGCTTGGGTTTGTCCTGCGTTTCACACCTGGCGCTGAGCGATGCTTTCCGGCGCGGCAGTCTGGTGCCGATCCGCCTGCCCGAATTACAATTGCAGCGGCAGTTTTATATGGTGCAGCACCGGAACAAATATTTGACCAGCGGCATTCGCAGCCTGATGACGCATATCCGCGATGGCGTGGCGGCGGGCAATCCCGACGGCCTCAAACTCCCCGACATTCTCTAAGAGACAAAAACATGTCCGACGACATCATGCAATACGACGTTCTTATCGTCGGCGCCGGTCCGGCTGGCCTGGGCGCAGCGATTCGACTGAAACAACTGGCGCAGGCAGCTGGCAATGAAATTTCCGTGTGCATCTTGGAAAAAGGCGCGGAAGTCGGCTCGCACATTCTGTCTGGCGCGGTGATCGATCCCAAGGCACTGGCCGAGCTTTTTCCTGATTGGCAGGCGCAGGGTGCGCCGCTCAAGACGGCGGTGACGACGGATGAAATGTGGCTGTATTCCGCAAACGGTGGCTTCAAGCTACCTAACTTTTTACTGCCGCCGCTGATGCACAACGACGGCACGTATATCGGCAGCCTCGGCGAATTGTGCCGCTGGTTGGGTACGCAGGCCGAAGCGCTGGGCGTTGAAATCTATGCCGGCTTCTCTGCGTCTGAGCCCGTGTACGACGAGGCCGGTCGCATGATCGGTATTCGTACTGGTGAAATGGGCTTGGATCGCGAGGGCAATCCGACCGTGAACCATGTGCCGGGCATGGAAATTCATGCGGCTTACACGCTGGTTGCCGAAGGTGCGCGTGGTTCGTTGGCAAAACAACTTGAACGCAAATTCGGTCTGCGCAACGACAGCGGCGACAGCAAGTTCGCGCTGGGTGTGAAGGAGATATGGCGCGTGGCGAAAGAAAAGCATCGCCCTGGTCATGTGCAGCACAGTCTTGGCTGGCCGCTCGATGCAAGTACCGGCGGTGGTTCCTTTCTCTACCACTATGGCGAGAACCTCATTTCCATCGGCTTGGTTACACATCTTGACTACGCCAATCCGCGTTTGTCGCCCTTCGACGAAATGCAGCGTTTCAAGACGCACCCGCACATCAGTGAGCTGCTCGATGGCGCCGAGCGCATTGGTTTCGGTGCACGTGCAATCAATGCCGGCGGCCTGCAGGCTTTGCCGAAACTGGTGTTCCCTGGCGGCGCATTGATCGGTTGCACGGCCGGTTTCCTGAATGTGCCGCGCATCAAGGGCAGCCACACGGCGTTGAAGTCCGGCATGCTCGCCGCCGAATCCGTATTTGCCGCCATCGGCACCGGTCGTGCGCAGGACGAGTTGCATGAATATCCGGCTGCCATCAAGGCAAGCTGGATTCACGAAGAATTGTCCGTGGTGCGTAACGTCAAGCCGTATCTCAGCCGCTTCGGCGAATACGGTGCCATGGTTTTCGGCGGCCTGGAAATGTGGCTGAGCACGTTCGGCGTGAAACTGCCGTGGACGTTGAAGCATGCGAAACCGGATTGCACTAGCCTCAAGCCGGCTGCAACCGAGCCGAAGCCGCAGCCGATCAAGTTCGACGGCAAGCTGACCTTTGATCGCCTGAGTTCACTTGCGTTGGCAAATCTTCAGCATGAACATTCGCAGCCGATACATCTGAAGCTTACCGATCCGGCGCTGGCGATTCGCTATAACCTGGTCGAGTTCGATGCACCCGAGCAGTATTACTGTCCGGCAGGCGTCTATGAAATCGTGAACAAGGACACGGCACCGGCGTTGCAAATCAACAGTCAGAACTGCGTGCATTGCAAGACCTGCGACATCAAGGATCCGATGCAGAACATCAATTGGACCTTGCCCGAAGGCGGCAGCGGGCCTCAGTACGTGGGGATGTGATGGCGGACGTTTTCATGACCGAGGCCGAAGCGCGCGCCATTGCCACGCACGAGCACTACAAGGGCGGCTTGTATCGCGTGATTGATGAAGCACGCCATTCCGAAACCGAAGAGTGGCTCGTGGTGTACGAACAACTCTGGCCCAAGGCACGTGGAATGTGGGTGCGGCCGAAAGATATGTTCTACGGCACGCTCGAAGACGGTACGACGATTCGTTTTCGTCGGCTTGAGCCGTAATACAACCACCGTTTAACTCGTTCGCACCCGGTGCGAACGAGCGACGCCGCAGGCGAGATCAGCCCGCAGGGCTGGCGGGATTATGATGGATCCTGTCGCGTATCTCTGCCGTCAGCCGTAGCGATTCGCAGCGTGCCGCGTGATTGGCAAAGAGACCGGTGATCATCAGCTCGTCGACCTGTGTTTCTGCCAGCACCGCGCGAATTTTCCTCTCCACCGTATCCGGTGCGCCGACGGCGGCGTATTGAAGCATGCCTTGCGCATGCAATTTCTCGCTCGGCGTCCAGTAGCTGTCAATGTCTGCGATGGGATGCGGAATCTGCCCCGGCGTGCCGCGCACGAGGTTGGTAAAGGATTGCTGATGCGATGTGAACTGGCACTGCGCATCGGCATCGGTGGCGGCAACGAATACGTTGATGGCGACCATCGCATATGATTTGGCGAGCTGCGCCGATGGCTGAAAACTGGTGCGATAGATATTCAGCGCATTCATCAATTGCCCTGGCGCAAAGTGCGCGGCAAAGGCATACGGCAAACCGAGCATGGCTGCTAGTTGTGCGCCGAATGTGCTTGAACCAAGTAGCCAGATTGGAACATCCAGCCCCGCACCCGGTACTGCACGAACAGCGACGTTTTCATCGTCTGAAAAATAGCGCTGTAATTCCTGCACGTCCTGCGGAAAGCGGTCAGCACTGTTGTAGTCACGGCGCAGCGCCCGCATCGTGGTCTGATCGCTGCCCGGTGCACGGCCGAGGCCGAGATCGATGCGCCCCGGATACAGGGAGGCCAACGTGCCGAACTGCTCGGCAATTACCAGCGGCGAATGATTCGGCAGCATGATGCCGCCTGCGCCAATGCGAATGCTGCGTGTACCACCGGCGATATGGCCAATGACGACCGCAGTTGCCGCGCTGGCGATGCCCGGCATGCCGTGGTGTTCTGCGAGCCAGTAGCGGGTGTAGCCGAGTTGCTCGGCGCGTTGTGCATAGTCGAGCGAGTTGCGCAACGACGCCGCTGCGCTTGAGCCGACGGCAATGGGTGAAAGATCAAGAATGGAAAACGGAGTTGGTGTAGACATTGGTCGAATTCGTATCAGGATGACGAAAGCATGCTTGCGCCATTTTGCCGCAAGCATGCGCAATCGTCTTCGACCGAGTCGCGCCCGTTTGAATTATTGAATGCACAGACAGAGACGCGGACTCAATAAGCCGACCATCGGAACTGTGTTTTTTGGCGCGTACCGTTGATCTGGATGTTCTTCTTGATCTCGACACCTTGATACACGGCATCGACAACGTAGTTGCCCTTCGGCAACCTGAGCAGGCAAACGGGGCCATCGGCCATGAAGCTCAGTGGCGATGACAAATGCTTGCCATGAATGGTGATGTCGACGTTTGCCAGATAGGCGCCTTGTGTCCCACCGGTAAACAGCAACTCACCATTTGCACTGCTGCGATAGGTTTTGATCGCGCTCATGTCTTCATCGGAGACGCCGCCGCACACATGTTGTGCGGCACCGTCGGTTTGCCACTGCAAACCGGAGGTTTGCGACGGTATGTCTGTCGAGGTTTGCGCCATGACCGCCGTAGCCGAGACCAGCAATGCGGACAGCAGAAGATGTGATTTCTTGATGTGCATGATGCCTCCTTTGTTCACCTTGGATTGGCTTCGACATCGATATGGCGGTGTCGATTCCGCCCAAGAAGTCTCAAAAAGTAAGGCGATATGAAAAGCGGAATGAAGCTAGGGCGTTAATTTGCGCTCGCTACGTCGTGCAAGGTAGTACCACTCATTGCCCGGCAATGCCCCAGGATTGGGGAACACGATGTGGCCATCGCTGTCTGCACGAACCGCGCTGCCATCGGCGCGATGACCGATCAGTTCATTTACTTTGAGCGGATCGAAACTGTGCCAGTCGCGCACGAATCGATCACCGCCAGTATCCAGATCGATGACGTCATACAGACGCAGGACTTCAAATTCGCTTGGCGGCGGTTGTGGTGTGTCATCAATCAGACCGAGCAGTGCGAGGGTCTGGCGAATGGCGTGATACGCCACTTCAGGTGCTGCAGGATCGTCGTGTTGGCCGCATTCCAGCGTGACGCCGTAGCCACCTTGCGAGCGTATGTATTCGGTCGTGCCGATGCCGTAGGCGGCGTCGAGCGTGAGCGGATCAGCCTCCGGATGACGCTGGCGGCGTCGGGCGACGCCGAGAGCATAGGTGTCGAGCCAGCCTTCGACGACGCGCGTGACGCCTATGTGTGCCGCGAGGCGCGCCTCATCTTCAGCGTGGGCGAACGGTTCGAGGGTGCCAGTGTTGTCGCGTGGACCGAGCATGACAAAAGGTTGGCCTGCCGTATGAAAGGAATGCAGGTCGAGCAACACGTCATGCGCGGCAAGCAGTGGGCAGAGAACGTTGGCGATGCGATCTTCGAAGTCGCGCGTTGACCCAGGTTGCAGTTTGCGATTGAGATTGCGATCACCTTGTCGCTGATGCTTCGCATAAGCCAGCGGATTGGTGATGGGCACGAGTGTCAGCGTACCGCGCTTGATCGTGAGTACGCCCGTGTCCAGCTCGGACAACAACCGCTCAATGGCACGGGTGCCGCAGGTTTCATTGCCATGCACGGCACCAAGCACAATGAGCTTGGGCCCGATTGCCGAATTGGCGTCGAGGGCGACGAACTGATGGGTGCGCAGTGTGGCTGGCGTTGTGTTCACGGATCGTGTGGGACGTAGGCAAAGCCGGATTCTATCCCTAGCCCCGATCCTGACGACAAGCTGTTTCCAGATGTCTTGTTTGTCAGGTTTTAGACTGCAAGTGCTTTATAATTCAAGGCTTTTCGCGCACCAAGGATTTTGCGAATGCGGTCTTTCGTTATCGATTTCTTCAAGGCAGTTGCTGCACAGTTGATTGTGCTGCATCACTTGTCGTTCTACGGCCCGATTTCGGCAGTGGTCGAGCGCGCCGTGCCGCTCTTTTCCCATTTCCTGATGGACTATGCCCGCATGGCAGTGCAGGCGTTTATCGTCATTGGCGGCTGGCTGGCGGCACGTGGCTTTGCCAACGCCGAAAAGGTTGAATTGGCGCCATCGCTGTTCAAGCGTTACCTGCGCCTGGTGTTGCCTTTCCTCGCAGCGCTGGTCCTGACTACGCTGATCGCGACTTTCATCCGCCCGTGGTTCAGCGACGAGATGATGCCCGATGTGCCGTCCGTGTCACAGGTGCTGGCGCACATCTTCTTGGTCCACACCGTGCTTGATTACGGCTCCTTGTCGGCTGGCGTCTGGTATGTGGCGATCGACTTCCAGCTTTATTTGCTGTTTGCCGTCCTGTGCTGGGGCAGTCGTCCGCGCCTGCATCTTCCCGTGGTCGTGGTGCTGACCTTGCTATCCCTGTTCCACTTCAACCGCAATGCCGGCTTTGATAACTGGGCACTGTATTTCTTCGGCGCTTATGGTCTGGGTGTGATTGCTTTCCACGTTTCTCGCATGGCGCGGCCTTTGCCGTGGCTGTCGCTGCTGGTGGCCGTGACGGTGACTGCACTGTGGCTGGATTTCCGCGGCCGCATTCTCGTGGCCTTGTTCACAGCCGTGACATTGGTACTGCTGCGTGATTTCAGCGTTGCTGCCGACAACCGGTTTGCACGCCAGGTCGCGTACCTGAGCCGTAATTCCTATGCACTGTTCCTGGTGCATTTCTCGTTGGTACTGCTCGGTAATGCGCTGTTTGCACGCATGGGCTGGAATTCTGCTGCCGAGGCGCTGGCAATGATGGCCTTGATCTGGCTTGCTGCCAATTTGCTGGCCGATCAGTTCTACAAGCGTGTCGAGCAAAAAACCAATAGCTTGAGCTTGCCGCTGCCGGCATTTCTGCAGCCTGCACCAAGGGCGAAATAAAAAACAAAATGGATCTTGAAATTACCGATGCACTTGCCGGAAAGCTTCTCGGCAAGATTGAAGAAAACTGCGCACTGGCCAAGCAATTGGCCGAACATCGCAATCGCCGCGGCCGTATCGTTGTCTCGAGCAAACTGTTTAATGGCGATGCGCTGAACACGCTATACGACCTGTGCAAAGCCGCAGATGAGCGTGCATTGATGTTCCAGTTGCTGGCGCTGGACAATATTCACGGCTCGCCTGAGGCTCGCAAGATTCCCAGCCTCGAATTGCTCATCAACGGCATGATTGCTTATCTCAAGCGTGATGCCATCGATGGCTGGCTGTACAAGCGCAGCAAGGACGGCGTGCTTCTGCCGTGGCTGGTAACCGGTATGCGGCATATGGTGCCGATCGAGGCCAAGCCTTATGTCGTCATTAGTCTTGTCGCCAACACGCTGCAGTCGGCCGATAAGGAAGCGTCGGACGATTATCGCCAGCGTCGTTCAGGGATGCAGACGGTGATCATCGTCGATGCCAATGACATCGCTGATCGCAGCATTCCGCAATTGTTGGCCGAGCTTGGCTATTTCAAGGAGTGTGCCGAGTTCAAGGAGGAGTACGAACGTCAGCTCGGCTACTTCCATGCCATGCAGCCGCAGTTTGGCAAGCAGTTCGTAGCGCGGCGCGCGGCGTATCTGGTCAAGAGCAAGCAGGGTAATGATTACATCCCGCTGCCTGAAGGCATGATTGCCAAGGTGGTGAACGATGAGGAAATCCTTGAACGCCGTTTCGAGACCAATGCTGACAATGCCTTCTGGTGCGAGGCTGGCGTAGAGAGCGATTTTGACCAGATTCCCCTGCATCCGTATCTGCATGTCTTCCATCTTGAGTTGCATCGCAACCTGTGGGTACACGTCGATAATCTTCATGCCTATGAATACAATCCGGCATTGCGTGAGAAGCTCGTGCTGCCGCAGGATCATCGTGACCTGATCGATATTCTCACCGCCGACATGGGCGTGCTGATGGAAGATATCGTCGATGGCAAGTCGGGCGGTACCACGATTCTGTGCAAAGGCGCGCCGGGCCTGGGCAAGACGCTGACGGCCGAGGTGTACGCCGAAGTGGTGAAGAAACCGTTGTATCGCGTGCATTCCGGCCAGCTCGGGATCAGCGCAGAATCCGTCGAAGCAAACCTGTCCACCATCCTTCGTCGTGCGGCACGCTGGGGCGCGATTTTGTTGCTGGATGAGGCCGATGTTTACATCCGTCGTCGCGACAATGATTTGCAGCATAACGCCATCGTCGCCGAGTTTCTGCGTACGCTCGAATACTTCAGCGGCTTGTTGTTCATGACGACGAACCGAACCGATGACATTGACGATGCGATTCTTTCGCGCTGCATTGCCGTCATCAAGTATGAAATGCCGTCACGCGAAGATGCGATGCGTTTGTGGCAGACGCTGTCCATGCAATTTGACGTGACGCTCGACGATGCAATAATTGAAAGGCTCGTCGCCCGTTTCCCAAATACCAGTGGCCGCGACATCAAGGAGTTGCTCAAGCTCACGGCCAAGTTCTGCCGCAGCAAGCAAATTCCGTTTTCAGAAGATGCTTTCCGCCAGTGCGCAGTGTTCCGCGGCATCGTCTAAAACCCGGCCGGAAAATGCGGAAAAACACGCCCTCCTGATAGAGGGCGTGTTTTTTTATTTTCGGGAAAGCGAATGGCGCAGATGCCCTCGGTATTCACGTGCCGAATAGTGCATTTCAAAATTCAATTGGAATAAAAAAACCGGTGCCTACGTCTATCCAGCGCAAGGGGCGATGTGATGGCTGAAATAGTTCGTACTCAAAATATTCCTATTGGGGCAATAGTTAATATCAAGTTTGAGTTGAGGCGATCTACGTGCATATTGTCCCAAACAAAAATCTGGAACTTCAGCACCGGGTATTCTCATGACCATCGCACAACGTACGCTGCTTCTCATCGTTTCTGCAACGATTGCCATTTTCGGTATTTCACTCCTCAGCTTCTATGAATCCGGCCACATCTACAGCGTAGCGAATCGCGCCAATGTCCAGGTGATTCCCAAACTCACAGCGCTGGACAAGGTCATTCTCGAGTTCGGTCGCTTGCGTATCCGCAGTTATCGATATGCGCTTAATACCGATCCTGCGGTAAGTGACGATCTGACTCAGAAAATCGCTCTCGCGCAAAGCGAAATAAATGGCGCGATAAATACGTATACAGACCTGGCCGACGATGAAGAGGAAAAAGCCTTCATCAACGACGTTCGGAGTAGATACGCGAGTTATCAAAAAGGCCTGCAAGACATTCTTTCGGCTGCAAAGAAGGACGATAAGTCCACGGCTGCGATCACGCTCATGGCCGATTCGCCCGTCGCGGAAGCCCTCAACAAGACGTTGGCTGACCATATGGCAAAGCTCACGGCGTTGAGCATTGCCGACGCGAATACGGCCGCCCAGACCAAGGATCGTCTGACCCGCAATGCCATCATCATCTGCGTTATCACCCTGATTGCGATTGCCTTGCAAGGGCACATGACAGTGCGAGTCCTGCGCGCAAGAATTGATCTTGCGAACGCGGTGGCCGAGCGGATTGCATCCGGAAACCTGCAGCGCATCCAGCACGGCGAGGCATCCAAGGATGAAGTGGGTCACCTGCTTGTATCTCTCGACAAAATGAGAAATGATCTTTCCGAGACGCTACGCCGCATCAGCCATGAGGCTGATGAGGTCATGAGTTCCGCGACAGCGTTGTCGACCATCACGCAGCAAGTTTCGAGTAGTACCGAAAACCAGTCCAATTCAACCGTGGCTGCTGCCGCTGCGGTTGAGCAACTGACGGTCAGTATTGACCACGTCGGCATAAACGCCGCCGACGCGAATGAAAAAGCCAAGGAGGCGGGTGCGTCGGCATTGGATAGTGTGGATGGCGTATCGAATGCAACGGATCAAGTGACGGTCGTATCCAATCGCATTCATGAAACCGCCAATCAAATCGAAGCGTTGTCGCGTCGCGTTCGCGATATCGACAACATCACGCTGGTAATCAAGGAAGTCGCCGAGCAAACCAATTTGCTGGCACTGAATGCCGCCATCGAAGCGGCACGTGCCGGCGAGCAGGGGCGCGGATTTGCCGTGGTTGCAGACGAGGTCCGCAAGCTTGCGGAGCGTACGACGCACTCCGTCGCTGAAATCGGCCAGCTGATCCAGACCATTCATGCCGAGTCTCATGCAGCAGTGGACAGCATGAATGAGAGCCGCGAAGCGGTGAGCGAGGTCGTTAGTTCGGCAAATGCGGCAAATGCCTCGATGAGCCAGATACGCGTCTCTACCGACACCGTGCAGGATTCGATCAACAATATTTCACTGGCCTTGCAGGAGCAACGTATTGCTTCGGGGGAATTGGCCAGAAATGTGGAGGCCATTGCCCAGATGTCGGAGCAAAATACCGCCGCTGCAAACTCGGTTGCCAGCACCACGAAGCATCTCGCCGAGATTTCGCGTGTACTGCGACAAAGTGTGATGCAGTTTCAATTCTGAGTCGATCCCACATGGATATGAAAAGCATGAAACGCGACGGAAAATCGCTGGCCTACCGCGGGAGTTTTTTTCTCGTCAGCATCATCCTCGCGGGTCTCGGCCTTTCAGTGATGCTGAATGAGACTTCGAACGCTGTGCGGAGAATGGCGCATCCGCTGATTCAGGTCAGTGTGCCGGAGTTGCGTGGCCTGGCCACTTTCGAGAGCGCATTGCTCGATTATCAACTGGCGCTCAACAAGTACTTTGCGCATTCGATTGATCATGATCGTTTCCTTCGGCTTGAGAAAAAGGCCGAGGACGAAATGGATTTCCGCATCAACTATCTCCTCAAGGACGAGATGAATGATGCCGACCGCGAAAAAATCAATCAGAACTACGCAATCATTCTGGCATCGGCAGCGCAGCTCGATGCCGCAATGAATGCACGCCCCGCCCGTCTGGATGTCGCGCGCGACGTCCTGTTGACGCTCAACAAGGCAACGGTCGAAATTCGCGCGGCGCTCAATGGCATTCAGGAACGCCTCGAACATTCTGTTTCGCATGCAGGAGAGCGCGTCATCAAGGACGTCGACCAGGCCGCATGGGTTACGCATTCGTTTACTGCGGCAACGCTCATCATCGGCCTGTTTCTCATCTATCAATTTTGGGCGCGTGCGCGATCCGAGCAAAAACTGGCTTTCCAGGCCTGGCATGATGCCTTGACGCAATTGCCTAACCGACATGCATTCGAAGCACGGGTGAACGCTCTCGGTACAGAGCCTTATACGATTGTGCTTGGTGTCATTGATCGATTCGAACGTGTGACTGCCGGCCTGGGCCATCATTTTGCCGATGCGTTGATCAGGGAATTGATGACGAGAATCTCCGCCATTGCGACGGAAAGCAATAGTCAGTTGTTTCGGTTGGAGGGCGCTAATTTCGCGATGCTTTGCCCGGCATCGAGCGATGATGAAGTGGTCTATACGGCCATCGAGCACTTGCAATTGAAAGTGAGCGAACCTTTCGAGCTTGAGCAGCGCGAGATACGTGTCAGCCTGAGTCTGGGCGTTGCCGATTATCCCGAGCATGGAGAGACGGGGATCGAGTTGCTGAAGAATGCCGATGCTGCGTTGCAGGTCGCAAGAGAGAGCGGCGACGGCGGCTTGATGACCTATTCGTCCGAACTGAATGTGCGCGCTCAGGAAAAACTGGCGCTTGAAGCGGCGCTTGGCCATGCGCTGGAGCGTGGTGAATTGGAGTTGTACTACCAGCCGCAGATGAATTTGTCCGACAAGACGTTGATCGGCTTTGAAGCCCTGGTTCGATGGCGGCGCGATGGCCAGTTGATTTCCCCGGCGGATTTCATTCCGGTGGCAGAAATGTCCGGTCTGATCATTCCGATGGGTGACTGGATTCTGAATGAAGCATGTCGTCAGGCGAAGTTGTGGAATGACACGTGCAACAGGCAAATTGTGGTTGCGGTGAATGTTTCGCCAAGGCAGTTTCGGCATCCCGAATTCGTACTGAGGGTGAGTGAAGCCTTGACTGCTTCGGGTGTCGACCCGGCCTGCATTGAGCTTGAAATCACCGAGGGCATGGTGATGGAAGGCAAGGGTTCGGCTTCACTGTTGCGCTATCTGCGCCATTTGGGCGTAACGCTGGCCATGGACGATTTTGGAACCGGCTATTCAACCTTGTCCTACCTGAAACACTTCCCAATCGACAAGCTGAAGATCGATCAGTCGTTTGTACGCGCCCTTGAAACGGATTCCAATGATGCGGCAATCGTGAAAGCGGTGATTGCCCTGGGGCACAACCTCGGCGTCAAGGTGATTGCAGAAGGCGTCGAACGACCGCTGCAAGAAGAACTGCTGGCCGATTGGGCCTGCGATGAAATTCAGGGATATGGCTACGGCCGTCCGATGCCTGTTGCACAGGCTTCAGCTTTCATTCAGGAAGCGGCATAGGCCGAATACTTGACGGCGCGTTGAATGAACAGGCCTGGCACATGCCGGGCTTGTTCATTCAACGCAAAAACATTACCAGTGTGTGTCGCTTTCTGCCGTTGCGCTGATCTTGTGAATGCTGAGATCAGCACCGTTGAATTCCTCTTCGTGCTCGAGACGAATTCCGATGGTTTTCTTGAGCACGGCATACACCACGCCACCGCCGATGACGGCGACGACAATTCCCAGGGCGGTGCCTAGTAACTGACTGGTCAGGCTCACGCCACCAAGACCACCGAGTGCACGCAGGCCGAAGATGCCGGCCGCGATGCCTCCCCAGGTGCCGCACAGGCCGTGTAACGGCCAGACACCGAGGACGTCATCAATGCGCCAGCGATTCTGTGTGAGCGTGAACAGGTAGACGAACATGGCACCGGCGATGCCGCCGATGATCAGCGCGCCGAGCGGATGCACGAGATCGGAGCCGGCGCAGATCGCCACCAAACCGGCGAGCGGGCCGTTATGCACGAAGCCCGGATCGTTGCGGCCCATTGCGGTGGCCGTGAGCGTACCGCCGATCATGGCCATCAGCGAATTCATGGCGACGAGACCGCTGATGCTGTCAATGCGCTGTGCGCTCATCACGTTGAAGCCGAACCAGCCGACGATCAGAATCCAGGCACCCAGTGCGAGGAAGGGAATGCTCGACGGCGGGTGCGCAGCGACAGCACCATCCTTGGTGTAGCGACCGCGACGCGGGCCGAGTTGCAATACGGCCATCAATCCGATCCAGCCGCCGACGGCATGCACGACGACGGAGCCGGCGAAGTCATGGAATTCGGCACCGAAGCTGCTCTTCAACCATGCCTGAAAACCGAGTGCACCATTCCAGGCGATGCCTTCGAAGAAAGGGTAGACGAAGCCGACAATCAGGAACGTGGCGGCGAGTTGCGGATAGAAGCGCGCACGTTCGGCAATGCCGCCGGAAATGATGGCCGGAATCGCCGCAGCAAACGTGAGCAGGAAGAAAAACTTGGTCAGGTCATAGCCATTGCGCTGCGCCAATACCTCTGCACCAGTGAAGAAATGGATGCCGTAGGCAACACCGTAACCAATGAAAAAATAAGCCAGCGTAGAGACCGAAAAGTCCACAAGGATCTTGACCAGTGCATTGACCTGGTTCTTCTTGCGGACAGTGCCCAGTTCAAGAAAGGCAAAGCCTGCATGCATGGCCAGGATCATGATGGCGCCAAGCAGGATGAAAAGTACATCGGCCGGGGTATGGTTGAGTTCCAAAATGGGGCTCCAAGAAACGTTTTCGCACAGTTATGGTGACTGGCGGCTGCTAAGAGCAAAAAACGTTCCGATTTGGTGCGCTTTTGGAATCAACAACTTGGGTGTGACTCTCCCGTTATTTGTGGTTTATTTTGGTGCGTTGGTGGATTTGGTTGCACTAAGTTGGTTCGTTTGTCAGGTTGTCAGCGTTATTGAGGTGCGTTGTTGTCGGCTTGGTCGCTATCTGACGGTGTGTAACTACGCGGCAGCAGTAGCCACATGCGGCCGCTTTGCTTCATCTTGCCTGCCTGTGCGCCAGCATCCGGGCCGGAACCCCAATAAAAATCGGCGCGAACGGCGCCGCGGATCGCGCCACCGGTGTCTTGTGCCAGCATCAGGCGCTGCAGTGGTTTTTCGTTTGGTTGCGAGTTTGGGTAACTTGTGACAAGCCAGACCGGGGCGCCAAGCGGTGTGATTTTGGCGTCGACGGCCAAACTGCGTTCAGGGGTGAGTGGCAGCCCCATTGCGCCTTGCGGCCCGGTACCTTCCGCTGGAATTTCGCGGAAGAAAACCAGGCTGGGATTCACATTCAGCAGCTCCTGCAAACGTTCCGGATGCTTGCGCGCCCAGTCCTTGATGCCTTGCATCGAGGCTTGTTCCGGCTTCAGTTCGCCCTGATCGATGAGCCAGCGGCCGATCGATTTGTACGGATAGCCATTCTGGTCGGCGTAGTTGAGGCGAATGCGGTTGCCATCATCCAGCGCGATTTGTCCCGAGCCTTGAATTTCCATGAAGAAGGCGTCGATGGCGTCGTTGACCCAGAGCAAGGGCATCCGGCTGTCTTGCTGTGCCGTCCATTCGGCACGCGAGTAATACGGGATCAGCTTGCGTCCTTCAATGCGGCCGCGCAGACGCATCGATTTGAGTTCCGGATGCAATGTGCCGAGATCGACGACGATGAGGTCGTCCGGCACGCCAAACAGCGGGGTTGTGTACGGCGTTTTGCGTGTACGGCTGCCTTGCAGGATGGGTTCGTAATAGCCAGTGATTAGGCCGGTCTTGCTGCCGTCGGGATTGACGAGCTGCCACGGGCGCAAATTCGCTTCGAACCAGCGGCGCAGGGTATCGTTGTCAGGGTTCGTACTGGACAGCACTTGCGCATCCATGCAAGTCGTTTTCCATAAAGCCTTTTGTTGCAGGCTGGTGCATTCGGTGACGAAGGCCTGGAACGTAGGCGCCAGATCATCGCCTGCCCAGCCCGGCAAGTCGCTGTATTGAGCTGCTTGCAGTGGCGTAGCGGCTTGCGTTGGCAGTTTTCCCGGCGTCGTTGGTTGCTGACTGATTTGCGCGCAGCCTGCCAGTAGTAGCAAAGACAGAAGGATTGCGGCGCAAGGCGTTGAGATGTGACGGTGGAGAGATGCGGTCATGGGTGGGCTTCTGATAAAGTTTCACTTCGCTGGCGGAGTGTCCAAGCAATTCCGCTCAAGATTAGCAGACGTCGTTCCTTCCTTATGAGTTCCCTACCCCCTGAGTTCTTCCGTTTTCTTGAACGTGCCGAGTCTGTGCTGGCGCGCGTTGAAACCCTGTTGCCGTCATTGCCGGAGGCCGTTGACTGGCGCGCGCATGCTTATCGTTGGCGCAAACAGCAAGGCCAGGGGCGTCTTGAGGCTGTGTTGCACCCGCATCACATTCGTGCCGAGGATTTGGTTGGCGTTGAAGAACAGATATCTCGTATCGATGCCAATACGCGCCAGTTTGTCGCCGGACGCAGCGCCAACAATGTGCTGCTCACAGGCGCGCGTGGTACCGGCAAGTCTTCGCTGGTGAAGGCCATGTTGCATCGTTACGCAACGCAAGGTTTGCGTCTGATCGAAGTGGACAAGGAAGATCTTGTCGATCTGCCCGATATTGTCGAGATGGTGGCTGGTCGTACCGAACGTTACATCGTGTTCAGTGACGACTTGTCGTTTGAATCCGGTGAGGCCAGCTACAAGGCCTTGAAGAGCATCCTCGATGGTTCCATTGCCGGTACGCCGGACAATGTACTGATCTATTCGACATCGAATCGGCGTCACCTGATGCCCGAGTTCATGAGCGAGAACCTCGATACGCGCGTCGAGAACGGCGAGATCCGGCCAGGTGACACGACCGAGGAAAAGGTTTCTCTATCCGAACGTTTCGGTCTCTGGATTTCCTTCTATCCCTGCGATCAGGACACGTATCTGGCGATCTGCGGGCATTGGCTATCTGAGTTTGGCCTGAGTGCAGCGCAAATTGAAGCGTCGCGCGCCGATGCGTTGCAATGGTCGTTGTTGCGTGGTGCGCGTAGCGGCCGTACAGCCTGGCAATTTGCGCGTGATTATGCAGGTCGTATTGAGAACGGCGCGTGAAGAAGGTTGAAGTCGCCGCGGCCGTGATCGAGCGGCCGGACGGTACTTTCCTGCTCGGACGTCGTCCACCGAATGGCATTTATTCCGGCTGGTGGGAGTTCCCGGGTGGCAAGGTCGAGGCCGGAGAAACACCGTATCAGGCCATGGTGCGCGAGCTGAACGAGGAGCTTGGCATTCATGTCGAGTCCGCCTATCCATGGGTGATGCGCGAGCACACCTATGAACACGCGCATGTGCGATTGCATTTCTTTCGCGTCACGCAATGGTCGGGTGAATTACGTGATCTGCAGCACGATCTGTTGTCGTGGCAGGAGGCTGACAATGTGACCGTTTCTCCCATGTTGCCGGCGAATGCACCGATTCTCACCGGCTTGCGTCTTCCGCTTCATTACGGCATTACACACGCCGGAGACATCGGCGTTGTTGCCCAGTTGGAAAAACTCGAGCGTGCCCTGTCTTTCGGCCTGCGCCTGGTGCAATTGCGCGAGCCGAATCTGTCGCCCGAACAGCACCGCTTGTTCGTCAACGAGGCGGTCGGGATGTGTCATGCACACGGTGCACGTGTGCTGATCAATGGCGACATTGACCTGGCGCGCAAATCACGCGCCGACGGCATTCACTTTTCGGCGGCGCAGTTGCGTTCACTGAGCGAACGCCCGGGCTTTGAGCTTGTCGCCGCATCGTGTCATTCCGCGGCAGAGTTGCAGCATGCTGCGTTACTGGCTTTCGATTTCGTTGTCATCGGCGCTGTGCAGCCGACATTGACGCATCCGGAACAACCCGCGCTGGGATGGCCCGGCTTTGCTTCAATGGCGGCAGATGCAACGTTGCCCGTGTATGCACTGGGCGGTTTGGCAAGTACGGATATCGAAACAGCACGCCGCAATGGCGCACACGGCATTGCGGCAATTCGCAGTACCTGGGCCGATTAGATTTTGCTAAACGGAAATGACTACCGCTCCGGCATCAAGTCGGGCAGCTGATCGTCGTCTTCGGTTGGGGCCGATTGGCTGACGCGATATTCCTCGTTTGCCCAGGCGCCGAGGTCAATTTTCTTGCAACGTTCGGAGCAAAACGGGCGGAAGCGATTTTCCGGAAGCCATTCAACCGGTTTGCTGCAAGCCGGGCAGTTGACTGTACGTGCCATGGGTGTAACGACTTTAGAGATTACAGAACATCAGGCCGAAGTTGATATCCGCATCCGCTTGCTTCGGGCGCAATTCTGATTCGGGCGCGGTGAAGCGAATGTTGATCGCGTATTTATTGGCGCTGATTTCCGGAATGTAGTGGTCGTTACAGTCGACCGTCAGACGCAACATCTGTGCGGTACGGCCGCCGAGCATCAATTGGAAGGTACCGCGCTTGGCGATTTGCATGTCGGCCCGACCCGAGGAGCGCAACAGGCGCAGCACGATGGTGATGCCCTGACTGATCGGGATCATCGGACGTAGCCAGCCGTGCAAAGCCGTCTGACGGGCTTCGGTGTCGCGGTGCAGCCAGTAGTGATAGCCGGGCAGATCGAATTCGCAAACACCACCCGGAATGGCGGCGCGGTTCTTGATTGCCATCAACCATTCGTTTTCACGCAGGTATTGGCCGATCTTTCCCTGCATGGCGAGCAGGCCGGAACTGGCTTGCTCGATCTCGTAGAGCGCGCCGGACAGGGCATCTTCCGAAATGTCAGGGTTGTTGCGGAACGACAGCAGTATCTGGCGCTGACGCTCAAGTTCCTGAACCAGGTCGAACTTGAGATCGGCGCGGCCGGCCACGTCGAGGATTTCGAACAGCATGATCAATGCGACATGGTGGTCTTGTGCACTCATGCCGTTGGCGAAATGCAGCGTGCGCTCGAACAGGTCCTCCAGCCGCAGCAGCGTGCGTATGCGCTCGTTCAGCGGATATTCGTAGGTGATCACGCGGCGTGGCTTTCGTGGCTCTAGGCGATTGGAATTTCGCCGATTCTGACGGATTTACCGTTAAATCTCAACCGATGCCGCACTTCTGCCGGACAACGTCAGGTATTTGTTATGCAGAACCGCGACTTGCGACGGCAGCGCATCGGGTGGGCCACTGTTGTCAACGACGTCATCGGCAGCCGCAAGCCGCTCGGCACGAGTGGCTTGTGCTGCCATGATGCGTTCAACCTCTGCGCGTGCGAGACCGCTGCGTGCCATGACGCGCGCGATTTGTACAGACTCCGGACAATCCACAACCAACAGGCGATCGCAACGTTCGCGATAGGCACCGCTTTCAATCAGCAGCGGCACCATCAGCACGACATACGGGCTTTGCGCGGCGGCGCAGCGTTCGGCACACAGGGTGCGAATGCGCGGGTGCAGAATGGCTTCGAGGCGCCGGCGTGCGTCGGTATCTGTAAATACCAGGGTTCGCATGGCGTCACGATCGAGTGCGCCATCGGCGGTGACGATATGCGTGCCGAATTCAGCTGCAACTGCGTTCATGGCCACGCCGTCTGGGCCGATGAGTTCGTGGTTGATGGCGTCGGCATCGACAATGACAATGCCATGCGCATGGAACAACTCGGCGACGGCGGACTTTCCGCTACCGATCCCGCCGGTGAGTCCGACGATATATCGGCTCATGGATTCTTTGCAACGGCCGGGCAATCGCCTAGCGTGGCGGAGGCAAGCGGTTTGACGTTGTGTGCGAGTGCGCCCAGTACGTCAGCCGGGGCGGTGATGTCGAGACGGACCTTGTCGGTCGGCTTCTCGCGTGCATCGATACGTGCCGAACGTACACCGAGGCCGTTGAGCTTTTTCAGGTAGGCGTCGGCAGCTTCTTTGGTGCTGAAGACGCCCAGGGAAATGGCCCAATGGTTGGGACCTTCATCGTTGATGATGATGCTGTCGTCGACACCCATGTCCTTGAGCTCGGCCATCTTCTTGTCTGCGCCAGCCTTGTTTGCTTGCGGCGGAATATGCACCCACCAGGACGCCGGCAAGGCTTTGAGCGGAATCGCCATCACGCGCGCTGCGGGCGTACTGTTGGCAATGGCGCTTTGCGCGGCTTTCGCCGCATCAGGTGTCAAGCCGGCAAAGGATTTGCAAAGGAGCGAGGCCGTATCGGTGGATTTCGCATCGGCTGTTTTGATAGCGGCTGCTTTGTTATCAGTGGCTTTTGCATTTGTCGCCGTGGCATCCGGCGCTTTGGCTGGTGTCGTGGCGGCTGATGTAACCAGTGCTGGCGCGTTCGTCGCAGAAGTCGCCGCAGGCGGCGTTACCGAGGTGGCGGATTTTGCACTTGTATCGACAGGCGCGATCAGCTTGAGTTGATCGGGGTCAATCTGGCGCTGCAGACGTTGCGGCTCATGCCCATCGTCGGGGCCGGCATTCTGTTGCCACGCAAAGAATACGACGTTTGCAAGCAGCAGCGAGAAGAAGGTCAGGCGCAGTGCAGTCATGGGTTCAATTATCCGACAAGGCGATGCGGGCGAGGCCACGCAGCACGAGGTCGTCCACATTTTCCAGCGGCATTTGCAACAGTGGGGCGATTTGATCGGCCGCACCGCCCGATAACAGGCATATGGCACTGGCATCGCCAAGGCGTGCATGCATGCGCTCGATGGCGCCAACCGTTGCTTCGAGTACGCCGCTGACGATTGCCGTGTCGGTGTCAGTGGGTATGGATGCGTAATCGGCGTGAGCCAACGGCAGGTTGGCAGTGTTTTTTGCCAATGCCGAACGCATGAGATCGAGGCCCGGCAAGATCAGTCCGCCGCGGAATGTGCCGTCGGCGGCGAGCATGTCGATGGTCGTTGCCGTGCCTGCATTGACGACCACACAGGCCCCAGCATTCTGTTCGCGCGCGGCGATCAGGGCGACCCAGCGGTCGGCACCGAGTTGTGCCGGATGTGTGTAGCCGTTCTTCACGCCGCATTGCACACGCTTGGGCGTAATCCATTCCGGCGGCGTGCCAAGTTGGGCCGCAATGAGTTCCGCGTTTTCCTCGCCTGACACGTTACAACCAATAGTGCGCTTGACAGAGGGCTGTCCGATCAGTGCGGCGCGCAGGCTGCCGATTTGTTCGCGCGGCAAAATCCCGCGTGCGTGCCATTCGCCTGCGGGCGTGAGCAATGCCCATTTGAGGCGCGTGTTGCCGCAGTCGAGGCACAGGATCATGCGTTTGCTCCTTGCTGCAGCCTCAGCGAAACCTCACCGCTGGCAATGGTTTGCAGGCAAGTGGTCGTTTCCAGCAGCAGCTCGCCGTTGGTATCCACGCCGCGACAGACGCCTTGCACGGGCTCGCTGTCTTCGCTGAAAAAAAGATTCACGGCCATGTCCTGATACGCGTTGCGCATTTGCCAGCGCGACTGCAGCGGCGCGAAGCCGTGTGCGACAAAAGTGTCGAGCGTCACGACCAAATGGTCCAGCACGCGAGCAAAAAACTCGGTGCGATCATCAATGCCGACACCTGCAGCCGTGTTGGCTAATTCGGTCGGCAATGCGTTATCAAAACCGTCGCCCGTGTTGATCCCGATGCCGATGACAAAACGTTGATCGCCGGCGGATTCGATCAGGATGCCCGCAACCTTGCGCCCGGCAACGAGCACATCGTTCGGCCATTTCAACTGCGCGTTGCGTTGCTCATCGTCGTTTTGTAATGCCTCGGCAATGGCCAGACCGACAGCAAGGCTGAGTCCTGCGGGTGGGCGCGGTACGTGCCAGAGCAATGAAAAGGCAAGTGCGCCTTTGCCCTGATGCCATGTGCGTCCACGCCGTCCACGCCCTGCCGTTTGTCGTTCGGCTATGAGCAACGTGCCGGCCGGTGCGCCGGCTCTGGCCATGGCGAGGAGTTGCAAGTTGGTCGAATCACATTCGGCGAGCGAATGCACATCCACCCGACCGGCGGCAGTGGTCAGGCGCGGCAGTAATGCTTCAGGGCGTAATAAATCATCGGTATTCATCGGCCCTGATTATGCAGCACTCAGCGTTATGCGTCGTCCCCGTTGCGTGCGTCCTTGATGCCGAGCTCCTGAATCTTGCGCGTGATCGTATTGCGGCCGATGCCGAGAATCTGTGCGGCTTCGATGCGACGTCCACCGCTGGCATTCAAGGCACGCTGGATCAAGGTGGCTTCGAACTGGTGTGTGAGTTGTTCGAACACTTCGCCGGGCTGGATCGAGATCATGCGGTCGGCTTCGCTGGCCAGGACTTCGAGCCAGTCGGACGAGACCTCGCGAATCGGATGCTCGCGCAGTTCCGACGGCAGGTCGGAGACTTCGACGACCTGGCCGGCTGCCATGACGGTGAGCCAATGGCAGACGTTCTCGAGTTGGCGCACGTTGCCGGGGAAATCCAGCGCCGACAGATATTTGATCGCCGGCTCCGACAGACGCTTGGTTTCGACGCCGAGATCCTGCGCGCTCTTTTGCATGAAGTGACGCGCAAGCAGCGGAATGTCTTCGCGGCGCTCGCGCAGCGGTGGCAGGCGCAAGCGAATCACGTTGAGACGATGGAATAAATCCTCGCGGAACAGCCCATCCTTGACACGATTTTCAAGGTTTTGGTGCGTGGCGGCGATGACGCGCACGTTGGCCTTGATCGGTTGCTGACCACCGACGCGATAGAAATTTCCGTCGGACAAGACGCGCAACAAGCGTGTTTGCAACTCGGCCGGCATATCGCCGATTTCGTCGAGGAACAGCGTACCGCCTTCGGCCTGCTCGAAGCGGCCGCGGCGTTGTGCGGTGGCGCCAGTGAAGGCGCCGCGTTCGTGGCCGAACAATTCCGATTCAAGCAAATCGCGCGGAATCGCCGCCGTATTGATGGCGATGAAGGGCGAGTCCTTGCGTGGACTGTGGCGATGCAAGGCACGTGCAACCAGCTCTTTGCCGCAACCGGATTCGCCATTGACCATCACCGTCGCATGCGATTGCGACAGTCGGCCGATGGCGCGGAAAACTTCCTGCATGGACTGGGCCTTGCCCAGAATTTCCGGTGTGATGCTGTTGTTCTCTTCCGCGTCTTCCTTGTGCGACGACTGCTCAAGTGCGCGGCGCACCAGATCGATGGCCTGGTCGACGTCGAACGGTTTTGGCAGATATTCAAATGCACCGCCCTGGAACGCGGCCACGGCCGATTCCAGATCCGAGTACGCCGTCATAATGATGGTCGGCACTTCCGGATAGTGCGCCTTGATATGGCGCAGCAAGTCGAGGCCGCTTTGGCCCGGCATGCGGATGTCGGAGACGACGACCTGCGGTGACTCACCGGAATCCAGTGCTGCCATGGCTTCGTTGGCTGCACCAAAGCTCCGGTATTTGATGTCTTCGCGGGCGAGCGCCTTTTCAAAGACCCAGCGGATGGAGCGGTCGTCATCGATGATCCAGACCGGTTTCATTGTTCTTCTCCTGAAGGTACGTGTGCGCCAAGATGAAGCGGCAGCAAGATGTTGAAACTTGTGTGACCAGGGCGGCTATCGACTTCGATGGTGCCGTGGTGCTGGTGGATGAAGCTTTGCACCAGTGTGAGGCCGAGTCCGCTGCCGCCTTCACGGCCGGAAACGAGCGGATAGAAGATCTTGTCGCGAATGGTTTCCGGAATGCCGGGGCCGTTGTCGATGATGCGCAGGTCGAGTGCGAGCCGATGGTATTTCTTGGCGATAGTGACTTGCCGCGCGGCACGCGTGCGCAGCACGATCTCGCCTTCACCATGCATGACCTGTGCGGCATTGCGCGCAATATTGAGGATCGCCTGGATCAATTGTTCGCGGTCGGCGGTCAACAGTGGCAACGAGGTATCGTAGTCGCGGCGTACACGCACGCTGGCATATTCGGCATGAATCAGGCGCAGCACGCGTTCGAGGATTTCGTGAACATTCACCTGCATCGGCTGCATGACGCGATGCGATGACAACAGCCGTTGCATCAGATCCTGCAGCCGGTCGGCCTCGTTGATGATGACTTGCGTGTACTCGGCCAATTGCGTGGCATTGGGCAAATCTTCCAGCTCGTGCTCAAGCAATTGTGCCGAGCCGCGAATGCCGCCGAGGGGATTCTTGATTTCGTGGGCGAGATTGCGCACCAGCTCGCGATTGGCTTGTTGCTGCTCTGCCAGGCGTTCTTCGCGCACGGCCTTGAGTTGCTGGTCGATGGGGCGGAATTCAATCAGCAGACGCACGCCGCCGATATCGATCGGTGTGACCGTGCAATCAAGATGCAGGAGCTCTTCTTCACTACGGCGGATGGCGATGTTCTGGCCGGTGTAACCCCAGTTGTTTTTGAGCGCGGTGTCGAGCGCGTCGGCCAATCCGACCGGGTCCCCGACCAGTTGGCGTAACGGATGACCGATGAGCAGGCGCTGACTGACGGCAAACAAATTTTCCGCCGACGGATTGATGTAACGAATCTGCAATTTGGCATCGACGAGCACGACTGCCGATGAGAGCAGGTCAAGTCCGGCAAAAGCAGATGGCGTTGTTTGGGGCGGTAGTGTCATGCTGTCATGATGAGCAAGAAGCAAGCCACCGTTGTCAGTTATCGGCAAGCCACGCGCGAATTACTTCAAGTTGCCGATTTCTTTTTGCAGGGCTGCGATATTGCGCTGGTGCAGCACGACTTTGCTCGCATTGTTTTCCTTCTGGGCAGCATCCAATCCTTGTTGTTCGTTGGACAGCTCCTGTTCCAGAATGGTGCGCCGCGTATTGTCCCGCTCTTTCTGCGTGTCGTTGCTGACGCGGGGAAAGTCGCCCGGCGTTGGATTGGCGGACGCCTTGCGCGGCAAGCTGCTGAAATTGGCTCCGCTTCTAATGCTCGACAGCACAATACAGTTTTTGCCGCCGGTGCGTTGATTGGTGAACAAGACCGTGCCACTGTTATCGCTGCACTTGTAGAGTGTGTCGGCGAAGGCATTGCCGGCGCACAGTGCGGCGGCGGTCAGGAGAAGGGCGGTTTTCATCGCGTGCCTGATCTGGTCGATGCGTGAGTGTAGTGCAATCGCAAAAGCCCGGGTGGAAGGGCGCTTTGCGCTTTTGTATCCGGTGTTGTCAATACGTGAACGGCACGTTGGCACAAGCATGGATACGCATAAGCAATCATTGGAATAAAAAACGGGGCCCGCAGGCCCCGTTTGATTGCGCTTCGAATGACCGCAGCTTAGAGGCTGTAGTACATGTCGAATTCGACCGGGTGCGTGGTCATGCGAACGCGGTTGACTTCTTCCATCTTCAGTTCGATGTAGGAGTCGATCCATTCGTTGCTGAACACACCGCCACGGGTCAGGAACTCGCGATCCTTGTCCAGTGCTGCCAGTGCTTCGTCGAGTGAGGCACACACGGTCGGGATCAGCTTGTCTTCTTCCGGCGGCAGGTCATACAGATTCTTGTCAGCCGGATCGCCCGGGTGAATCTTGTTCTGCACGCCATCCAGACCGGCCATCATCAGGGCGGTGAAGGCCAGGTACGGATTGGCCAGCGGATCAGGGAAGCGGGTTTCGATACGACGAGCCTTGTCGGACTGAACGAACGGGATACGCACGGAAGCCGAACGGTTACGGGCCGAATAGGCCATCTTGACCGGTGCTTCGAAGTGCGGAACCAGGCGCTTGTACGAGTTGGTGCCGGGGTTGGTGATGGCGTTCAGTGCCTTGGCGTGCTTGATGATGCCGCCGATGTAGAACAGGGCGAACTCGGACAGGCCGGCGTAGCCGTTGCCTGCGAACAAGTTCTTGCCGTCCTTCCAGATCGACTGGTGCACGTGCATGCCGGAACCGTTGTCGCCAACGATGGGCTTCGGCATGAAGGTGGCGGTCTTGCCGTATTGGTGCGCAACGTTGTGAACGATGTACTTCAGGTTTTGCGTCCAGTCGGCGCGGCGAACCAGCGTGTTGAACTTGGTGCCGATTTCGTTCTGGCCAGCGGTGGCGACTTCGTGGTGATGCACTTCAACCGGGATGCCGATGGCTTCGAGCAGGGTGACCATTTCGGCGCGGATGTCGTTCGACGAGTCAACCGGCGGAACCGGGAAGTAACCACCCTTGACGGCCGGACGATGGCCGGTATTGCCGCCTTCGATCTTGGCATCGGAGGCCCAGGCGGCTTCTTCAGCGTAAATCTTGACGAAAGTGCCGGACATGTCGGTCTTCCACTCAACGGAGTCGAAGATGAAGAATTCAGGTTCCGGACCGAAGTAGGCGGTGTCGCCCAGGCCGGAGGCCTTCAGGTAGGCTTCGCCGCGCTTGGCGATCGAGCGCGGATCGCGGTCGTAGCCCTTGCCGTCGGACGGTTCGATCACGTCGCAGGTCAGGACCAGCGTGGTTTGGTCGAAGAACGGGTCGATATAGGCGGTAGCAGCATCCGGAATCAGCAACATGTCGGAAGCCTGGATACCCTTCCAACCGGCGATCGAGGAACCGTCGAAGGCATGGCCCTCTTCGAACTTGCTGATGTCAAACGCGCTGACCGGCACACCAACGTGCTGTTCCTTGCCGCGGGTATCGGTGAAGCGGAAGTCGACGAATTTGACTTCCTTGTCCTTCACCAGCTTGAGTACGTCTTGAGGCGTCAATGACATTGGGGGTATCTCCTGAACTGTATTTGAAGTCTTTGCCACAGAGGGTTCTTCCTCCGCAGCACATTTACTGCGAATTACTGCAAAACATAGAACGGGCGTAGTCAAGCAGGTTGTGTGCCACGACTGACTCACGGTTCCGTCGGCGCGGGCTATTGTGCCACAAAGGGAATGTGGGATCGTCAGCCCTTGGTCCTGCCTTTGTTTGGTGCACAAAACATCAAATGCACCATGATTGTGCGTTTTGGGGCATAACTGCTTACGCGTCGTGGTGCATGACGGCTGATAGGTCTGACGTGAAGCGAATATCGAGTTTGGCGATGGGCGGTTCGGCTGCCGGAAAACGCTCACGTAGTGTGTCGAGCAGTGCATCCGGATTGGGCAAGCCAGGATCCGGCGCGTGCGTCAGTTCGATCTCCAACCCGCTATTAAGGTAATGGAGCATCGGCGTTTCTTCGTCCAGATCGATAACCCCCGCCGCACGTAATGCTGAGATCACTTCGGTGCGACTTGGTTGATGCGTGATTGTGCGGAGATCGTCGGTTTCCACGGCGACGTGTACCAGTACCTCGATCACGGCGTCATGGGCGGCGAGTACGTGATCCTGTACGGTCTCGGCAATCTGGTGTCCTTCAGAAACGCTGATGCGCGGAGCAACCTGTACTGTTGCGTCGATCAGCACTGCGTGTGCCATGCGTCGGCTGCGCAACGTGGGGCAGGCAACAACACCTGGTGTTGCAAGGATGGTGGCGCGCACGGCGCTGCGTTCGAGTTCGGAAATGCCGGTGTCGATCAGCTCGGACAAGGCATCCCAACTGAAACGCCAGCCTGTGCGTACGATCATCAGGCCGACCACGAGCGCAGCCACTGGATCGAGGAGGCGCCAGCCGAACAGGCCGCCGGCAATACCGAGCGCGACGACCAGCGACGAAGCTGCATCCGAGCGTGCATGCCAGGCATTTGCGATCAGCAATGGCGAACGATGTTTCTCGCCGACATGCAGCATGTAGCGAAACAGTGCTTCCTTGGCAATGAGTGTGACGAGCGCGACCCAAAAGGCAATGCTATGCAGTGGCGGCAGCGCGTCGAGATGCTGCAGACGTTGTATGGCGGTATAGAGAATTCCGAGCCCGGTGCCGACCAAAGTCAGGCCCAGTGCCAGTGACGCCAGCGTTTCAATGCGCTGGTGTCCATAGGGATGATTTGCATCGGCCGGATCGTGGCTGAAGCGATTGGCCGCGAGCACGATGAAATCATCGAACAGATCAGCCAATGAATGAAAGCCGTCGGCAACAAGGCTCTGTGCGTGCGCCTGCAAGCCGATCGCGATTTGCGCGGCGCTGAGGACAACATTGACGGCGATGCTGACCCAGGTGACGCGTCTGCCGGCAGCGGCACGTTCGGTGGTGGAAGGATTCATGGAAGCCGAGCGTACAACGGCGCATGGGCTTTGCCTATACTTGCCGGTCAACGCTGTTCAGGAGAGCGACATGAATGACACAAAAGAGGACACACAACAGATTCTTGCGCGTGCGAAAGCGCGTGCCGGTGAAATGAATTTGCCCTACGCTGGTGCCTTGACGCCGCAGGAAGCTTGGGCGCTGTTGCAAAGCATTCCACAAGCGCGACTTGTTGATGTGCGGACACAGGCCGAATGGCAATGGGTCGGGCGCGTGCCGAATGCTGTCGAAATCGAATGGAATACATGGCCTGGCGGTCGCGCGAATCCGGATTTCATCGCGCAGCTGCAGCAATCGGTGCCAGCCGATGCGCCGGTATTTTTCATGTGCCGCAGCGGCGTTCGTTCCAACGCTGCATCCGTTGCCGCCAAAGAAGCCGGTTATGCTCACAGTTATAACGTGCTTGGCGGTTTCGAGGGAGACAAGGATGAGAACAATCACCGCAATACTGTCAACGGCTGGCGCGTTGCAGGCTTGCCCTGGGGGCAAGGCTGATTTTCCGCACGTTGCATCTCTTCATCATCCCTTTCATGAATGAGGCGATCACGACGCACCATCTTGGCGTTGTGACGCCAGCGTCCGGGGCGGGAGTAAAATGTCGCACTTGAGCTTGGCTTTTGAACCTCACTGAATCAAATGCAAACCGCCACCATCAATTTTGATCGCTTCAACACGCTCGCGGATGAAGACGCGCAAGCGCGCATTCGTGCCGCGCGCGCCAAGCTCGGCAGCAAGGCCGTGCTGCTCTGCCACCACTACCAGCGCGCTGACGTTTACCAGCATGCCGACCTGACGGGTGACTCCCTGAAGCTTTCACGCCTTGCTGGTGAAACCAGCGCCGAGTACATCGTCTTTTGCGGCGTGCATTTCATGGCTGAGGTTGCCGACATCATGACGCCGGACAACCAGATCGCGATCCTGCCAGATCTGGCTGCCGGTTGTTCCATGGCTGACATGGCGAATCTCGCCAAGGTGGAGCGTTGCTGGCGCGAGTTGGGCGAAGTGCTGAATCCTGATGAAACGATCACACCGATCACCTACATCAATTCCGCCGCCGATCTGAAAGCCTTCTGCGGTGATCACGGCGGCATCGTGTGCACGTCGACCAACGCCAAGACCATCCTGACGTGGGCAATGGAGCGCCGCGAAAAGGTGCTGTTCTTCCCTGACCAGCATCTTGGCCGCTGGAGTGGTCACCAGATGGGCATTGCGCTTGAGGACATGCAGGTCTGGGATCCCGATCAGGAAATGGGCGGCCTGACGCCGGAGCAAATCCGCAAGGCGAAGATTCTGTTGTGGAAGGGGCATTGTTCGGTGCACCAGATGTTCCAGCCGGGCCACATCCTGAAATGGCGTAACCAGAATCCGGGTGGCTTTGTCATCTCGCATCCGGAATCGGCATTCGAAGTGTGCAAGCAGTCGGATTACGTCGGTTCGACCGAGTACATCATCAAGCACGTCAAGGAAGCCGCGCCAAACACGAAATGGCTGGTCGGCACCGAACTCAATCTCGTCAATCGTCTGGCCGAGGAAGTGAAGCACGAAGGCAAGGTCGTTCAGTTCATGGCGCCGACCGTGTGCATGTGCTCGACCATGCAACGCATCGATCCGCAGCATCTGGCGTGGACGCTGGAGAATCTTGTCGAAGGCAATGTCGTCAACCAGATCAAGGTGCCGGCGCACGAGGCGAAATTGGCAAAGATCGCGCTGGAGCGGATGCTGGCGATCAGTTAAGTTTTTCCCTGTGGAATGCAAATATAAAAGGGTCGGCATCGCCGGCCCTTTTTGCTATTACGGCACAAAGCCTTTGCGCATGATGTTTTCACTGACGCTCTGCATCCACATGAACTGCTTCAAGTAGTCAGGGCCACCGGCTTGTATGCCGGTGCCTGACAATGCAACGCCGCCGAACGGCTGTACACCGACGCGTGCGCCGGTGATACGACGATTGATGTAGAGATTGCCGACGTGGAAATTGCGATGTGCCATCTCGATATGCGCAGGCAGACGTGTGTAAATTCCGCCAGTCAATGCGTAGTCGTTGTCATTTGCCATTGCCAGGGCGACGTTGAAATCCGGTACCGGCATTAGCGCCAGCACCGGCGCGAAAATTTCCTCGCGGGCGATACGATGTTCCGGTCGCACATCGGTAAAGATCGTGGGCGGACAATACCAGCCCCCAGTCGCAGGTACGCCGCCTTGCCAGAGCAGGCGAGCTTCCCTTTTACCTATTTCGATATAGTCGAGCGCCTTGTGTTGTGCCGCTTGCGTAATCAATGGTCCGTGATCAAACGCCGGGTCGCGCGGATCACCCCAGCGCAAGCTGGCGGCGGCTTCGACAAGGCGGCGTTGCAGGGTGTCGACGATGCCGCCGACCACAATGACGCGTGAACAGGCCGAACATTTCTGCCCCGAATAGCCAAACGCGGAAGCAAGAATCCCGGCGATGGCTTCATCGAGATCGGCATCGTCATCGACAATGATGGCGTTCTTGCCGCCCATTTCGCAGACAACCTGCTTGATGTGCTTCTGTGCTGTGGTTGGCGTATGTGCAGTGCGCAAGATATCAAGACCGACGGCGCGTGAACCGGTGAAGGCGATGACATCGATGTCCGGATGTGCAACCAATGCTTTCCCTAGTTCGGCATCGCCGATCAACAGCGGACAGAGTGCCGATGGAATGCCGACTACATCCATCGCCTCACGCAATGCCAATGCGCTTTGCAGTCCGGGCAGCGCAGGTTTCATCAAGGCGGCATTGCCGGTGACAAGTGCCGCTGCCGTCATGCCGGCGAGTATGGCGAGGGGAAAGTTCCAGGGGGCAATGACGGCCGTGACGCCCCGTGGGTGATAGCGGTAACGATTGCGTTCGCTGGGAAAGTCGACCGTTTTGTGCTCGCCAGCGAGTTGTCGCATCTGTACGCCGTAGTAGCGCAGAAAATCGACTGCCTCCGCGACGTCTGCATCCGCTTCCCGCCATGGTTTTCCGGCTTCGATCACTTGCAGCGCAGCGAAGTGATGGCGCCGTTGTTCAATATGCGTGGCGAGTGCCGAAAGGCTGTCGATGCGTTTCTCGACAGGCAATGCTGCCCAGTCGCGTTGTGTCGCGCGTGCGGCAGTGACGGTATTGTCGAGTTCGTCAATCAGAGTGAAGCGTGCGCTGCCGATCAGATGTGACGGATCGTGTGGATTGCGCGAGAGGTAATCGCTTGCAGCATGTTGCAATGGCAAGCGTGCCTGTAATTCATCGAGTGCCGTGGTGAAGGCGACACGAACTTCTTCTTTCGAAAAATCACTGAGAGGCAGTGTGGCCGGTTCTGTTTTCAGGTGGGGTTGAACAGTGAGGCGAGGCCGTTGCAAAAGTTTGTTGTCGTGACGTGTCTCAAGATACGTTTGTCGCAGAATGGATGTGCCGGCGGTGTTTTCAAGTAAGCGGCGAATCAAATAAGCCATGCCGGCAAGCAGATCGCCAGTCGGGACGTAGACGCGTAGTGGCGCTCCCATGTCGAGCAGCGCATCGCGCAAAGGCTCGGCCATGCCGTGCAGCATTTGCACTTCCCATTGTCCGGCTGTGAGGCCCCGTTTCTCTGCGTGTGCCAATGCGACGGCGAGACTGCGTGGATTGTGGCCGGCGATGGCGGGAAAGAGGCAATCGGTGTGCGCCAGCAATGTACCGGTGAGTGACTCGTACTGCGCGTCGGTCGCTGCCTTGTCAGTGAAGCAGGGCATTGGCCAGCCGCGTTCCAGCGCCCATGCACGCTCCTGATCCCAGTACGCGCCTTTGACCAGGCGCACGCCGATCTTTCGGCCGGTTTTTTGTGCGGCATTGATGACATGCTGTACATCAGCACCGGTTTCCGGAAGATAGGCTTGCAAGGCAATGGCCGGCTGCCAGCGCGGATCGGGGAACTCGGCGAGTGCGTCGAGAAACAATGCGACGATCTGCGACTTGAGTTCATGCTGTTCCATGTCCACCGTCAGCATTGCACCATGTTGTGCCGCGGTAGCGACGATGGATGAGAGTCGTGCGAAGACACGTTGGCGTGTGCCTTTCACGTCGAGAGGATCGAAGCCTGGTGTCAGCGCCGTGAGCTTGATCGACAGGTGCGGTGTCTGTCCTTGCCAGTCTTGTGTGAGTTGCCACAGTACGCGGTCTCGATAGGCATCGGCCTCCATTTCGGTGAGCACGGCTTCGCCGACGGCATCCAGCGAAATGCAGGCAGGCCGGAGTTTGCGCATAACCGCAGAGAGTGCTTGAACGTTTTCTTCAACCAGAAAATTGTGCGCCATGCTGTTGATCTGGCGCGTTGCCAGCCACACCAGCGAGGGGTGCGCGGTGATTCTCAGCAACGATGGAAGCAGTCCGTCGATGTCCGACAAGCTGGCAGACAGGTGTTCAGCCTGTGCACGAGCATTGCGCAGCTGCGGCAATGCATCGATGAAACGGAACAGCGCGCTGCGTAGCGCAGGGTCGTTCAGGGTTTGCTTGAGCAGGAAACCGGATGTCCCACGATAAAGTTGCGGCTTGCGTTGTCTCGCTCGACGCAGCAACGTGTGACCTATTCCCTGTACCGCGGCCTCTATTTCGCCTTCGTCAACCAGCATGGCATCCTCCCGAGGGATTCATGCCTTCATCATAGTGCCTGTGCGACAGGTGTGGGGTTCATGTCTGCGCGCACGCGCAGGAATGTGGCGAAGCGCGGAATGCCGCTATTGTTGAAACCAATGAAACGATAAGTCACCCAAGCGCCAAGCGGTGGTGGCGAAGCTCTTTGTCCATCATTGAGGCCCGTGCCGAGCTTGAAACGTTTGCCATCGGGCGTTTCTACGAGCAAAGCGCCTACGCGTCCCGCATATTTGCCTTTACCCGGCTGATAACCGATTACTTTGGCTTCGGCGTCGTCGTACGGTTTGAGCTTGAGTAGGTCGTCGTTGCGTTCGGCACGATAAAGGGACGCGCCGCGATGCAGCATCAAACCTTCGCCGCCGGCCTGTACGGTTTTGCGCAACAAGGCATCCAGCGCCTTGTGATCGGCGATCTTGCGTTGCTCGACGACCTGGATCCACGGCATGTCGAGCGAGGGAATCAAGATCCGCAGGGTGTTCAGGCGTTCGTCGAATGTGCCCGACGTATCCGGCAAATCAAACACCATGAAGCGAATGCGACGCCATGCCGTGTCGTCTGGCGTTTGCTGGCGAACCGTGGCGACGGTTTCCTGAAAGCGCCCGCGCCCGCCCCACAATTCACCATCAAGCGCGGTTTGCGGCAGCCCTTGCGTAAACCATGCCGGCGCTGCGATGCGTTCGCCACCGCGTGTCAGCAGCTGTTCACCGTTCCAATAGCCGCGTACGCCGTCGTATTTTTCACTGACCCAATAACCAGACAGATCAATGTGGCCGCGATAAACATTGGCCAGCATGACTGGTGCCGCGGCCTCGGCAGCAAAGGAAAACAGGGGAAACGTGGATAGAGATGAAATCAGCGTTGCACCGAATACGATGCGGGCGAGCAGTCTCATTTCTTGCGCGCCCGCGGATGTGCCTGGTCGTAAACCTTGGCGAGATGCTGGAAGTCGAGATGCGTGTAAATCTGTGTGGTGCCGATGTTGCCGTGGCCAAGCAGCTCCTGCACGGCGCGCAGGTCACCCGAGGATTGCAGCAGATGCGAAGCGAAGGAGTGGCGCAGCATGTGCGGATGCACGTGCATGCCGAGTCCGTGCTTTTGCGCCCAGCGCCCGATGCGGCGCTCGATGGTGCTGACCGACAGACGCGTGCCCGTCCGATTGACGAAGAGCGCGGTTTCGTCGGGTTTGGCGATGTGCGCACGTTCCTCGATCCAGGCGTGCAAAGCTTGCTTTGCTTTATCGCCGACAGGAACGGTGCGCGTCTTGTTGCGCTTGCCGCGTACGGTGACTTCGTTCTCGACGAGGTCGAGATGGAAATTCAGGTCTAGACTCGCCAACTCGGATAAGCGCAGGCCGGATGAGTAGAACAGTTCAGCCATGGCATGGTCGCGGCGCTCCAGCTCATCTTCCGGTACGGCATCGAGCAACGCAGTGAGCTGGTCGGTACTGATGGCCTTGGGTAATGTTTTTGGCTGCTTTGGTGCGTGCAATCCATCGCAGGGATTGCGTTCGATTCCGCCACGCTTGGCGAGCCAGCGATAATAGGTGCGCCAGGCAGACAACATTCGGGCAATGGCGCGCGGCGACAGGCCGGCGCCATGCAGTTTCATCAGCAGACGTTTCAGTTGCGGCGGCGCGATCTGTTCCGGCGCCGTGTTCGTGCCCGCGGCAAATTCAAGCAAATGCCGCAGATCGCGACCATAGGCTTTCAGCGTGTGCGGACTGGCCTGTCGCTGATGTTCGAGCTCGGCGAGGAAGGTATCGACGCTGCTCGGCTGCATGGTTTTACGCCACGACGCGAAGCAATGCGGCAGCGGCCATGTCGCCGATGCGTTCAAGGTAGAGCGTCCCCATGTCCGGATAGAACCGACGCACGTCTTCGGAAGCGAACACGAGTACGCCGAAACAGGCGCCTTCATGCGTATTGCCGTCGAGGCCAGGTTCGCGGAGTGGCACTTGAGCAACAGAACGCACGTGCTCGTCGAACCATGCCGATACTTCCTGACCGGCGATCGAGCCGCAGAACGGATGACGCATGGCGCCGACCTGGGCCTTGAGGGTGTCGGTCACGTCGGCGAATTCGGTGCTGGTGCCATTGCCCACGCCCCAGAGCTTCACCTTTACATGCGGCACGGCGAAGTGGTTGACCAGATGATCGTAGAGTGCGGCGACGACGCCAGTAAGATCGCGTTCGCCGAGCAGCGACACGCAGAGGCGATGCACTTTCTCGGAAATGATGTCGTTCTCTTCGCCGAAGCCGATCAGTTCGGACATCTTGCCTTCGAGCTGGCGTGCCTTGTCGCGCAGGATGCCGATCTGGCGCTCGGTGATCGAGATCGCCTTGCCGCCGTGCGGGCTGGGAATATGGATGTGCGCGAGCATCTCGGCGTGCTGCTCGAAGAATTCCGGATGAGTTTGCAGGTAGCGGGCGATTTCGCTGACGTCAAGTTGTGTAGTCATGGCGTTCGTTTTCGATTCGTTTTCGTTTAGATTGCAGTTTTAATCGGGAATGACGATGGTGCCGGTGAACACGGTGACGGCGGGGCCGGTCATCATGACCGGTGTACCGTCGCCGCCCCAGGCGATGGACAGATCGCCGCCGTGCGTGGTGACGCGCACCGGCGAATCAAGCAAGCCACGGCGAATGCCGGCAACGACGGCCGCACACGCACCTGTACCGCAGGCCAGGGTTTCGCCCGCACCACGTTCGTAGACGCGTAGGTGAATGGCATGACGGTCGTCGACTTGCATGAAGCCGGCGTTGACGCGCTTGGGAAAGCGTGGATGCGCTTCGATGACTGGGCCGTCGATATGCACCGGAAATGCTTCGGTGTCTTGCACAACCTGTACCGCATGCGGATTGCCCATCGAGACGATGCTGATATCGACGTTCTTGCCGTTGACGTCGAGTGGCTGGACGATGGCGTTCGTGTCGCTGACGAACGGCAGGTCGGCAGGTTCGCAACGTGGCACACCCATGTCCACGGTAACTTCATCATTTTCTTCCAATGCCAGGCTGATCAGGCCGCATTGCGTTTCGACTTGTACCTTGCGTTTGTCGGTGAGTTGTTGGTCATGCACGAAACGTACGAAACAACGTGCGCCGTTGCCGCATTGCTCAACTTCGCCGCCATCGGCGTTGAAGATGCGGTAGCGAAAATCCACGTCCGGCCGCGTCGGTCGCTGAACGATAAGGATTTGATCGCAACCTACGCCGAAGTGGCGGTCGGCGAGAAACCGCGCTTGTGCCGGCGTGAGCTGGGCGAGAAGCGGTTGACGTACGGCATCCAGCACGACGAAGTCGTTGCCGAGGCCTTGCATCTTGGAAAACGTGAGTTTCATGACTGGAAATGCTACTCCGCTGTGGTGCGTCGAAAAGGGGCAAGAGCAGGCGTTTTGCTTAGTAAAAGCTGGCTTCGCCTTCCGGGCGGGTTTTGAAGCGCTTGTGCACCCAGTAATACTGCGCAGGAATTTTGAGAATTTCGCGTTCGATGATTGCGTTCATTCGCGTTGTATCGGCAACCGCATTGTCAGTGGGGAAATGCTCCCAGGCCGGGCCGACGCGTGTGAGATAGCCTTGTCCGCCCGGCAGGATTTCCGTGATGCAGGTGTGGATGCTGGCGCCGGTGAGCGTGGCCAGTCTCGACATGCCGGTGATGGTGGCCGCTTGCACGCCGAAAAAGGGCACGAATGCCGCATCGCGTGGACCGTAATCCATGTCGGGCAGATAGAAGAAAGGACGCCCCTCACGCAGGGCCTTGACCGTGCCGCGGATGCCGTCCTGGCGTGTAAGCAGATGCTGGTCGCCGAAGCGGCTGCGGCCGTGGTGAAGCAATGCATCGATGGCGGCGTTCTTCTGCGGCGAATACATGCTGACCGAATCCATGAACAACGCCAGTGTGGTGCCGCAGATGTCGAGGCCGATGAAGTGCGGCACGAACAGGATCATGGGTTTGGGTGCACGTCGTTCACCGTGCGGCGACATGTTCTCGATGCCTTCAACCCGCGAGATGCGGCGCACACGTTCCTCTGAAGCCCACCACAACAGATTGCGTTCGAGCAAGCTGCGACCGAGCAGGGCGAAGTGTTCGCGCATCAGGGCATCGCGTTCGGCTTCGCTCATGTTCGGGAAGCACAGGCGCAAATTGGTGCGGACGACGCGGCGTCGCTTGGGCACAACCAGCGGCAGCATGCGTCCCAAGCCGCGGCCGATGGCGGCCAAGACAGGCAAGGGCAGCCAATGCAGCAGCCAGAGAATGAAGATGCCGAGTCGTGTCACGATTGCACTTCCTCGGGTGGCGGTGGCGCGCCTTTCGGTCGTTTGTAGCGGTTGTAGCTCCACAGATATTGACCTGGGCATTGACGCACGAGGCGTTCGATTTCGCTGTTGAGTTGCGTCACTTTTTCTTCGGTAGAGCCGATTAGCGGTGCGGACAAAGGCATGAAGCGCAGATGGTAGCCGCCGCCGTGCGGCAAGCGCTCTGCATAAGTCAGCAGCACCGTTGCGCCGGTATCGGCCATGCGTGCGGCCAATGTCATTGAATAAGCGGGACGACCGAAAAAGGGTGCCCAGACGCCCTCGCCGTTACCCGGTACCTGATCGGGCAGCATGCCGACGGCTTCGCCGGAACGCAACGCCTTGAGCAATGCGCGTACGCCTGACATGTCGGCGGCGGCAATCTTGAGATTCGCAGTGCGGCCGGCTTCGTAGAGCGGCTGCAGCCAAGCCTTGCGCGGCGCACGATAGAGCACCGTGATGGGACGATGTGCGGCGATGTATTGCGCGGTGATCTCGAAGCAACCGAGATGCGGCGTGAGATACAGGATGGAACTACCGGATGCCCATGCCGCTTCGACGTGTTCCCAGCCGCTGAGCTTGGCGATGCGTGCGACCAGTTCGGCCTGTGGACGCAACCAAATTTTGGGCAATTCGAACACCATCTTGCCGGCCGCCGCGATGGCTTCATTACGATATTGACTTAACCCGGCTTGCGCGAGATAGGCGTCCATGCGACGACGGTAGGTCGGCGAGGCGAGCCAGGTAATCCAGCCCAGGAAAGAACCGAGCGTATGCAACGCCCACAAAGGCAGCAGGTTGAGAGTGCGGAAGAGAAGGAACATCGCTGGGTGCGTCGTATATGCGGCAGGGTTGAGGCCAGCGGCCGAAAGCGCTACATTATCGCCTGTAACGCATCCGGCTTGCCGGGTGTGCATACGGACCGCCGAGTTAATCAGCACAACTTGCAGGGCGGTGTTGCTGAAGCATCCGCAACGAAATCACTGCTAAAGCGAGCCTGCTCTTCGTCCCCGGAGTTGGTAACGCCAGCCACATAACGGGGCAGTACAGGAGCAGGATCAATGAGCAATAACTACTTCTTCACGTCTGAGTCGGTGTCCGAAGGTCATCCCGACAAGGTCGCCGACCAGATTTCCGACGCCATCCTCGATGCCATCCTGGCGCAGGACAAGTACTCGCGCGTGGCCGCCGAAACGTTGTGCAACACCGGTCTGGTCGTGCTGGCGGGTGAAATCACCACGACGGCGAATGTCGACTACATCCAGATCGCGCGTGACACCATCAAGCGCATCGGCTACGACAACACCGATTACGGCATCGATTACAAGGGTTGCGCCGTACTCGTTGCCTACGACAAGCAGTCGCCTGATATTGCCCAGGGCGTAGATCGCGCCAGCGACGATTACCTGAACCAGGGTGCCGGCGACCAGGGCCTGATGTTCGGCTACGCCTGCGATGAAACGCCGAGCCTGATGCCGTTGCCGATTTATCTGTCACATCGCCTGGTCGAGCGTCAGGCGCATCTGCGCAAGGACGGCCGTCTGTCGTGGCTGCGCCCGGATGCCAAGTCGCAGGTCACGCTTCGCTATGAAAATGGCAAGCCGGTCGCGATTGATACCGTGGTGCTGTCCACACAACATGCGCCGGAAATGTCGCTGGAAGCGATTCGCGAAGCCGTGATCGAGGACATCATCAAGCCGGTGTTGCCTAAGGAACTGATCAAGGGCGAGATCAAGTATCTGGTCAATCCGACCGGTCGTTTCGTCATCGGCGGTCCGCAGGGCGATTGTGGCTTGACTGGACGCAAGATTATTGTCGACACCTACGGTGGCGCTGCACCGCATGGCGGTGGTGCCTTCTCCGGCAAGGATCCGTCCAAGGTGGACCGTTCAGCCGCGTATGCCGCCCGTTATGTGGCCAAGAACGTGGTTGCGGCCGGTTTGGCCAGCAAGTGTCTGGTACAGATTTCCTATGCCATCGGCGTGGCTCAGCCGACCAGCGTGTATGTCACAACGCAAGGCACCGGCAAGGTATCGGACGAAAAGATCGCCGAGTTGGTGAAGCAGCATTTTGATCTGCGCCCGAAAGGCATCGTTGCAATGCTCGACTTGTTGCGTCCCATCTACGGCAAGACGGCCGCGTATGGCCACTTCGGCCGTGATGAACCGGAGTTCAGCTGGGAAGCGACCGACAAGGCGGCGGCTTTGCGTGCGGATGCCGGTTTGTAATCTGCAATCTCTCAAGGCTCAAACAAAAGGCCCGCAGAAGCGGGCCTTTTGTTTTGCGCGTTTACCGTTCTGCAGGTTTTCGCTTGCCCGGAAGCATGCGTGCAAGTACCGATTCTTTATCGATGAATTCATGCTTCAAGGCGCCAAGTACGTGCAGTGCGAATAGCACATAAAAAATATAGCTGAGGGAAGCATGAATGTTGCCAAAGACAGTGTGCAGCCATTCTTTCGTATCCGGCGGCATGTTCATGATGAAGCCGATGCGTGGCCATGGCACGAGATAGAACAGCGTCATGGGGTGCGTGGCCGCATCGACCCAGGCCGAATCGTGCAGCCAGCCCGATATCGGCATGAGCAGAATGAATGCATACAGGGCGATGTGCGCGGCATGTGCGCCGAATTTTTCCCAGCGCGGGAAGTGCTCGGGGAGCGGTGGCGGCTTGTGCGTGAAGCGCCACAGCACGCGCAGGAAGAAAAGACCGAGCACGGTGATGCCGATTGATTTGTGCGTATCGATGACCAGACGGATACGCTCTTCCGGAATGTAATCAACGCTCAATGCCAGCACGATGTTCGTCAATATCAGTACAGCAATAAGCCAATGCAAGACCATCGCGGTACGTGTGTATTTACTTGTTGTTTCCATATTTCCGCTTTTGTTTTGACAACCTCGAGTGGAGACGCATCATAGTTCATGCTCACGGCTTACACTGCGCGTGCTGCCTGCGATGCGTGCCGTGTGTTGGCAAATGGATGCAGTGTGTGTATCCAATTGAGCAGGTAGCACGAACAAGTGCACCGAAGAATCCCTGAATTGAGTTGTCACGATGAGTCTTGAACAAACAAACGCAGCCCCTGAGCCTCAGTCCCAAGCGCCCAAGCGCCTTTTTGCACTAAAAACCTTGCACGATGCTTTCACTGCCGCATCGCCGCGTATTTCTCCAAGGGCTGCACCATGGATCAGCAGTTGCATCCATGTTGCAGTGATTGTGTTGTGGATCGCCTTGTTCAGTTGTGCATTCGTGTCCGGTGGTGTTCTCGCATGGTCGGCGGGCATTGCGTACGTGGCCTACGATACCTTCCTGCTCTTTTTCGTTACGTGGCATACCCTTGCATTGTTCCGTTCCGCCAGCGTGCGAGAACATGACGACAAACGTCCTGTCACGTTAGGCGTCATCGTCGCTGCGCACAACGAAGCGGCCGTATTGTCGGTCACCCTGAAAGCTTTGCTCGAACAGACGCGCGTGCCGGAACAGATCGTCATCGCCGACGACGGTTCGTCCGACGATACGGCGTATGTACTTGAACATCGCTTTGGCCTGGAAGCACCACGCGTTGGCGAGATGAGCGCTCCCGGCTCGGGCGCGCCCAATCTGCGGTGGTTGCGTTTGCCGCATGGCGGCAAGGCACAAGCCTTGAACGAGGCGATGACTTGCATTGATACCGACGTGGTGCTGACCATTGATGCCGACACCTTGCTTGACCAGCATGCGATTGCAGCGATGCAAGCAGCGTTTGCCGCGTCGCCGAAGTTGGTGGCGGCCGGTGGAATTCTGGCGCCGATCAGTGGACGCAGTTTCAGCGGGCGTTTCTTCCAGTGGTTCCAGACCTACGAATACATCCGCAATTTCGTCTCGCGTTTTGCGTGGATGCAGGTCGATAGCCTGCTGCTGATTTCCGGCGCTTTCGCCGCATTCCGTCGCGATGCTGTGCTGGCCGTCGGTGGATTCGATGCGGCTTGTCTGGTTGAGGATTACGAATTGATCCATCGCCTGCGTCGTTACTCGGTCGAGCGTGGCTTGGGCTGGGAAGTGCATATCGTCGGCAATGCCAAGGCGATTACCGATGCACCGGCTACATTGATGGCTTTCCTGCGTCAGCGCCGCCGCTGGTTTGCGGGGTTCCTGCAGACGCAGTATATGAACCGCGACATGACCGGCAATAGCCGTTTCGGCATGCTGGGACGACTGATGATGCCGGTGAAGGCCATTGATACGCTGCAACCGATCTATGGCCTTACGGCGTTCGTCCTGCTGCTTGATTTTCTGATGACGGGTCGTTTGCACATCGTGGGACCCGTGCTGACGATCATCGTCGTCAAGATTGTCATCGACCTTGCATTCCATTTCTGGTCGATCTATCTGTATCGCCGCTGGACGGGCGACCAGGCAACGGCCAACCTCTGGCATGCATTCCTGGCGTCGATCGTCGAACCGTTCAGTTTTCAATTGATGCGCCACGCTGGCGCTGCCTGGGGATGGCTCTATTTCCTCACCGGGCGCCGTCACTGGGGACGGCAGTTGAGAACCGGACTGGTATCCGGGGGCTGAGGGTTTAGAGGACGAGCCGTTCCTTGTGTGCGTAGACCGTCATGCGTCCAGGGCGAGTCATGCCGATCAGTGTGAGGTTTGATTCTTCCGCGAGGCGTCGGGCGTAGGCGGTTGGCGCGGAGACTGCTGCAAGCAGTGCAATGCCTTGCGATGCGGTTTTCTGGACCATTTCATAGCTGGCACGGCTGGTAACGACAACGAAACCAGATTTCGGATCAACCTTGTTTTTTGCCAAGGCACCGAGCAATTTGTCGAGCGCATTGTGGCGACCAACATCCTCGCGTGCGTAGAGCACGGTGCCATCGGGCAGAGCAAACGCTGCGGCGTGGGCGGCGCCGGTTTTCTTGTGCACGACCTGTTGTTCGGACAGGTTGTCGAGTGCCGTGTGAATGGCTGCGGGCGTTACGCGCAGGCCGTCGGACACGGGCGCAGGATTGCGCACTGCGGCATCGAGGCTTTCAACGCCGCATAAGCCGCAACCGGTACGGCCGGTGAGATTGCGACGGCGATCCTTCAGGGTGACGAAGCGTTCGGTGGCGATGTCCAGGCGTGCTTCGATGCCGTTGGTCAATTCGACGACATCGACATCGTAGAGCTCGGATGGCGATTGCAGGATGCCTTCGGTCAGGCTGAAACCCAGCGCAAAATCAGCAATGTCGCTCGGCGTGGCAAGCATGACAGCGTGCGAGATGCCGTTGTAGACCAGTGCAACAGGGACTTCCTCGACCAATTCCTCGTCCTGCTCAAGCAGCCCCTTGTCGGTGGTAATGCGCGTGATGTGGCCCGCGACCGATGTAGGCCACGGTGCGTCGCGCAGACCGGCTTCTTCGATGACGCAAATTTCGTTGTCAGGTGTATTCATGGCATAGACCCAGAGGCAAATGGGTGACGTCGATATTGTACGACTTGGGGTCGTGTCGGCCTGATTCAAGTGGCGAATTCGAGGCGCATTAAAAACAAACCCCGCCAACGTTTCCGGTGGCGGGGTTTGTTTTTGGTCTGCAGCCTTAATTATTCGCTGGTGGCGGCGGCAATGTGCCGAGCGCTTCGCGAACAAGCGGGATCAGGGCGTTGTCCGTCTTGTGTTCCGCTTCGTACGCCAGAATGCTGCGGCGCATGCGTGGATCCCAAAAGTTGGACAGATGCTTGGCAACTTCCTTGCGGGCCAGTTCGCGATCAGTGTAGCTGTCGAAAAAGGCGCCGATCTGGTTGGCCATCTTGATCAGATTGTCCGGTCCGGATGAGTGACTCATGAGTTTCTTCCTTTGCGAAATCAGCCACCCCCGTAGGGGCGGCTGATCAGGCCAGTGTGTAGCACTGGCGGGGTTACGTTTCTGTTTAGACTTTGGCGACAGCGTTGTCGAGGAACTCTTGCTGCTTGCGGGAGAACTCGCGATAACGCTGCTGCCAATCGGACGGCTGGCTGACCTTGACGACTTCGACCGCGGTCACCTTGTACTCAGGGCAATTGGTGGCCCAGTCGGAGTTGTCAGTGGTGATCACGTTGGCGCCTGAGAACGGATGGTGGAAGGTTGTGTACACCACGCCAGCCTGCATACGCTCCATAACCACGGCGCGCAGCACAGTCTCGCCGGCACGGCTGGTGATGCCAACCCAGTCGCCGTCCTTGATGCCACGTGCTTCGGCATCGGTCGGGTGGATTTCAAGCACGTCCTCGCTATGGAACTCGCTGTTCGGCGTGCGACGGGATTGTGCGCCCACGTTGTACTGCGACAGGATGCGGCCAGTCGTCAGGATCAATGGGAAGCGCGCATTCACCTTTTCGTCGGTCGGCACGTACAGCGTGTTCATGAAGCGACCCTTGCCGCGCACGAAGGTGTCGATGTGCATGGTCGGGGTGCCGGTCGGGGCGGCATCGTTACACGGCCATTGCACCGAACCCAGCTTGTCCAGCTTCTCGAAGCTCACGCCGGTGAAGGTCGGGGTCAGGCTGGCGATTTCGTCCATGATTTCCGATGCGTGCTTGTAGTTCATCGGATAGCCGAGGGCGTTGGCCAGCATCTGGGTAACTTCCCAGTCTTCGTAACCAGCGACTGGCGTCATCACACGGCGAACCGGCGAGATGCGGCGTTCGGCGTTGGTGAAGGTGCCCGACTTCTCAAGGAAGGTTGCACCCGGCAGCAGCACGTGGGCGAACTTGGCGGTTTCGTTCAGGAAAATGTCCTGTACGACCACGCATTCCATGGCGCGCAGCGCGGCTTCGACGTGCTGGGTGTTTGGGTCGGACTGGACAATGTCTTCGCCTTCGCAGTACAGGCCCAGGAAGGTACCATCGAGCGCAGCCTCGAACATGTTCGGAATACGCAGACCCGGTTCCGGGTTCAGCTTGACGTTCCACGCAGCTTCAAATTGCATGCGTGCCGTGGTGTCGGACACGTGACGATAGCCGGGCAGTTCGTGCGGGAAGGAGCCCATGTCGCAGGAACCTTGCACGTTGTTCTGGCCGCGCAGTGGGTTCACGCCTACACCTTCGCGACCAACGTTGCCGGTGGCCATGGCAAGGTTGGCGATGCCGATGACGGTGGTCGAACCCTGGCTGTGCTCGGTGACGCCCAGACCGTAGTAGATGGCGCCGTTGCCGCCAGTAGCGTACAGACGTGCTGCGTCGCGGATCAGCTTGGCTTCGACGCCGATTTCAGTGGCCAGCGCTTCCGGCGAGTTTTCCTCGCGAGATACGAATTCCTTCCACATATTGTAGGAATCGATGTCGCAGCGTTCCTGGATGAAGGCTTCCTGATGCAGTCCTTCGGTCATGATGACGTGTGCCATGGCTGTGACGAGTGCCACGTTGGTGCCCGGCTTCAACGGGATATGCACGTCGGCCTTGATGTGCGGTGACTGGACCAGATCGATGGCGCGCGGATCGGCGACGATCAGCTTTGCACCCTGGCGCAGGCGCTTCTTCATCAGCGAACCGAACACCGGGTGACCGTCGGTCGGGTTGCAACCGATGACGAAGATCACGTCGGACTTCATGACGGAGTCGAACGTCTGAGTCCCGGCGGATTCACCGAGGGTCTGCTTCAGCCCATAACCGGTCGGCGAGTGGCACACGCGGGCGCAGGTATCGACGTTGTTGTTGCCGAAAGCTGCACGAACCAGTTTCTGGACCACGTAGCCTTCTTCGTTGGTACAGCGCGAGGACACGAGGCCGCCGATGGAGTCACGACCGTACTTGGCTTGAATCCGCTTGAACTCGGACGCAGCGTAGTTGATGGCCTCTTCCCATGACACTTCGGTCCACGGATCGTCGATGCTCTTGCGAATCTTCGGGGTCTTGATGCGATCCGGGTGGGTTGCGTAGCTCCATGCGAAACGGCCCTTGATGCACGAGTGGCCATGGTTGGCGCCACCGTTCTTGTCCGGTACCAGGCGAACGATCTGCTCGCCCTTGGTTTCGACGTTGAAGGAGCAGCCGACGCCGCAATAGGCGCAGGTGGTGGTGGTCGATTGCTCGGCCTGACCGTGCTCGATCACGCCGTTTTCCATCAGCGTCGCGGTCGGGCAGGCCTGGACGCAGGCACCACAGGACACACACTCGGAACCCATGAAGGCTTCCATTTGACCTGGCGAGACGCGCGAGTCGAAACCGCGACCGTCGATGGTCAGGGCAAACGTACCTTGTGTTTCTTCACAGGCACGGACGCAGCGGTTGCAGACGATGCATTTCGAAGCGTCGTAGGTGAAGTACGGATTTGAAGTGTCCTTCTCCATGAACAGGTCGGTGCCGCTGGTGAAGTGGTTCGAACCGTTCATGCCGTAGCGCACTTCGCGCAGACCGACGACGCCGGTCATGTCCTGCAGTTCGCAGTTGCCGTTGGCGGAGCAAGTCAAACAATCCAGCGGGTGGTCGGAGATGTACAGCTCCATCACGCCCTTGCGAATTTCAGCCAGCTTCGATGTCTGGGTCTTGACCTTGAGGCCGTTGTCGACCGGCGTCGTACACGAAGCCGGGTAACCACGACGGCCTTCGATCTCGACCAGGCACAGACGGCAAGAGCCGAAGGCGTCGAGGCTGTCGGTGGCGCACAGCTTGGGGATGGGATGTTCGATCATCGATGCGGCGCGCATGATCGAGGTACCGGCAGGAACCGTGACCTCGACGCCGTCGATTTCCAGGGTGACGTACTTGTCGGTTTCCTTCGCAGGTGTACCGTAGTCAGTGGGGCGGGGTAGGGACATTTTATGTTCTCCTTTGGAGCTTCGATCAGGCAGCGGCGGTCTTGTCGACGCCGAAATCCTCGGGGAAGTGCTTGAGGGCGGAGACGACAGGATAGGGAACCATGCCGCCGAGCGCGCAGAGCGAACCGTTCAACATGGTGTCGCACAGCGAGTTCAGCAGAGCGATGTTCTTGCCCACTTCCTTGCCGGCGATGATTTTGTCGATGGTTTCGACGCCACGAGTCGAACCGATGCGGCAGGGTGTGCACTTGCCGCATGATTCGATGGCGCAGAATTCCATCGCATAACGGGCCATCTTGGCCAGATCGACGGTGTCGTCAAAGACGACCAGACCGCCGTGACCCACCATGGCGCCGACCTTTGCGTATTCTTCGTAGTCGAGCGGAATGTCGAACTGCGACTCAGGCACGTAGGCGCCGAGTGGTCCGCCAACCTGCACAGCGCGGATCGGGCGACCGGTGGCAGAGCCCCCGCCAAAGTCGTACAGCAGTTCGCGCAGGGTCAGACCGAAAGCCTTTTCAACCAGGCCGCCGTGCTTCAGATTGCCAGTCAGTTGGAACGGCAGGGTGCCGCGCGAACGGCCCATGCCGAAGTTCTTGTAGTGCTCGGCGCCACGCGCCAGGATCAGCGGCACGGTCGCCAGCGTGATCACGTTGTTGATGACGCTCGGCTGGCCGAACAGGCCCTTCAAGGCCGGCACCGGCGGCTTGGCACGCACGATGCCGCGCTTGCCTTCGAGGCTCTCCAGCAATGCGGTCTCTTCGCCGCAGACATAAGAGCCGGCGCCCTTGCGGACGTGCAAATGAAACGCGCGGCCCGAGCCCAGCACATTGGCGCCGAGCTAACCCTCAGCCTCAGCGCGCTCGATCGCCAGGTTCAACGCGCGAATCGCATGCGGATATTCCGAGCGCACATAGATGTAGCCCTGCGTCGCCCCGGTCGCAATGCCTGCGATCGTCATGCCCTCGATGAGCATGTACGGGTCGCCCTCCATGACCATGCGGTCAGAGTACGTGCCCGAGTCGCCTTCGTCGGCATTGCAGACGATGTATTTCTGCGGTGCTTGCGCGCCCAGCACGGTGCGCCACTTGATGCCAGCCGGGAAGGCCGCACCGCCGCGCCCACGCAGGCCGGAGTCGAGCACCTGCTGCACCACATCGGTTTGCGAGAGCGCCAGCGCCTTGCGCAAACCGGCATAACCTTCATGGGCCGTGTAGTCGGACAGCGAGAGCGGATCGGTGACGCCCATGCGGGCGAAGGTCAATCGCTGCTGTTTCTTCAGATAAGGAATTTCGTTCGTAACGCCCAGGTTCAGCGCATGTGCGCCCCCTTGCA
>DATJJR010000099.1:0-56206 GCA_035492055.1 Rhodocyclaceae bacterium | reverse complement strand
GGCATTCTTTTCCGCCATCGCCAGCCATGCACGTTCCATTTCGTTGCGTGGTTGCGCGACGACAACCTTGTGATCAGCTGCTTCAAATACCGCTACCACCTGCTCGGCAATATCATGGGCAACCAGCACGCGCGTCGGTGGTGGATGCAAGAGGTAATGCTGCTCAATGAAAGCCACCAAACCTTCAGCTTCATCACCATTCAAACCGCTGGATGTTCCTTTCGGGAATTGCGACCTGTCGCCCATGTGCTGGCCGCCGCGCACCATCGCCAGATTGATACACAACGCATCCTGGCCAGCAACGGCCGCGATAATGTCCACATCCTCGTCGCCCGTGGTGCTGACGAACTGTTTGTGTAACACAGACTGCAACGCACGGATTTGATCCCGCCACTGCGCCGCCTGCTCAAACTGCATGGCCTCGGCAGCCGCCTGCATGCGCTGCGTCAGGTCTTCGATCACTTCACCATGCTTGCCGCGCAAGAACAATTCAGCCATGCGCACATCGCGGGCGTAGTCTTCTTTCGAAATGAAATCGACACAGGGCGCCTTGCAACGTTTGATCTGATGCAACAAACATGGACGCGAGCGATTGCGGAATACCGACTCTTCGCAGGTTCGCAGCAAGAACGTTTTCTGGATCAGTTGAATACTTTCGCGTACCGCCAGACCGCTGGGAAATGGGCCGAAGTAACGTGCCTTACGGTCAAAGGCACCGCGATGGTAGGCCAGGCGTGGAAATTCACTCGCCGTGAGGCAGATGTAGGGATAAGACTTGTCGTCGCGAAAGAGAATGTTGTACTTCGGCGCAAGCTTTTTGATCAGCGTGTTTTCAAGAATCAACGCCTCTGCTTCGGAACGCGTTGCCGTCGTCACCACATTTACGACTTGCTGCAGCATCAGCGCAATGCGCGGACTGTGGCCAGTCTTCTGGAAATACGAACTGACGCGGCGCTTGAGGTTCTTCGCCTTACCGACGTAAAGCACCGCCTCGTCCTCGCCGAGCATGCGATACACGCCCGGATCGTCGGTCAGCGTAGAGAGAAAAGTCTTGGCGTCGAAGCCTGCGGCCTCTGCTTTATCGGTCATGCGGAAAAAGCAACGATAGAATCGCGCCGATGGTAACACCCGACAAGCACCTCACCTGCGACCTCTTTTGCCGCGTCATCGACAACTACGGTGACATCGGCGTGTGCTGGCGCCTTGCTCGCCAGTTGCACGACGAACACGACTGGCGCGTGCGCCTCTGGGTGGACGATATCGCCGTCTGTGCCCAGCTCACACAAAACACCAACATTGCTGGCATCGATGTATGTGAATGGCACACCGACTTTCCGGCGGTGATGCCAGCTGACGTCGTCATCGAAGCGTTCGCCTGCGAGCTGCCGGAAAGCTATCTGCAGGCGATGACCACGCTGGAACACGCGCCCGTCTGGCTCAATCTTGAATATCTCTGTGTCGAAAGCTGGGGCGCAGGCATTCATTTGCAACCCTCGCCGCACCCACGCCTGCCGCTGACCAAATATTTCTTCGTGCCAGGCATATTGCCGGGTACCGCTGGCGTATTGAAGGAAGCCGATTTGCTTGCGCGACAAGCCAGTATCGATGTCGAGGCCGCACGACGGCAATACACCGACAATATCGAGGGTCGTTGGGTCTTCCTGTTCTGCTACGAAAATCCTGCGCTCCCGATGCTGCTGGACGTATGGGCAGCCAGTGCGGAACCGGTTCACTGTCTCGTTGCGGCAGGCAAAGCGCATACACAGGTTTCGGCGTGGCTGGGTGAAGACCTTTCGAAACATGCCCGGCGTGGCAACTTGGATCTATATGCCCTGCCGTTCGTTGCCCAGCGTGATTTCGACGATTTGCTATGGACCTGCGATCTCAACTTTGTCCGTGGCGAAGACTCTTTCTGTCGTGCGCTCTGGGCCGCCAAACCGTTCATTTGGCACATCTACCCTCAAGACGAACGGGCGCATTGGACAAAACTGGCCGAATTCCAGGCGCACTACACCGTACCGACAGCATTGACCGCGCTCAGTAGCCTGTGGAACGGCATTATCACGCCCGAACTTGATGCAGTCGCGCATGCTTGGCATCAATTGGACACCGCTTGGCCGATGCTGCAAGCCTGGTCAGCCGCATCGAGAAATCGCCTCGACGCACTCGGCAACCTCGCCGGCAATCTGGCTTTTTTTTGCAAAAACCGTTAAAATTTCGGGCTTTACTTCACCCACCCATTTCCTCCGAGCCGCATCATGAAAATCGCACAGGAACTCCGCTCCGGCAACGTCATCGTCGTCAACGGCAACCCGCTGGTCGTCCAAAAGACCGAATACAACAAGTCTGGCCGTAACTCCGCCGTGGTCAAGATGAAGATGAAGAATCTCCTGACCGGTGCACCGAGCGAAGCCGTCTACAAGGCCGACGACAAGTTCGACACCGTTCAGCTTGAGCGCAAGGAAGTGACCTACTCCTACTTCAGCGATCCGGCCTACGTGTTCATGGATGCCGAGTACAACCAGTACGACGTCGACGGCGAAAACATGGGTGACGCCCTGAACTACCTCGAAGACGGCATGGCTTGCGAAGTCGTCTTCTACGAAGGCAAGGCCATCTCGGTCGAACTGCCGAACAGTGTCGTGCGCGAAGTCACCTACACCGAACCGGCCGTCAAGGGCGACACGTCGGGCAAGGTCATGAAGCCGGCCAAGATCAACACCGGTTTTGAACTGCCGGTGCCGCTGTTCGTTGAAATTGGCGACAAGATTGAAATCGACACGCGCACCGCCGAATACAAGGCGCGCGTCAAGTAATCTGACGCTTGCGTCATAAAGTCGCGTCACGAAAACGGGCAGCTTCGGCTGCCCGTTTTGCTTTTGTACTTTTTGTTTTTTGTGCTTTCCGCTTCGCGTAATATCCGACCATGATCGCACCCACCTCTCCCGACTTCATCACCGCAGTGTGCTTTGCACTCGCTGGCGGCCTGATCCTGAATCTCATGCCCTGCGTATTTCCGGTGCTGTCGATCAAGGCAATCGCTTTGTTGCAACACGGTGCGCACGCTGATCGCAATACCCGAACGCAAGGTTGGGCGTACACCGCTGGTGTCATGCTGACCTTTCTCGGACTGGCGACGTTGCTGCTGCTCTTGCGTAACGGCGGTCGCGAAATCGGCTGGGGATTCCAATTTCAATCGCCGGGTTTTGTGCTGACATTGTCCTGGCTGATGTTCGCAATCGGGCTGTCGCTTTCGGGCGTATTCGATCTGGGCAATTCAATTACCGGACTTGGCGAACACCTCACCAAGCATCGCGGCGCCATTGGCAGCTTCTTTACTGGCGTGCTTGCTGTTGTTGTTGCCACGCCGTGTACCGCGCCTTTCATGGGGGCTGCTATTGCCTACGCGCTTGCTCAGCCGACACTGCAATTCATCGGCATATTCGCGGGACTGGGCTTCGGGCTTGCCTTGCCATATCTACTACTGAGTCATTGGCCGCTGCTACAGCGACTGCTACCGAAACCCGGTGCATGGATGGAGAAATTGAAGCATTTTTTTGCCATTCCGATGTATCTCACTGCACTTTGGTTGCTCTGGGTGCTGACACAACAGGCGGGAACACACATCTGGCCGGTGGCACTGGGCGGTTTGCTTGCCATTGCAGTTGCCGCAATCCTCTTCGGCCGAACACGGCATTGGGGTACGGGCCGTCGCCGCATGGCAACGGCGGCAAGCCTGGCGCTGCTCATTGGCGCTGCCACAATTGCCTACGCGCAAATATCAACACAAAGTATCGAACACAAAGAAAGCTACAGTGAAGCCAAGCTCCAAGCGCTGCGCAATGCCGGGACGCCTGTATTTGTGAACCTAACCGCCGACTGGTGCATCACTTGCCTAGTCAATGAGCGCGTCGCATTGAATCATGCTTCGGTAAAACAGGCTTTCCGCGATGAAGGTGTCGTTTATCTGGTCGGTGACTGGACCAATGAAGATGCCGCCATTACCAGAAAACTTGCCGAGTTCAAGCGGCAAGGTGTTCCGCTTTATCTTTACTATCCACCGCACGGTGAAGTGCGCATCCTGCCGCAGATTCTGACGCCGGATATTCTGATCGAAACGCTCAAGCAGCAATGAAAAAGGCGGCGCATAAGCGCCGCCTTTTTTGCTTCAGTTACTTCAATCCAAACTTAGTCCTTCACTTCACGTTTGCGATTGATGTACAAGGCCAACAACGTGCAGATCGCAGCGGACATCAGATAAATGCCCACGGCGATGGTGCCGAACTTGACCGACAAGCCAAGTGCCAGAAGTGGTGCAAAAGCCGCACCAATAAGCCAGCCGATATCAGCCGTAATGGCTGCACCTGTGTAGCGGAAACGCCGTTCGAAATTAGACGACATTGCGCCGTGTGCCTGCCCGTAGCCAAGTCCCAAAAGCATGAAGCCAATGAGAATGTAGGCATTCTCGGCTGCACCGCCCCCCTGCAGCAAGCCGGGTACGACGAGACTGAAAATGCCGATGAGCACGGCCACACCACCAAGCGTCCGGAGGCGACCGAAACGATCGGCCACAAAGCCGGAGATAATCACCGCGCCCAATGCCAATAATGCGCCAACCAGTTGCACGACCAGCACCTGACTTTCCGTTTGCGTGGCTGTCAACGACGACCAACACAGTGGAAACACCGTGACCAGATGGAACAAGGCATAAGTCGCCAACGAGGAAAAGGCGCCGGCCAGCACATTGCCACCTTGAACGTTAATGAGATCCTTGACGTCCGTAGGCGACAGCTCGCTCTCCTCAAGCAGGCGCGTATATTCGTCGGTCATCACGAGACGCAGGCGCGCAAACAAGGCGACCACGTTGATCGAGAATGCGACGAAGAAAGCATAGCGCCAGCCCCAATCGACAAAATCCGCCTGGGACAGATTGAGATGCAGATACAAGAACAGGCCACCAGCAATCAGGAATCCCACCGGCGCACCGAGTTGTCCGAGCATGGCATACCACCCGCGTCGGCTCGGCGGTGCATTGATTGCCAACAACGAAGGTAAACCGTCCCACGAACCACCAACGGCAATGCCTTGCAGTGTCCGCATCAATATCAGCAGGGCAATGGACAGACTGCCCGCGGTTGCATAGTTCGGCAGAAAGCCGATGCTCACCGTAGCCGTACCAAGCAGAAACAAGGCGGCGGTCAGTTTGGCGCTACGCCCCCAGCGTTTCTGCACATTCATGAACAAGGTCGTGCCAAAAGGCCTTGCCAGAAATGCCAAGGAGAAAATGGCAAAGCACAGCAGCGTGCCGTCAAGAGTGTCCTTATGTGGAAAAAAGACGGTCGGAAAAACCATCACCGATGCCAGGCCATAGACGAAGAAATCAAAATACTCGGACGTTCGTCCGATGACTACGCCGACGGCAATTTCGCCCGGTGCGACATGCGAATGTGCATTCGGTGCCCGCCAGACCTTTCCGTCTTCCATTTCTTGGCCAGGATAGTTATGAGTCATGCTCGACATGGCTTGCCCTCCTTCTTACCTGAATGAAACCTAGATTCGGAATTTCAGTGTGGACTACTCGCCCATTACCTAAAATGCGGAACAGGCATGCTTATGCTTACATAAATATCGAGAATGGTGAAGTGTCATGAAAAGTCTCGGCACATCTTCTTCATTGATGTAGCATTCCGGCCTCGTAAATCAAGGATTTCCGGGCCATTTTTATTGCACGTTGGACAATCTGTCCAATTCACAAAAATGGCCTGATGAAATAGATTCACAACGTTCCAAAATCCCATTAAATGACTGATTTCCCAGCCATGCCACGACTCAAGCCTCTACATTTCATCGGTCTGTTTGCAGCCCTTCTGCTGTCCGGTTGCAATATGGTGCTGTTGTCGCCCTCCGGAGACATCGCAACACAGCAACGCGACATCCTCCTGATCTCCACCTGGTTGATGTTGCTGATCATCGTTCCGGTCATCTTTCTCACGCTGCTGTTCGCATGGAAATACCGTGCCAGCAACACTGATGCGCCCTACAACCCGGAATGGAGCCACTCCACGGTGCTCGAACTGGTGATCTGGGCCGTGCCACTGATCATCATCATTGCACTTGGCGCCATCACCTGGGTTAGCACCCACCAGCTCGATCCTTATCGCCCACTTGATCGCATCTCCGAAGGTCAGGCTATTCCGGAAAACACAAAGCCACTGGTTATTGATGCAGTCGCCATGGATTGGAAATGGCTGTTCATCTATCCGGAACAAGGCATCGCTACAGTGAATGAACTGGCCGCTCCGGTGAATCGCCCGATCGAATTCCGCATTACCTCGACGACGATGATGAATTCGCTGGCGATTCCGGCACTGGCCGGCATGATCTACGCCATGCCCGGCATGCAGACCGAACTCCACGCCGTGATCAACAAGGAAGGCGTGTATGAAGGCTTCTCCGGCAATTACAGCGGCGCTGGGTTCTCGCATATGCGGTTCAAGTTCCACGGTTTGACCGACGCGGACTTCGACAAATGGGTTGCCGACAACCACACCGCCGGTTCAGCCCTGAGCCGCGCTAACTATCTGAAACTCGAAACGCCGTCTATCAACGATCCGGTGCAACGTTTCGCCTCGATCGATGCTGGCCTGTATGACGCCATCCTGAACCGTTGCGTTGAGGACAACCGCATGTGCATCAAGGATATGGCCGCCATCGACGTCAAGGGCGGCATGGGCCGCGAAGGTACCTACAACCTCGCGACCAACGACATCCTCAAGCGTCGCATCGGTTTGGCACTGGTTGAGCAAAAAACCTACGTCGGTGCGCTGTGCGCCCCCGGCACCGCGCCGACCGCGCGCACCCTGTAAGTATTCAACAACGATTTTCTTTTGAGCAGATAAGCAAATGTCTGAACATTCCTCCAACCTCGCCAATTTGATTTTTGGCCGGCTCTCGCTGGAAGCAATTCCATACCATGAGCCCATTCTGGTTCTCACGTTCCTCGGTGTCGCCGTCGGCGGCCTCGCCGTACTGGGTGCCCTCACCTATTTCAAATTGTGGGGGCCGTTGTGGCGTAACTGGGTCACCAGCATCGACCACAAGAAGATCGGGATCATGTACATGATCCTTGGCATCATCATGCTGCTGCGCGGTTTTGCGGATGCACTGATGATGCGTACGCAGCAGGCGTTATCCTTCGGTGACAATGTCGGTTTCCTGCCGCCGCACCACTACGATCAAGTTTTCACTGCCCACGGCGTGATCATGATCTTCTTCGTAGCGATGCCACTGGTGACGGGTCTCATGAACTTCGTCATGCCGCTGCAGATCGGCGCACGCGATGTGGCCTTCCCGTTCCTCAACAACTTCAGTTTCTGGATGACAGCCATGGGCGCGGCACTGGTCATGGTTTCGCTGTTCATCGGCGAATTTGCCAAGACCGGCTGGCTGGCCTATCCGCCACTCTCCGGTATCCTGCAAAGCCCTGACGTCGGGGTTGACTACTACATCTGGTCGCTGCAAATCGCTGGCGTTGGCACATTGCTTTCCGGCGTGAACATGGTCGTCACCATCATCAAGATGCGTGCACCCGGCATGGCCATGATGAAGATGCCCGTCTTCACCTGGACCGCTCTTTGCACCAACATCCTGATCGTTGCAGCATTCCCGATCCTGACCGCCGTGCTCGCCATGCTGTCGCTTGACCGTTACGTCGGTACCAACTTCTTCACGAATGACCTTGGCGGCTCCGCCATGCTCTATGTGAACATTATCTGGATCTGGGGCCATCCCGAGGTTTACATTCTGATCCTGCCGGTGTTTGGTGTGTTCTCCGAAATCGTCGCGACTTTCTGCAGCAAACGCCTGTTCGGTTACACCTCGATGGTGTACGCCACCATCGTCATCACCCTGTTGTCCTACCTCGTGTGGCTGCACCACTTCTTCACGATGGGAGCAGGCGCAAGCGTAAATTCGTTCTTCGGAATCACGACGATGATCATCTCGATTCCGACTGGGGCGAAGCTCTTCAACTGGCTGTTCACCATGTATCACGGTCGCATCCGCTTTGAAGTACCGATGCTTTGGACCGTGGGCTTCATGGTCACCTTCGTGATCGGCGGCATGACCGGCGTGATGCTGGCCGTTCCACCTGCAGATTTCATCCTGCACAACAGCCTGTTTTTGATTGCCCACTTCCACAACGTCATCATTGGTGGCGTGGTGTTCGGTGCCTTCGCTGCAATCAACTACTGGTTCCCCAAAGCCTTCGGCTTCAAGCTGGACCACAAATGGGGCGTCCGTTCCTTCTGGTTGTGGTTCTTCGGTTTCTGGTTTGCCTTCACACCGCTCTACATCCTGGGTCTGATGGGTATTACCCGCCGCATGAGCCACTTTGACGATATGTCACTGCATCCGTATTTCATCGTCGCTGCCTTTGGTGCATTCCTGATCGCTTGCGGCATTGCCTGCTTCCTGATCCAGATCGCTGTCAGTGTGATGAAGCGCAAGGAACTTGCCGACCATACTGGCGATCCTTGGGGCGGCCGTACCTTGGAATGGTCAACCTCCTCGCCACCGCCGAATTACAACTACGCATTCACGCCGCGTGTGCATGCAGCGGATGCCTGGTTCGACATGAAGAACCACGACTACAAGCGTCCCACCGAAGGATTCGTGCCTATCCACATGCCGAAAAATACCGGCGCCGGCTTCATCATCTCCGCGCTGGCCGCGGTACTTGGTTTTGCCTTGATCTGGCATATGTGGATTCCCGCCATCGCCGCCTTTATCGCCATGATGGTCGCAATCATCACTCACACCTTTAACTACAAGCGTGATTACTACATCTCGGCTGAAGAAGTCGTCCGAGTTGAAAACGCACGTACGGAGCTTCTGGCCAATCATGTCTGATACGCACAATCTCCCTGCCAACGCCGTAAGCGTACATTCGAGCGAAAGCTATTACGTCAAGGAGCACCATCCCGCCAACGGAACGCTCCTCGGTTTCTGGATGTACCTGATGAGCGACTGCCTCATCTTCGCCTGCCTGTTCGCAGCCTACGGTGTACTTGGACACAACTACGCGGCCGGCCCTTCTGGTGCCGACCTGTTTGAATTGCCGCTGGTTGCACTCAACACGGCCTTCCTGTTGCTGTCGTCGATCACCTACGGCTTCGCAATGCTGTCGATGTACAACAAGAAGCTCGGCAAGACACTGCTGTGGCTGGCCATCACCGGCATCTTCGGCCTCGCCTTCCTGAGTGTTGAACTCTATGAGTTCAATCACCTTATTCACGAAGGTGCCGGCCCGCAGCGCAGTGCATTCCTGACCTCGTTCTTTGCACTGGTTGGCACGCACGGACTGCACGTGACGTTCGGTATCGTCTGGCTGATTACGCTGATGACCCAACTCAAGAAGCACGGTCTGACGCCTGCCAACAAGCGCCGCATGAGCTGCCTGTCACTGTTCTGGCACTTCCTCGACGTCGTCTGGATCGGCGTCTTCACCTTCGTCTACCTGATGGGAGCTCTCGCATGAGCCACGACAATCATCACGACACACACGCTCACGGCGACGATCACCACGACGACCATCATGACGATGGCGCCGCTCACGGCACGCTGTACGACTATGTAGTCGGTTTCATTCTCTCAGTCATCCTGACCGCCATTCCATTCTGGCTGGTCATGGAACATATCATCGACAACAAAGCCATCCTGTCGCTGGTTCTGCTTGGTCTTGGCGCAGTCCAGATCGTTGTGCACATGATCTACTTCCTGCACATGAATCCGCGCTCGGAAGGCGGCTGGAACATGCTGGCCTTGATCTTCACCGCAGTGATCGTCGTCATCACGCTGTCCGGCTCAATGTGGGTCATGCATCATCTGCATGAAAACATGTCGCCCATGCCGACACACATGAACGATATTTAATCTGTATTGTTGCCAGACCTGATCGGCTCGCTACGGCGGGCCGATTGCATTTTGGTGACCGCCTCGGAGTTTCTATTGTGCAATCTCGCTCTCTCCGCTTCTATGCGGCGCTGACACTCTTCGGCGTCTTCTTTCTGCTATGCACAGCACTCGGCACATGGCAAGTGGAACGTCGCGCATGGAAACTCGCGCTGATAGAACGCGTCGACGCCCGTGTTCACGCTGCGCCTGGCCCGGCACCGGATCCGTTGCAATGGCCACACGTCAATGCAGCAAACAACGAATACCTGCATGTCACGCTAACGGGGCGCTTTCTCCATCGCGCTCAGACATTGGTGGAAGCATCCACTGAACTCGGCCCCGGCTGGTGGGTGATGACACCGCTGCAGCTCGCCGACGGCAATATTGTTTTCGTCAATCGTGGGTTCGTCACCAGCATGCCAAAAGCACAAGCCGATGCGCCAATGCCGATAACCGTTACAGGACTGTTGCGCATGTCCGAGCCACACGGACGCTTCATGCGCACCAACGACCCGAAGAACAACCGTTGGTTCTCGCGCGACGTCACCGCTATTGCTGCTGCACAGAACTTGCCTGCCGCGCGCATTGCCCCCTGGTTTCTCGATGCGGATGCGGCAAATGCCCAAGCAACTGAAACGGCTCATGCAGGACAAGCTCAGGAGGTCGCAGATGAACCGATCGGTGGCCTGACCGTCATCAGCTTCTACAACCACCATTTGACGTACATCCTCACCTGGTACACCCTCGCGTTGATGTCAGCAGGCGCAATCGTTTACCTGATTCGCAGCGAGCGCCGTCGGCAACAATGAATTCACCATGGGCCCTGCCATGAACGCGATGCTACAGCTCGAAAATGATGTCAATAGCCGGCCGGCCAGCATGCAACTGCTGACGCGGCTGCGCTGGATCGCCGTCGCCGGGCAGATCATCACCATCGCGTTCGTTCACTTCGTGGTCATGATCACGCTGCCGCTTCACGAAATGCTGGAAGTCATCGCGTTTCTCGTCGGCTACAACCTGTTCAGCATCATTCACTGGCGTGTGCTGCGTGGCCCCAGCCATCGTGAAGTCAGTGATGCCGATCTTTTCCTCTCCTTGATGATGGACGTTCTGGCGCTGACCGCACAACTCTACTTGAGCGGTGGTGCCAACAACCCCTTCATCTTTCTGTTTCTGCTGCAAGTCATTCTCGGATCGATGATGTTGCAGACATGGTCGCTCTGGGCGCTCATTGCTGTCAGCACTGCGTGTTTCTCTGCCCTGACCGTTTTTTATCATCCACTGACCCTCCCGCCGCACGATACCTACCTGAAGGCCACGCTGTTTTGTTATGCCATCAACGCCGTGCTGATCGCGCTTTTCGTCACGCATCTGCATCGCATGCAGCGGGCGCGTGATGCCCGCCTCGCCTCGCTGCGTCAGCGCGCAGTTGAAGAAGAACACATCGTGCGCATGGGCTTGCTCGCCTCTGGTGCAGCACATGAACTGAGTACACCGTTATCGACATTGGCCGTGATTCTTGGTGACTGGAAGCATTTGCCTTCATTCAAGGCCGATACGGAAGTCCTGCAGGAAATCGACGAAATGCAACGACAAGTGCAGCGCTGCAAATCCATCGTCACCGGCATTCTGTTGTCGTCCGGCGAGGCGCGCGGTGAAGCGTTGATGGAAACAACGGTACACAACTTCCTTGATGCACTTATCTTCGAACGTCGGGAAACACGGCCCGGCATTCATCTGGACTACGAAAACACCTTCGGTGAAGACGTTGAAATCGTTTCCGATTCGGTACTCAAGCAAGCCATCGTCAACATTCTCGACAATGCACAGGAAGCCTCGCCGCATTGGTTGAAACTTGGTGCCACCAGACGCAATGACGAATTGATCCTGTCCGTCGTCGACAATGGCCCCGGCTTTTCCGAGGAGATGCTGGAGCGCATCGGCAAACCTTATCAATCAACTAAACCGGGCCCGAGCCGTGGGCTCGGACTGTTCCTGGCTGCGAACGTGGCACGTACACTCGGCGGTACGCTTTCAGCACGCAATCTCGATACACATAATGGCGCTGTCGTCATATTGACCTTACCGCTCGCCACACTCCGGATAGAAAGCAAACCGGAAGCGGAAGGCAAAGCTGGATACGAGCCGAAGCCCAAGGATGACATCGATGGCGAATGAAGCCGCGACCGTGAATACCGAGCAGCGCCTGCTCCTGATCGTTGAAGATGACGAAGCATTCAGCCGTACGCTCGGCCGCTCCTTCGAACGCCGCGGCTACACTGTTTTGCATGCCTGCAGCTTTGAAGCGATGCAAGAATCTCTGGCACAACACTCGCCCGGCTATGCCGTCGTCGACCTCAAGCTCGCAGGGAAAGCCTCCGGTCTCGGCTGTGTGCAAGCGTTGCATGCACACAATGCCGACATGTTCATCGTCGTCCTCACCGGTTTCGCCAGCATCGCCACCGCCGTCGAAGCCATCAAGCTTGGTGCGTGCCACTATCTCGTCAAACCCTCCAACACCGACGACATCGAAGCCGCTTTCGGCCACGCCGCAGCAGGCGATGCCGACATCGATGTGACCGGTCGCGCCACGTCGATCAAGACGTTGGAGTGGGAACGTATTCACGAAACGCTGGCGGCAACCGGCTTCAACATCTCCGAAACCGCACGCCGGCTCGGCATGCATCGCCGCACGCTGGCACGCAAGCTCGAAAAGCAACGCGTCAAATAATGCAAGCGTTGTTCGACGCACGTCGCGTTGATGAAATCGAATGCATCGTCTCGGTGCTGCTTGCAATCGGCATCGCGCATCTCTTGCACGCACCCAATGCTTCATGGGCTGCGTTCGCCGCGTACATGGTCATGCGCGGACACGTGGCCGACAGCCTGCTGCGCGCCGTACTTCGCATCGCCGGGACAATCATCGGAGCAGGCCTTGGTCTCTTGCTGGTGTCCTACGTCGAGCACAGTCCATTACTGTCGGCACTTGCGCTCGGCATCATTGGTGCTGGAGCACTCTACGGCGCGGTCGCACGGCGTTACACCTACGCGTGGCTGTTTCTTGGTCTGACGTTTGCCATGGTGCTGCTCGATAAACTCGAAGTACCCGGCGACGCACTGTCGGCCTTCGTTGCCAATCGCATCCTGGAAACGCTCGCCGGCAGTGTCGCCTGTGTAAGCGTCAGCGCCTTGTCCACATTCACATTACGCCGCTATTTCCCGGCCAAGCGCATGACGTTGAGTCAAGGACAATGGGATTTACATGCCATGCGTCATGCATTGCAATGTGGCCTGACGCTGATGCTTTTACCGTTCATCGGCACGCACTGGAAACTGCCTGACTTGACGCAAAGCGCCGTCACCATCATGGCTGTAATGCTGATTCCCTTGGGCCACATTCAAAGCGGCGGCTTCGTGCCCATCAGCCGTCGGTTGTTCTTGCGCGCCATCGGCTGCCTCTCCGGTGCAGCCTTTGCAGCAATCTTTCTACTACTTGCCGATGGCAGAACCGCCATCGCGCTGATCGGCTTGGCCATCGGTGTCGGCATCGGTCGGCATATTGAAAACGACAAACACAGCATCACCTACATGGGCGTTCAATTCACACTTGCCGTATTGGTCGTATTGGCGCCAGACAGTTATCTGGATGCCAACGCTAAACCCGGCCTCGAACGCTTGCTCGGTATTTTGCTTGGCATGGCCTTGCTTGAGCCGATGTTACTTGCGTGGCATTTAGTCTCACGATGGGCGGTACGCATTAAGAATCCACCGCCCTCAATGTCCTAATCGCACTCATGCGCAAGCGCACTGAGTTCAGCGCTATTCGAAGCGACTTTCAACAGCCTGATGAACGTTAGTGGATCAGGATCAGTTGCGACCAGCCATCACGCCGCCATCCACGTCCCAGATCGCGCCCGTCACCCAGCTCGCCTTCTCCGACAGCAGGAAGACAATCACTTCGGCCACATCTTCTGGCGTGCCGACACGACCGATCGGATGGAAGCTGTTGAACCCCTGCAGCGCACCATGCACGTCTTCCTTCGGAATAAAGCCTTCGTAAATCGGCGTCTGCACCACAGCCGGTGAAACGGCATTGACGCGAATGTGCTTCGGCGCCAGCTCCATGGCGAGGTGCTGCGTCAAGGAATGCAAACCGGCCTTGGCCATCGAGTAGGCCGACGACGGCGTGGCTGCAATCGCTTGGCGCGCCCACATCGAACCAAGATTGACGATCGCACCCGGACGATTCGCGGCCACCAGATTGGCAGCAACCTTCTGGGTGACGAAGAAGAAGGCCTTGTTCAACTTCATGTACTGGTCGTAATCCGCGTCCTGATATTCGAGGAAAGGCTTGGGGAAGAAAACGCCAGCGGCATTGACCAGCAGGTCGATATCCGAATGTTCTGCGTCGATCGCGTTCAGCAACGCAGTCACGCCAGCATCGCTCGACAAATCAGCCGTCAGCGCCCAGGCCTGACCCAATGCGACCAACTCCTTGCGCGCTTGCTCAGTCTTGTCTGCGCGACTGCCAACGACGACGACGCTACCGCCCTGGGCGATCACCATGCGCGCCGTTTGCAGACCCATCCCGCTGGTACCACCAACGACAAGCAGCTTTTTGCCTTTGAATTGATTGCTCATTTGAAATCTCTCTTTATCTGATGGAAAGGTTCGGGTTGACGAAAATCGACGAATCACCATCGAAGCCAGCTGGATTGGCAAAAACGCCTCTGGAAGAAAAGCTTTAGTAGCGATATCGGACATTCCCAACATCGGCCACATTCATCCACTGCCTGCTCTCGATTTGGCGCAATTTTTCTCCGATTCACTTCGATCGACAAACGAGATAAAGTATCCTGAATTAAAAGAAAAACTTTATATATATGAAGATGCCAGTCCACTTAAATGCATTGCGTGCATTTGAAGCCAGCGCCCGCCACCAGAGCTTCTCGGCAGCCGCGGCCGAGCTTTATGTCACGCCCGCAGCAGTAGGCCAGCTTGTCCGTACGCTGGAAGATTGGTTGGGTGTCCCTCTGTTTCATCGCAGCACCAGCGGCCGTGCGCGACTCATACTCACCGAAGCCGCCGAACGCGCCCTGCCCGACATCCGGGCAGGATTCGACAGATTGGCAACGGGCTTAGAACGCTTGAAGGAAGGCTCGGCCAACGGCGTGCTCACCGTCACGGTCAGCCCGGCCTTTGCCGCCAAATGGCTGTTACCACGCATCGAGCATTTTCAAACTGCTTGGCCGGATACCGATGTGCGGCTCGATACCAGCTTGAAAGTCGTGGATTTCGTTGCACAGCGCGTGGATATAGGTGTGCGCTACGGCATGGGTAGCTGGCCCGGCTTGACCGCAGAGAAACTCATGGATGAAGAAGTGTATCCGGTCTGTTCACCAAAGCTGCTACGCGAACATGCCCAGTTGCAAACGCCACAGGATCTCGCTCGCGAAACGCTGATTCACGACCTGTCGATGGACGGCCATGCCGGCTTTCCCTCTTGGGATGCATGGCTGAAAAAAGCCGGCACGGCAGACGTTGCCACATCGCGAGGAATGAAGATTAACAATTCCGCTGCCGTATTGCAGGGCGCCATCGAAGGACATGGCGTCGCCCTTGCGCGTAGCGTCATGGCCCACGACGACCTGGCCAGCGGACGCCTTGTTCGCCTATTTCCGGAAATAACGTTCGCATCGCCGCTGGCGTACTTCGTTGTCTACCGCCCCGAGTGCGCCGACCTACCAAGACTGGTAGCGTTTCGCGACTGGCTACTCAAGGAAGCCAAACCCCGATGAAAAAAGGCCGGCATATCGCCGGCCTTTTCGTTGTAAAGGCTGCTGCAATCATTCCCACTCAATCGTCGCTGGCGGTTTTCCAGAAATGTCGTACACGACGCGATTGATGCCACGCACTTCGTTGATGATGCGGTTCGACACCTTGCCGAGCAAGCTGTGCGGCAGCTCGGACCAATGCGCGGTCATGAAATCGGTGGTCGACACCGAGCGCAAGGCAACAACATATTCGTAGGTACGACCGTCGCCCATGACACCAACGCTCTTCACTGGCAGAAACACGGCGAAGGCTTGCGAAGTTTTTTCATACCAGCCAGCGGCACGCAACTCGTCGATGAAGATCGCGTCCGCACGACGCAGCAACTCGGCAAACTCATGCCTCACTTCGCCGAGGATACGCACACCCAAACCAGGGCCGGGGAAAGGATGGCGGTAGACCATTTCGTGTGCGAGACCAAGCGCGACGCCCAACTCGCGCACTTCGTCCTTGAACAATTCACGCAACGGTTCCAGCAACTTGAGATTCAAGGTCTCCGGTAAACCGCCAACGTTGTGATGGCTCTTGATCGTATGTGCCTTGCCGGTCTTGGCACCAGCCGATTCGATCACGTCCGGATAGATGGTGCCTTGCGCGAGCCATTTGGCCTTGGGCAGTTTCTTGGCTTCGGCCTGGAATACTTCGACAAACTCGCGGCCGATGATCTTGCGCTTCTGCTCCGGGTCGCTGACGCCCTTGAGATGGCCCATGAATTGTTCGGTCGCATCGACATGGATGACCTTGACGCCGAGGTTGCGCGAGAAGGTTTCCATCACCTGCGCGCCTTCGTTCAAGCGAAGCAGACCATTGTCGACAAACACACAGGTGAGCTGATCGCCGATGGCGCGATGAATCAAGGCGGCAGCCACGGACGAATCCACGCCACCCGACAAGCCGAGAATGACTTCATCACTGCCGACTTGTGCGCGAATCTTCGCAACGGCCTCGTCGATGTAGCCGGGCATGTTCCAGTCGTTGCCGCAGCCGCAGATGTCGTGCACGAAGCGGCCGATCATGTCGCGACCCTTGGGCGTGTGCGTGACTTCGGGGTGGAACTGCACGGCGTAGAACTTGCGCTGCTCGTCGGCGATGGCCGCGATCGGCGTGGAGGCGTTGCTGGCGATGACCTTGAAGCCGGCCGGCAGTTGCGTCACCTTGTCGCCGTGACTCATCCACACGTCGATGGCCGGTTCACCGGAGTCGGCCTTGCGGTCCTCGATCATGCGGAACAGCGGTGAGTCGTTGTGCGCAGCGATTTCGGCATAGCCGAATTCGCGCTTGTTCGAGCTCTCGACCTTGCCGCCGAGCTGCTCGGCCATGGTCTGCATGCCGTAGCAAATACCAAGAACGGGAACGCCCAGCTCGAACACCACTTGCGGTGCGCGCCAATCCAGCGCCTCATACACCGAATTCGGGCCACCTGACAAAATGATACCGGCCGGATTGAATTCACGAATGAATTCCGGCGTCACGTCGTAGGAATGCAGCTCGCAATACACCTGTTGCTCGCGCACACGACGGGCGATGAGCTGGGTGACTTGTGAACCGAAATCGAGGATGAGGATTTTCTTGTGGGACATGGCGCAATCTGGAATCTAGAAATGAGAAAGGCGGCCGCAGCCGCCTTGCCTGAATGAGCGAGGCTCAATCCATGTGGTAGTTCGGCGCTTCCTTGGTGATCTGCACGTCATGGACATGCGACTCACGCATGCCGGCCGAGGTGATTTGAACGAACTCGGCGTTTGCACGCATGTGATCAATCGTCGGCGAACCGACGTAACCCATGGAGGCGCGGATACCGCCAACCAGTTGGTGAATCACGGCGCCGACCGGGCCCTTGTAGGCGACGCGACCTTCGATGCCTTCCGGCACCAACTTGTCGGCATTGCTGCCATCGTTTTCTTCCTGGAAGTAACGATCGGCCGAACCGTCCTTCATCGCACCAAGACTTCCCATGCCGCGATAGGACTTGTACGAGCGGCCTTGGAACAAAACAGTTTCACCCGGTGCTTCTTCAGTCCCGGCGAACAGGCCGCCAAGCATGACTGCATTGGCACCCGCCGCAATCGCCTTGGCGATGTCGCCCGAATAACGAATGCCACCGTCGGAGATCAACGGCACGCCAGTGCCTGCCAGCGCCGTTGCAACGTTGTCGACCGCTGTGATCTGCGGCACACCAACGCCGGCAACGATGCGCGTCGTGCAAATCGAACCGGGGCCGATACCGACCTTGATACCGTCGGCGCCGTGATCAACCAGCGCGAGCGCGGCAGCACCCGTAGCGATATTGCCGCCGATGACCTGTACTTGAGGAAAATGCTTCTTGACCCACTGCACGCGTTTCAAGACGCCTTCCGAGTGGCCGTGCGCCGTGTCGACGACGATGACGTCAACGCCTGCCTCGACCAACAGTTCGACCCGCTCTTCGGTACCCTCTCCCACACCGACGGCAGCACCGACACGCAGACGACCATGGTCGTCCTTGCATGCATTCGGGTGTTCAGTAGATTTCTGGATGTCCTTGACCGTAATCAGACCACGCAGCTCAAAAGCTTCGTTCACGACCAGCACACGCTCCAGGCGATGCTTGTGCATCAGCACTTTGGCGTCTTCAGGGTTGCTGCCTTCGCGTACGGTAATCAACCGCTCGGCAGGCGTCATGATGGCCGACACAGGTTGGTCGAGATTGCGCTCGAAGCGCAGATCGCGATTGGTGACGATGCCGACGACGCGCTTGCCGTCAAGCACCGGCAGGCCAGAGAATTTGTGCGTACGGGTCAGTGTGATCACGTCGCGCACGGACATAGTCGGCGGAATCGTGATCGGATCCTTGACCACACCCGATTCATGACGCTTGACCTTGGAGACTTCGGCAGCCTGCTCGGCTGAAGTGAAATTCTTGTGAACAATACCGATACCGCCTTCCTGGGCCAATGCAATGGCCAGGCGCGACTCGGTGACAGTATCCATGGCAGCGGATACCAGCGGAATGTTCAGGGTAATGTTGCGCGTCAGTTGGCTTTCTAGACTGACATCGCGGGGAAGCACGCTCGAATGAGCGGGAATGAGTAGGACGTCATCGAACGTGAGCGCCTGCTTGACCACACGCATCTTCTTTTCCTTTGCGGCAAAAACGCATTATACGCAGGTCGGGCAGCCTCGGCAAACACTGCGTAGCGCGGCTTCTTAGTCCTTTTTCTGGGTGCTTTTCTTCTTTGCGCCTTTTGCGGCCCGCGCCCGCCGCACCTCCTTGGGATCGGCAATCAGCGGACGGTAGATTTCAATGCGGTCTCGATCACGCAAAATCGTATCCGGCACAGCCAATTTCCCGTAGATGCCGAACTTTCCGGTTGCCATATCGACATCCGGCAAATGCGCAACCTCAAGCGCTTGACGCAAGGTGCTGCCGACAGGCAACTCAAGTGGAATTAGCACCTGGTTTTCAGGGAATGCGCGTACAACTTCGATATGCAGCACGTCAGCCATAAATACTTTCTGCCCGCTTGACGAAAGATTCAACGAAGGTATTGGCAATGTGATTGAAAACCGGACCAAGTGCCGTTTCAAGAAGGCGGTTGGAAAATTCGTAATGCAGGCGAAATCCGATCTTGCAAGCCGTCTCACCCAGCGGAATGAAGCGCCATTGCCCATCCATCTGCTTGAACGGCCCATCACGCAACGACATGTCCATACGCGTCGGTGATTCCTTAGCGTTGGCCGTCGAAAAATGCGCCTTAAGCCCATGATAGTTAATGTGCAAGGTGGCAACCGTCGTAGTGTCGCTACGCTCATGCAGATCAACGCCACCGCACCAGGGAAGAAACTGGGGATATTCCTCGACCCGGTCAACGAGATTGAACATTTGCGCCGGTGTGCGCTCGATCAGGACGGATTTCTCGACAACAGCCATAGATGGGAAAGGCAGGCCCGTGGGTTAGAATTGAAAGATTCTACCGCGCCACGACTTGCTAGCAGCGCCATAAATCAAGACACAGCCTCATGAGCATCGCCGAAAACAAGAAGGCATTTCACGACTACTTCATTGAAGAGCGTTACGAAGCCGGCCTCGTCCTCGAAGGCTGGGAGGCCAAGGCCATTCGCGCTGGCCGCTCCAATCTCAAGGAGTCGTACGTCATCGTCAAAGATGGCGAAGTCTTTCTGATTGGCTGCCACATCAGCCCCCTGACCACAGCCTCGACCCATGTTCATGCCGACCCGGTACGCACCCGCAAGCTCCTATTGCATGAAAAGGAAATCAATCGCTTAATAGGCAGCGTAGAGCGTGCTGGTTATGCGTTGGTACCGCTCGACCTGCATTTCAAACGCGGACGGATCAAGCTGGAAATCGGTCTTGCCAAGGGCAAAAAACAGCACGATAAGCGCGACAGTGAAAAAACCCGTGAATGGGAACGCGAAAAAGCTCGATTAATGCGAAATAAGGTTTGATTTGCCTCAAATATCCCGCTTGCACCGCCCCCGGCTTTGGGATATAAAACCCACCTTTCTTTGACGGAAACCGGAAGCAACAATGGCTGAAGATACGCTGCACAAGAAGCAATTTCCCGCCTACGTCCCCAAGAAGGGCGAGGAATACATGAGCGCGAAGCAGCTCGCCCACTTCAGCGCCATCCTGACGTCGCTGAAGGATGAGCTGAGCGAGGATATCGACCGCACGGTGCACACCATGCAGGACGAGGCCACGGTATTCGCTGATCCTAATGACCGCGCCAGCCAGGAATCTGATATTGCACTCGAGTTGCGCAATCGCGACCGCGAGCGCAAGCTCATCAAGAAGATCAACGAGTCGCTTGCTGCCATTGAATCCGGCGACTACGGATACTGCGAAAGCTGCGGCGTGGAAATCGGCCTGAAGCGACTGGAAGCTCGCCCCACCGCTACGCTTTGCATCGATTGCAAGGAGCTGGAGGAGCGCAAGGAAAAGCAGCAAGCGAAATAATCGCTTGCTGCCGACAATAAAAAAGGACGCCTCAAGCGTCCTTTTTTATTGTTCGTTCGCCCCGCCAGGGCGAACGATGAAACCACCGATTACTGTGCGGCGGTCTCAGCAGCCGGAGCTGCACCTTCTTCGTTGATTGCCTTCATCGACAAACGCACACGACCCTTGTCGTCGGTCTCGATGACCTTGACCTTGACCTGCTGGCCTTCCTTCAGGTAGTCAGAGACAGCATTGACACGTTCATTGGCGATCTGCGAGATATGTAGCAGGCCGTCCTTGCCCGGCAGCAGGCTGACGATGGCGCCGAAGTCCAGCAGACGCAGCACGGTACCTTCGTAGATTTTGCCAACCTCCACTTCGGCGACGATGTCCTCGATGCGCTTCTTGGCCACTTGTGCGGCATCGGCATTCACCGACGAAATGGTCACGGAACCATCGTCCGCGATGTCGATGACGCAGCCGGTTTCTTCGGTCAGCGCACGAATCACGGCGCCGCCCTTGCCGATCACGTCGCGGATCTTTTCCGGGTTGATCTTGATGTGGATCATGCGCGGCGCAAAGTTGGAAACCTCTTCACGGGCACCCGACACCGAGTTCTTCATGATGTCGAGGATGTGCACGCGGGCTTCCTTGGCTTGAGCCAGCGCGACTTGCATGATTTCCTTGGTGATGCCCTGGATCTTGATATCCATCTGCAGCGCGGTGATGCCATTATCGGTACCAGCCACCTTGAAATCCATGTCGCCGAGGTGATCTTCGTCGCCAAGGATGTCAGTCAGCACGGCGAAACGCGGGCCTTCCTTGATCAAACCCATGGCGATGCCGGCAACGTGTGCCTTGGTCGGTACACCGGCATCCATGAGTGCGAGCGAACCGCCGCAGACGGAAGCCATCGAGGACGAACCGTTCGACTCGGTGATTTCGGAAACAACGCGCATCGAGTAGCCGAAGTCATCGGCGCTCGGCAACACGGCAACCAGCGCACGCTTGGCCAGACGACCGTGACCGATTTCGCGGCGCTTCGGCGTACCGACGCGGCCGGTTTCGCCGGTAGCATACGGAGGCATGTTGTAGTGGAGCATGAAGCGGTCGCGGTACTCGCCTTGCAGCGCGTCGATGATCTGCTCGTCGCGGTTAGTGCCCAGCGTGGCAACGACCAGTGCCTGCGTTTCGCCGCGGGTGAACAGCGCCGAACCGTGGGTACGCGGCAGCACGCCGGTACGGATGGTGATCGGACGCACGGTGCGGGTGTTACGACCGTCGATACGCGGCTCGCCGTTCAGGATCTGGCTACGGACAATCTTGGCTTCCAGATCGAACAGGTGGTTCTTGACGGTGTTTTCGTCCGGACCGCCCTCCACGCACAGCGCGGCAACGGTCTTGGAAACGATTTCCTTGGTGGTCTGGCTACGCGATTGCTTGCTGGTGATCTTGTAAGCAGCGCGCAGGTCGGCTTCGGCGAGTTCGGTGATCTTGGCGATCAGGGCCTCGTCCTTCGGTGCCGGTTGCCATTCCCATTCCGGCTTGCCGGCAACTTCAACCAGTTCGTTGATGGCGTTGATGGCGGCTTGCATTTGCTCGTGGCCGAATACGACAGCGCCAAGCATGATTTCTTCGGACAACTGGTCGGCTTCGGATTCAACCATCAGCACGGCAGCGGCAGTACCGGCGACGACCAGGTTCATCTGGCTCTCATTGAGCTGGCTGAAGGTCGGGCACAGGACATACTGGCCGTTGATGTAAGCAACGCGGGCGGCACCAATCGGGCCGGCAAAAGGAATACCCGAGATCGCGAGTGCGGCAGAGGCACCGATCATGGCCGGAATGTCCGGATCGATTTCCGGGTTAGACGACATCACGGTACAGACAACCTGCACTTCGTTGTAGAAACCTTCCGGGAACAGCGGACGGATCGGGCGGTCAATCAGGCGGGACGTCAGCGTTTCCTTTTCGGAGGGACGACCTTCACGCTTGAAGAAACCACCGGGAATCTTGCCGGCAGCGTAGGTCTTTTCCATGTAATCCACGGTCAGCGGAAAGAAATCCTGGCCGGCCTTGGCGCTCTTGGCGCCGACGACGGTGGCAAGCACCACGGTATCGTCCATGTTCACGATCACAGCACCGCCGGATTGACGGGCGATTTCGCCGGTTTCCAGCGTAACGGTATGGGCACCGTAGGCAAACGTCTTCTTGGTTGCAGTCAGCACAACATTTTCCTTTCACAATTTGCCGCAACAACACGGCCTCAACATTTATCGGCACCACCAATGCAGCGCCACGATTCACAACGGTTACTGCAAATGCAAAACATCAAAACTTGAAACAACAAAGCCGGAGAGCCAACGGCAACTCCGGCTTTGTATCTGTAAATAATCCGGGCGGATTACTTACGCAGACCCAGGCGTTGGATCAGTTCGCGGTACGAATCAGCATCCTTGCGCTTGAGATAGTCAAGCAGCTTGCGGCGGGTGCTCACCATGCGCAGCAGGCCGCGACGCGAGTGGTGATCCTTGGTGTGTTCCTTGAAGTGACCAGTCAGGTCATTGATACGTGCAGTCAACAGCGCAATTTGAACTTCAGAGGAGCCGGTATCGCCTTGCGAACGCTGATAATCAGCAACGATTTTTGCCTTGTCGGCGGTTTGAATAGCCATTTTTATCTCACTCAAACGCTTTGGAAAATCCTGTACGGCCCCGGTTTGATAGAGCACAGCACAGGTATTGCGAGGCGCGGATTCTACAGGCTTTGGACAATTCAGGCAAGCCCTGGAATGGGGCAAAACGCGTTAAACACGAGCCATTTCCGTGCATCATGAAACTGAATATGTAAATCAAAACTATGTAATTGAAACGCAACGTGCATTGGCTATTCTAAATACAAGTTCAGGCTTTATTGATTGCCGCCTCACCAACCCCTCGGGAGAATCGCCATGCAAGCCATTACAAGACAAGCTTTTGCCATCTTCGGTGCTGCTTTCTCAATCGCTGCCGCCGCCACGGTTACTGCAAACACTGCGCCTCGTACAGTCAGCGCCGGCATCGACTTCTATGCCCATCAAGGCCAAGAATGCGTCAACCACGGACAGATTGGACTCAACCCGAGCGACGCCCATGCAAACTATTGCATCAACGGTAAATGGGTCGCTTCGGCCATCAACACTGCCGAATAAATACCCAGAACTACCCAACGAAATAAAAACCGCAATCAGATCAACGACTGCGCAATGGCACCAACGTTGGGCCAGTAGCGTCTCACAAACTCCGCCTGACGCTGAGGTAAAGCCGTGCTGAGAAAAGTGTGTTGCGGTACCGTGCCGACAAGCTGAGCGAATAGTTGTTCACTCAGCAAGCGGCGTTGCAGTTGGCGTGCAACCGGCAGTCCGGTTTCGAGAATATGTATGGATGGTCCTGCGACGTCCTCAATCAATTGCCGCAGGAAGGGAAAATGCGTGCAGCCCAGCACCAGGGTGTCAGCGCCGGCCTCAAGCAAAGGTTGCACGCTGGCGCGTACGAGTGCACGTGTAGCCGAACTATCAAGATCGCCAGCCTCGACCGCTTCAACCCAGCCTGGACAGGCCGAAGTAACGACTTCATGATAATCAGTGTGGCGTTCGATCAGCGCCACCAAGTGCGCACTGCCCAAGGTCGCAGCAGTGGCCAGGACGCCAATAACACCACTTTTCGTATTCGCCGCAGCCGGGCGAATTGCCGGCTCAATACCGATGATAGGCAGACTGAAATTTGCGCGTAATGTGCCAATTGTCGCAACGGTCGCAGTATTGCATGCAACAACAATGGCCTTGACCCCTTCGCCCACCAGATAATTGCTGATCTGCATTGCGCGTTCGCGCAGATACTCGACCGGCTTTTCACCGTAAGGACAATGCGCAGTATCGGCAACATAATGCAAAGACTCAGCAGGCATCAGCTTGACGATTTCGCGTACGACGGACAAGCCACCGACACCGGAATCGAAAACACCGATGGGCCGCTGGTTCATGCTGCCACCAAGCGCTTGGGCGCCAAGCGCCCGTGTTCATCGCGCTGGCACAGGCCGATGAAGCGACCGTCAGCAGCATAGACGCGATAACGCTCCGCAGAACCGCCCTCACCCCACTCGATCGCTTGGCCATGCAGTAATCGTTCGCTTGCCGCCTCCTCAAGATAGGCCGCCGGCAACTTTGCGAGCAAGGATTCTGTAGGTGCCAGAAAAGCATCGCGATCGATCGCATTTTCCAGCTGCTCCAGCGTCACAGTACTGCTCAGCGTGATCTCCGCAATGCGCGTACGACGCAGCGCGGTCAAGTGTGCACCACAACCGAGAAACTCGCCGATGTCCTCGGCCAACGTGCGTATATAAGTCCCCTTGCTGCAATCGACGCCAATACGCACCTCGTCGCCCTGCCAGCCCAGCAATGCAATCTTATGAATCACGACATTGCGCGCCTCGCGCTCCAGTTCGACACCCGCTCGGGCGTACTCATAGAGCGGCTTGCCATCACGCTTGAGTGCGGAATACATCGGCGGAATCTGTGAGATCGGCCCGGTAAACCTCGCCAGCGCGGCATCCAATATGTCTTCCGCCACTACGACGGAACGTATCTGCCGCACATCACCTTCGGCATCGGCCGTCGTCGTGGTGACGCCAAGCTTCAGCGTGGCTTCATAGGCTTTGTCGGCGTCAAGCAATTCGCCGGAAAACTTTGTGGCTTCGCCAAAACACAGCGGCAACAACCCTGTTGCCATTGGATCAAGCGTTCCGGTGTGGCCCGCTTTTTCTGCATTAAGCAGGCGACGTGCAACCTGCAGCGCCGTGTTGGAGCTCAAACCTTGAGGCTTGTCGAGCAGAAGCACGCCGTCGACCTTGCGGCGCGGAGCGCTACGAGGCTTACTCACTTATCCTCTTCGCTGTCTTGATTGTTGTCCGAACGCACCGCTTCGTCGATCAATTGCGACATGCGTGCACCCTGCTCGACCGATGCGTCATAGACGAAGTGCAACTGCGGCAGCGTATGGATACGCACGCGCTTGCCAAGTTCCCGACGGAGAAAACTGGCACCGCGCAACAAACCGGCTTCGATGTCGGCACGTTTTTCAGTTTCCAGCACAGTAAAAAACACCTTCGCATGTGCATAGTCCGGCGTGATTTCAACGTCGTTGATCGTCACGAACTTGACGCGCGGGTCCTTGAGCTCAAGACGAATCAGCTCGGCCAGTTCGCGCTTGATCTGCTCGACAACGCGGCTGGCGCGGGAAAATTCCTTGGGCATGGTAACTCCTGAGTGAGAACGGGCAGCCAATCAGCTGCCCGTCCGTGAACTGCCTTGCTAGCAAATCGCGTTACAGCGTACGTGCAACTTCCTGGATTTCAAAAGCTTCGAGCTGATCACCCACCTCGATGTCGTTGAATCCCTTGAGATTGAGACCACATTCGAAGCCCTCACGGACCTCCTTGGCATCGTCCTTGAAACGCTTGAGCGATTCAAGTTCTCCGGTGTGGATGACCACATTATTACGCAGCACACGCACCGACGACGAACGCTTGATCACACCCGAAGTGACCATACAACCGGCGATGGTACCAACGCGCGAGATCGTGAAGATCTGGCGAATCTCGACCGTACCGGTAACCGCTTCCTTCTTCTCGGGTGCCAGCATGCCGGACAACGCTTGCTTCACTTCATCAACAGCGTCGTAGATGATGTTGTAGTAGCGAATATCCACGCCAAAGCTCTCGGCCGCCTTGCGCGCACCGGAGTCCGCACGGGTATTGAAGCCAATGATGACGGCCTTGGAAGCCTGCGCCAGATTGACGTCGGACTCGGTAATACCGCCCACAGCTGCGTGGATAACATTGACCTTGACTTCTTCGGTCGACAATTTCTGCAGCGATTGCACCAGCGCTTCCTGCGAGCCTTGTACGTCGGCCTTGACGATCAACGGTAGTTGCTTGGCTTCGGCCTGCCCCATGTTCTCAAACATGTTCTCGAGCTTCGCAGCCTGCGCCTTGGCGAGTTTGACATCGCGGAACTTGCCCTGACGGAACAGCGCAATTTCGCGCGCCTTGCGTTCGTCGCCCAGAACAATGGCTTCGTCGCCGGCCGATGGCACTTCGGTCATACCCTGGATTTCGACCGGAATCGAAGGACCGGCAGCATCAATGGATTTGCCGTTCTCATCCAGCATGGCGCGCACGCGACCGAACACAGCGCCGGCCAACAGCGTATCGCCACGCTTCAGCGTACCGGATTGCACCAGCACCGTTGCCACGGCACCGCGCCCCTTGTCGAGACGCGCTTCGATGACCAGGCCTTTGGCCGGGGCATCGATCGGTGCGGTAAGTTCGAGCACTTCAGCCTGCAGGAGGATGTGCTCAAGCAGATCATCGATACCGGTACCAACCTTGGCCGAAACCGGGATGAAGGGCGAATCGCCACCGTACTCTTCTGGCACCACGCCTTCGGCGACGAGCTCTTGCTTGACGCGTTCAGGATTGGCATCCGGCTTGTCGATCTTGTTCACGGCCACCACCAGCGGTACGCCGGCGGCTTGTGCGTGGTGGATCGCTTCCTTGGTCTGCGGCATTACACCATCGTCGGCCGCCACCACCAGCACGACAATATCGGTTGCCTTGGCACCGCGCGCACGCATTGCGGTAAACGCTTCGTGACCCGGGGTATCGAGGAAGGTAATCATGCCGCGCGGTGTTTCAACGTGATATGCACCGATGTGCTGCGTAATACCGCCGGCTTCGCCGCTGGCGACACGTGACTTGCGAATATAGTCAAGCAGGGACGTTTTACCGTGATCGACGTGACCCATAACGGTGACCACAGGTGCACGCGGCATCAGCGGTACATCCTTGTGATCGTCATGTGCTTCATCAAGGAAGGCATCCGGATCGTCCAGCTTGGCCGCAAACGCCTTGTGACCCATTTCCTCGACCACGATCATCGCGGTTTCCTGATCCAGCACCTGGTTGATGGTGACCATGGAGCCCATTTTCATCAGTGTCTTGATGACTTCAGCAGCCTTCACTGACATCTTGTGGGCAAGATCGGCAACGGTGATGGTCTCCGGCACATGAACGTCACGCACAATGGCCTCGGTAGGCTGCTGCGCTGTTGACTCTTGACCGTGACCACGTTGGCCATGACGGCTCTTGCCACCACCGCTGCGCCAGCCGCTACCGGCGTCACCGCCACGCGTCTTGAGACCGCCACGGCGTTTAGCTGCGTCGTCGCTCCAGCTCGAACCAGGCTTCTTGGCACCGGGACGGTTGTCACCCTTGTTACTGTCGGGTTTGTTTTCGGTCGTCTTGGCAGGCTTGTGCAAAGTCCCTGTTGGTGCCGGCGCCGGTGCGGCAGCGGCCTTGCGCGCCGCTTCTTCGCGCTCGCGGGCAGCCTGCTCACGCTCCATCTTGGCCTTCTTTTCGGCGGCCTGAATTGCAGCAAGATCGGAAGCACGCTTGGCTTCCGCTTCGCGCAAAGCCTGCTGCTCGGCGTCAATCACGGAGCGACGCACCAGCACCGGCTCTTTCTTGCCCGCCTTCTTCGCAGGCGCTTGAGTTTGAGGCGCAGGTTCAACAACAGCCGGTTCAGGAGTAGGTTCCGGGTCCGGTTCGGGCTCAACCACAGCAACCGGATCAACGGGCGCTTGAATAACTGGCTCGACGACAACAGGCTCGACCGGCTTTTCTTCAACCATCGGTGCAATCGGCGCCATTTCAACCGGAGCAGCTTCCTGAACCCCAGGCACAGACGCCGATACGCTCGCTTCTTCAACGATCGGTGCCGCCGATGGTGCTGCCACTTCGGCTTCGGCGCCTTCGCCTGCCTCACGACGGACGAGCACGCGTTTCTTGCGTACCTCGACCTGGATCGTGCGCGACTTTCCAGTGGAATCGGCCGCCTTGATTTCGCTGGTTTGCTTGCGCGTCAGCGTGATCTTGGACTTGGCTTCTGTTTTTTCACCGTGCGACTTGCGCAGGTATTCAAGCAGACGGGACTTGTCTGTCTCCGTCAGCGAATCGTCGGCCGCGTGCTTGTCGACGCCGGCTTTCTGCAGCTGCTCAAGCAGTGCAGAAGCCGGCATTTTCAGCTCGGCGGCAAATTGGGCAACACTCATCTGAGCCATGTATCAGCTTCTCCCGGGCTTTTACGCCTCTCCCTCGAACCAGTGCGCACGCGCAACGGTAATCAGCGCCTTCGCGCGGTCGGCGTCGATGCCGGTCATTTCGGTCAGTTCGTCCACAGCCAAGTCGGCCAGGTCGTCACGGCTCTTGACACCACCTCGTGCCAATTTGGCCGCAAGGTTCTTGTCCATGCCATCCAGATTGAGCATGGCTTCTTCAACATCTTCAAGCTGTTCTTCGTCGCTGATGGCTTCGGTCAACAGCACGTTACGTGCACGGTCGCGCAGCTCGTTCACGGTTGCTTCGTCAAAAGCATCGATCTCAAGCATTTCGGACAGCGGCACGTAGGCCACCTCTTCCAGTGAAGAGAAACCCTCTTCAATCAGTATGTCGGCGACCTCTTCATCCACGTCCAGCTTTTCCATGAAGATTTGACGGATCGCACCGGCCTCGACTTCCTGACGCTCGGCCGATTGCTCTTCAGTCATCAAGTTGATCTGCCAGCCCGTCAGCTCGGAGGCAAGACGTACGTTTTGACCGCTGCGGCCGATGGCAATGGCCAGATTGGCCTCGTCCACCACGACGTCCATGCTGTGCTTTTCTTCATCAACGACGATGGAAGACACTTCAGCGGGCGCCAGTGCACCGATCACAAATTGCGCCGGTTCTGGCGACCACAGGATGATATCCACCCGTTCGCCAGCCAGCTCGTTGGTGACGGCAGTCACGCGCGAACCGCGCATGCCGACACAAGTGCCGATCGGATCGACGCGGCTATCATTGGCCTTGACGGCAATCTTGGCACGCATGCCCGGGTCGCGTGCAGCAGCCTTGATCTCAAGCAGGCCATCTTCGATTTCCGGCACTTCGAGACGGAACAGCTCGATGATGAACTCCGGCGCCGTACGCGACAAAATCAGTTGCGGACCACGCGCCTGACGATCGACCTTCATCAACCATGCACGGACACGGTCGCCCGGACGCAGGTTTTCCTTCGGGATCATCTGATCGCGCGGCAACAACGCTTCGATACGGCCGGCTTCAACAATGGCGTTACCGCGCTCCATGCGCTTGATGGTGCCGGTAACGAGCTTTTCCTTGCGCTCAAGGAAATCATTCAGCATCTGTTCGCGCTCGGCATCGCGAATCTTTTGCAGGATCACCTGCTTCGCTGCTTGCGCGCCGATACGGCCGAAATCAACCGGTTCCAGGCCTTCCTCGATGTAGTCATCAACTTGCACGTCCGGCAGTTGTTCGCGGGCATCGATCAAACCGACCTGGCTTTCGTCATTTTCGACATCGGCGTCAAGCAGCACATGCCAGCGACGAAATGCTTCGTAGTTGCCGGTCTCGCGATCAATTTCAACACGAATGTCGGCATCGTCATTGACGCGCTTCTTGGTCGCCGAGGCGAGCGCCATCTCCAGCGCAATAAAGACAACTTCCTTCTGTACGTTCTTTTCACGCGCCAGTGCATCGACCAGCAGCAGCAATTCGCGACTCATTCAGTATTCCTCCGAACTCTCAATTCGCTATTTCAAAACTTGGCATTAAAACTTAGGGACAAGACGCGCCTTGTCCAATTCTTCGAGCGCAATCAACAACTCGCCCTTCTCGGTATCCAGACAAACACGCCCATCGCGAACCCCAAGCAGGGTTCCAGTGAAATTCCGTTGATTATCAACCGCCACGCGCAAGCGAACACTTGCCTGCTGGCCAGCAAAACGCTCAAAGTCACTCAACTTCTTGAGTGGCCGATCAAGACCCGGGGATGACACTTCGAGACGATCGAAATCAATGTTTTCTACAGTAAAGACGCGCGTCAGCTGATTGCTGACCGTAGCGCAATCATCAATATTCACGCCGTCCGGCTTATCGATATAAACAGTAAGCAGGCGCGCGCGCGGACTCGTGTCGAAATCCACGAGCTCGTAGCCCAACCCCGTTACCGTCTGTTCAATTAAATCAACCAGTTGCATGAAAATCGCCAATTCCGTTCGTACAAATAAAAAATGGGCGCAATGCCCATTTCTTATTAATTCTGTGCGGCTCTGAGTAAAACCCGAACCGGGTGGCATCAGCGAAAACGCTACACCACCAAAGCCGAAAGATTATATCAGAGCCGGCCTCGGTTTCATACCTCCGAGCTTGAAGTTTCCGGCTTTTTGCGCGGACCAAAGCGGCGACGGCGATTACGTGGTTTGTTTACGGTACCTTCTGTGCCAGCCTCGCCTTGCGATTGTTGAGTTACTGACGCACCTTCGGCAACTACAGGTACTTGTCCATCTTGCGACGGACGTTGCGTGCTTTGGGGGCGACGCTTACCATGTTGGCCCTGTCCACGCCGCTGCTGTCCTTCACGGTTTTGGCTGTCACGCAGCGCCTGATCCTGATCAGCTGACCGATCGCCCTGCGAGCCGCCTTGCTGATTTCGCTGACTTTGCTGGCGACGCTGTTGATTGTGCTGAGGCTTGTTTTGCGGCTTGCCACGACCGTTTTGGCCGCCATGAGTACGTTCGCCGGCCGATCGCTCGCCACCGCGGGGCTGGAAATCGATCAGGTTGCCGTTGATATCGCCCTCTTCGTGCTCGTCGTCACTTGTTTCCAGCGGCATCAGCTCATCATCGTCAAGCTCGTCCAATTCCTGCTCGGGCAGGCTTTTCGCCCATTCCATGAGCTGAGTCATTTCCTGCGGCTCAAGGTCACGACACTGACCACGCTTCAAACGCGGTGGCAGGCTGATCGGGCCGTAACGCACACGCATCAGGCGGCTCACGGTAAAGCCAATCGACTCAAACATCCGGCGCACTTCGCGATTACGCCCTTCGCTGAGCGTGACCTTGTACCAATGGTTACTGCCTTCGCCGCCGTTGTCGATCAAAGTATGAAACTTGGCAAGGCCATCTTCCAGCATGATGCCATCAAGCAATTGCTGTCTTTGCTCTTCCGTCAATTCGCCAAGGACACGCACGGCGTACTCTCGCTCCAGCTCGTAGCGCGGATGCATCATGCGGTTGGCCAAATCGCCGTTATTCGTCACTACCAGCAAGCCGCAGGAATTGAAGTCAAGCCGACCAACGGTAATCCAGCGCCCGGCCTTGAGGCGCGGTAGCTTGTCGAAGACACTTGGACGCCCCTCCGGATCATCGCGTGACACGATTTCACCTTCAGGCTTGTGATAGATCAACACACGCGGTAACCGCGTCTGTGCAAAACGAAGCTGTACCAGCTTGCCATTGACGCGAATCTTGTCTTCCGGGCCGATGCGTTGGCCAACGTGCGCAGGCATGCCATTCACGCTGACCCGGCCAGCGATGATCCAGTCTTCCAGTTCTCGGCGCGACCCCAAACCGGCATCTGCCAGCGCCTTGTGCAGTTTGGGTTCCGGATCGGTGACCAGCATGTTGCGACCAGCACCACCACCTTGTCCACCTGGGCGTTGCTTGTTGAAACGGCCGGCACCACGGCGGCCGCCAGCGCCCGCCCCCTGCTCGCCTTGCGATTGACCGCCACCAGAGCGGAACGGCGTGTTCTTGTTACTACTATTGCGACGCGGATTCGGCAAGATCCATCATCCCTTCGATTTCGGTAAGCGGCGGTAATTCGGCGAGGCTGCGCAGGCCGAGGTCGTCTAGAAATGCACGCGTCGTCGCGTACAGTGCCGGACGGCCGGGGGCATCGCGATGCCCAACGGTATCGATCCAGCCACGCCCTTCCAGGGTTTTTAAAATATTCGGTGATACGGCAACGCCACGAATGTCTTCGATGTCACCACGAGTTACCGGTTGACGGTAGGCAATGATCGCCAAGGTTTCCATGACCGCCCGCGAGTAACGCGGAGACTTCTCAATCTTGAGTCGGTCAATGTAGGCCTGATACTCAGGCTTGGTCTGGAAACGCCAGCCGGTTGCCAACTGTACCAGTTCCACACCCCTTTGTGACCAATCGCGGCGCAAATCGTCGAGCAGCGTGCGCCAGGTTTCATCATCAAACTGCTCGTCAAAGAGCTTTTTCAGGTCGGCCAGCGTCATCGGTTCGCTGGTCGCCAGCAGCGCAGCTTCTAGCACACGCTTGTAATCGTCAGGCTTGTACAGTTGCAGCATCGATTTCCGGCAGCCTCACATAGATAGGCGCAAGCGCCTCGTTCTGGGTGATTTCGATCAGCGATTCGCGTGCCAATTCAAGTACGGCAAGGAAACTGACCACCAGTTGCGGCGCACCAGCGCCAATGTCGAACAAACTCTCGAATACGACATAGCCCTTGCCCGACAACTTGCGCAGGATGCCCGTCATGTATTCGCGCACGGACAATTCCTCGCGCCTGATCTTATGGGTCTGCGTAACCTTCGCCTGCTTCATCAGGGCTAGCCATGCCACCTGCAGGTCGTGCAGATTCACCTCAGGCTGTGCTTCGATTACATCGTCCGTTACCCAGACCGAAACCCATTCATAGTCGCGCCCAGCCTGCGGCAATTCATCCAGCTTGGCTGCGGCGGACTTCATCTTCTCATACTCAACCAAACGACGAACCAGCTCGGCGCGCGGATCTTCAGCTTCGCCCTCCTCGTTCTTCGTCACGCGCGGCAACAGCATGCGCGACTTGATCTCGATCAGCATCGCTGCCATCAGCAGGTATTCGGCGGCCAGTTCGAGGTTGCGTTTGCGCATGGCCTCGACATACGTCAGATACTGCCTGGTCAGCGGCGCCATCGGAATGTCGAGGACGTTCACGTTGGCCTTGCGAATCAGATACAGCAGTAGATCAAGCGGCCCTTCGAAGCTTTCGAGAATGATCTCCAGCGCATCCGGTGGGATATAGAGATCCTTCGGCATCGTCTCCAGACGCTCGCCATACACCTTGACCAGATGCTGCTCAATGACAGTATCCGCAACGATAGCAGCCTCGGCCTCCTGTAGCGGCGTTGTCGCCGATTCAATAGGCTCGGGCGGATCAATGTCGGTCTGTACGGTTTCCACGGCAACTCTCCGCCAAAGATTCAGGAGTAATGCAATCCCATTGCTTCGCGTACATCGCGCATAGTTTCCTGCGCCAGTTTGCGAGCACGTTCACAGCCATCGGCAACGATGTTTTTCACCAGCCCCGGATCCTCTTCATACACGCGCGCACGCTCACGCATCGGCTCCTGCTCTTTCAGCATGCCTTCGATTACCGGCTGTTTGCACTCAATACAACCAATACCGGCGCTACGGCAACCCTGCTGCACCCATTCCTTGACGTCATCACCCGAATACACTTGATGCAACTGCCACACCGGACATTTGTCCGGATCGCCAGGATCAGTGCGGCGCACGCGCTGCGGGTCGGTTTGCATGGTGCGAATTTTCTTGCTGATGGAATCGGCATCTTCGCGCAAGAAAATGGTGTTGTTATACGACTTGGACATTTTCTGCCCATCAAGCCCAGGCATCTTCGACGCCTCGGTGAGTAAGGCATTTGGCTCAGCCAAAATCATTTTGCTGCCGCCTTCGAGATAGCCAAACAGGCGCTCACGATCGGAGTGCGACAAACTTTGTGCTTCGTCGAGCAATGCATGCCCTTGTGCAATGGCCTCCTGATCGCCCTTTTCTTGATAACGGTTGCGCAGCTCTTCGTAGAGCTTGGCGCGCTTGCTGCCCAGCTTCTTGACCGCTTCCCTTGCCTTGTCCTCGAAACCCGGTTCACGGCCGTACAAATGATTGAACCGACGCGCCAACTCACGCGTGAATTCGATGTGCGGAATCTGGTCTTCGCCCACCGGCACCTTGTCGGCACGATAGATCAGGATGTCTGCGCTCATCAGCAGTGGGTAGCCGAGGAAGCCGTACGTCGTCAAATCCTTGTGGCTCAGTTTTTCGATCTGGTCCTTGTAGGTCGGCACCCGTTCAAGCCAACCGAGCGGCGTCATCATCGACATCAGCAGATGCAACTCGGCATGCTCTGGCACCTGCGACTGAATGAAAATCGTCGCCTGCGCCGGATCCACGCCCGCAGCAAGCCAGTCAATCACCATATCCCACGTGTTCTGCTCGATGCCGGCGGTATCGTCGTAGTTCGTCGTCAGTGCATGCCAATCGGCCACGAAAAACAGGCATGGATGCTCGTGCTGCAGCTTCACCCAGTTTTTAAGGACGCCGTGATAGTGACCAAGATGCAAACGCCCGGTCGGGCGCATGCCGGAGAGAACTCGTTCTGCGTACATTAGAAGTTGAAAAGGGAAGAAATCAGGGCAAGTAAACCTTGCATAAGCGGCAAGAGTATCGCATTCAAGGCGCCGGAAAACATCAAAAGCAGCAGGATGATGAAGCCATAACGCTCGACTTGCGCAAAACGCCACGCCATCCGGTTAGGTAACAAACTCACCATGATGCGACCGCCATCCAGCGGTGGCAAAGGCAGTAAATTCAACAACATGAGGCTCGCATTGATGATGATGCCGGCCTTGCCCATCGCCATCGAGGCTGAGCCGTACAAACCATCAGGATTATCGACGCCATATTTATACAGAAAGGCCCAGCCAAGCAACATGGCCAGATTCGCCGCCGGTCCAGCCGCTGCCACCCACAGCATGTCGCGCTTGGGATGACGCAAATGCCCGAAATTCACCGGTACGGGCTTGGCCCAGCCAAAGAGAAACCCGCCACCGGAAATGAGCAACATCAGCCCCGGAACAAGCAAAGTACCAATCGGATCGATATGCCGCATCGGATTGGCACTGATGCGACCCAATTGCCAAGCGGTCTTGTCGCCAAAATGCAGCGCCACATATCCGTGCGCCGCTTCATGCAGCGTAATCGCAAAAATCACCGGCAAGGCGTTAATCGCCAATGCCTGAATCAGACTGTCCATCGGCCGGGATTATATCAGTGGCCCCGCAGCCACCAATGCGTGCGGGAAATCAATCCATTTCATACAAATGAAAAAACAATACATATAATCTTTCAAAAAAAGATATTTCTTAAATCAATTCTCAAACAAGTTTATGGGGAGTCTGCAGTGGGGAAGAATCTGTATGAAATTCTCGATATTGAAGAAGATGCCAGCCCAAGCAGGATCAAAAGCGCTTTTCTGCGATTGAAACAACAATACGAAGAAGACTTACCGGAAAGCGAACCTCGTCACATCAGCAACATTCAATACCAGGCCATCAACGAAGCATTCGCGGTTCTCTCTACACCCATCAGGCGCCAGCTTTACGATCAACGGCTGATCAATGATCGTCAGAGCAGTTATCTAACGGACAGTTTTGAGCATCAACCACGAACTATTTCACTTTCACATATTGCGCTGTTTCTATTGCTTGTTGCTGGCAGCATCGTGGCCTACTTTCAGTACCAGCACATGCAAATAGAAAAAGAACAAGCCCTTCAGCAAATCCAGCTGGAACAGGAACAAGCTCGCGCCAAGCAGGAAGCGGCAAAGCAAGCGGCTGAAGAAGCCAAAGCCGAGCAAGAACAAATCAAGGCACAGCGCCAGGCTGCAATCCTGAATGAAATCGAAGCCATGCAAAACCGAGCAGACTCACGCCGCTATGCAGCAGAAGTTGCACAGGCTGAACAGCAGAAAAGAATACAGGCATTGAACGACCAGCGCCGATTGGATTTTGAGCGCATGCGCGCTGCACGTACCATACCGAGCGGCCCGATTTTTATTGAGTCACACTGACGCGTATCCGGTTCAAACCAATCCCAGTCGCTTGGCGCTCAATGCACCGATCTCGCGATAGAGGCCGGCGTCTGTTTGCAGGGCCGTTTCCCGAGCCGGAAAAATCTCTTCGATACGCGCACGCCATGCAGGCATGCGATCAGCAAAACAACGCTCGATCAAATCCAGCATGATCGGCACACTGACCGACGCGCCCGGCGACGCACCCAGCAAGGCGGCGATCGAGCCATCGCCTGCAGCGACGACTTCAGTTCCGAATTGCAGAATGCCGCCCTTCTTGGCATCTCGCTTGATAATCTGGACGCGCTGACCGGCGATCTCGAGACGCCAATCCTTCGCCTTGGCTTCAGGATAGAGGCGACGCAAAGCCGTCATCCGTTCTTCGTCCGACTGTCTGACCTCGTGCACCAGATACCGGGTCAAATCCATATTGTCCCGACCCGCAGCCAACATTGGGCCAACATTGTCCGGTCGCATCGACATGAACAAATCAAGATACGAACCCTGTTTGAGGAATTTGGTTGAGAAACCGGCAAACGGCCCAAACAGCAGCGATGTCTTACCGTCGACTACGCGCGTATCAAGATGCGGCACCGACATCGGCGGCGCGCCGACTTCGGCGCGACTGTAGACCTTGGCTTGATGACGGCCCACGATGGCAGGATCGTCACAACGCAGCCATTGACCGCTCACAGGGAACCCGCCAAAACCCTTGCCTTCGGGAATACCTGACATTTGCAACAACGGCAGCGCCCCGCCGCCACCGCCGAGAAAAACAAAACGTGCCTCGACAACCTGTACTTCACCGTTGATGCTATCGCGCATACTCACGCGCCAACCTTTGTCAGTGCGCGACAGCGCCGTCACGCGCTGGTTGTAGCTGATGGCGACATCGTTGTCACGATCCAGATAGCCCAGCAATTGTGTAGTGAGTGAACCGAAGTTCACGTCAGTACCTTGCTCCACACGCGTCACGGCAAGTTTTTCGCTCGCAGCGCGGCCTGTCATCGTCAGCGGAATCCATTCCTGCATGCGAGCACGGTCTTCACTGTATTCCATCGTCGCAAAAGCGTGGTGCGCGCTCATGCCTGCATGACGCTTTTTCAGAAAATCGACATCTTTTTCGCCACGCACGAAACACATGTGCGGCACAGAATTGATGAAGTTCTGCGGCGCACCGAAAACACCCGTGGCAACAAGATGCCCCCAGAATTGCTTCGACACCTCGAACTGGCTGTTGATCTGAATCGCCTTACTGACATTCACCGAGCCATCGGCCGCCTGCGGCGTGTAATTCATTTCGCACAAACCGGCATGGCCAGTACCGGCGTTATTCCAGGGATTCGAACTCTCTGCTGCGCCCGAATCGCGCATCTCCACGATCTTCAACGTCAGCGATGGATCAAGCTCCTTGAGCAGCACGCCCAGCGTTGCGCTCATGATGCCTGCGCCAACCAGCAGGACATCGAGAGGTTCAGTGTTTTGGCTCATTGCGTTAACGAAGTATTGATGCGGCTGTGGATGCCGAAAGGCGGCACTCTACCATTCCCACCATGCGGCTAGAACACGGCTTTACCCAACGAAGCCATGAGCGAAGGAATGTCGCTCGGTGGCACCGGCCTCGAAAAGAGGTAGCCCTGCGCTTCGTCGCAGGCACTCTCCCGGAGAAAAGCGCATTGCCCTTCGGTTTCAACACCCTCGGCAATTACCGTCAACTGCAATGTGTGGCCAAGCTGAATTACAGCGCGCGCAATAGCGGCATCGTCCGTATCTTCAGTGACATCACCGACAAAAGATCGGTCGATCTTGAGCTTGTCGACGGCCAGACGCTTGAGATAACTAAGTGAGGAATAGCCGGTACCGAAATCGTCGATCGATAAATGCACACCAAGCTCCTTCAGGCGATGCAGGATGCTCATGGCGGCATCCACGTCCTGCAGCAGAATCGACTCGGTCAATTCGAGCTCAAGCGAACCTGCTGGCAATCCCGAGTTTTCCAGTGCCAAGCGCACAGTGTCGACGATATTGCCGTGTTTGAACTGCAACGCCGACAAGTTGACTGCCACCACCATGTCCACCAAGCCCTGTCGTCGCCATTCAACGCCTTGCCGGCACGCCTCGCTGATGACCCATTCGCCAATCGGAATAATCAGGCCGCTGTGCTCGGCCACCGGAATAAACTCGGCTGGCGAGACCAACTCACCGTTGCGGCGCCAACGGATCAAGGCTTCGACACCGACCATGCGTCCGGTACGCAAATTGATTTGCGGCTGATAAAGCAATTCAAATTCGTCGTTCTGTAGTGCCTTGCGCAGATCGATCTGCATCTGCATGCGTACCTGCGCATCGACATTCATCTGCCCCGCAAAGAAACGGTAGTTACGGCGTCCACCATCCTTGGCGCGATAGAGTGCCGTATCTGCGTTCTTGCGTACCGTATCGAAATTCTCACCATCGTTCGGATATACGCTGATACCAATACTGAACGAGGTATGCAAAGTGTGGTGTTCGATTTCGAACGGATGTGTCATTGCATCCAGAATGGTCTGTGCAACGCGACCGACATCGTTGATGGAATTGATTCCCGGTACCAGCACAACAAACTCATCGCCCCCTTCGCGACTGATCGTGTCGGCTTGGCGCAACGTTGCCCGCAAGCGCTGCACAACAGCGATCAAAAGTTCATCACCGATTCCATGACCGAGGCTGTCATTGACCTCCTTGAAATTGTCGAGGTCGAGAAACAGCATCGCAACCCGAGTTCCATTGCGCCCGGCCAGCGCCGCCGCCTGTTCGAAACGGTCGCGCAGCAATAAACGATTGGGAAGCTCGGTCAGCGGATCATGATGCGCGAGGAACGCCAACTCCTCTTCTGCTGCCTGATGCGCTGCACGGGCTCGCAATGTCTTGATACCGAAGGAAAGATCGGCGGCCAACTCATCGAGCAACTTGATTTCATCCACGCCAAACGCATCTCTTTCGTGCGCGTAGATATTGAGAATGCCGAACGTGATTTGCTCGTTTTTCAGTGGCAGTGAAATGCCGGAGTGGTAGTTGTAAGCCAAGGCAATGTCCTGCCACACGCCAAACATCGGATCGCCGATGATCTCTTGGCAGACTTGCCGCTCTCCGGTTTGCAACGTCAGGTAACTGAGCTCGCACGGATGTGCCGTTTCATCCATCGACAGCACCAGCGTTTCAAGAATCTGCGCGCCGGACCCCGCCTTGGCCATCGGATGAATGATTTTGTCCTGGCCGGTCGGATCGACATAGCCTATCCACACAAAGGGATAACCGCCGCTGGTAAAGATCAGCGTGCAAATGTCCTGGAGCAACTTCGCTTCGTTGTCGGCATGAATGAGTGTCTGGTTGCAATCGCTCAGCACGCGCAATGCGCGATTCAACCGAAGTTGCGCCTCTTCGGCGGAATGACGCGCCAGAGTAAGCTCATCAAAAGCTCGTGCCAGCTCACCGATTTCATCGTGCCGATCCAGCGCAACGAGCGTGCCGATTTGCGGTGTCCGCGTCATGTTCTTGATGCGATCGCGAAGCAGCAGCAACGGTCGCGTCATGTAGCCGGCGCCCCACCAGACCAGCAGCGGCAGCATCAGTAAAAGCAACGCCAGCAGTTGCAAGGCATGAATACGCATGGCATTGATCGGTGCGTATGCCTCATCCAAGGGGAGTAACACCCCCGAGAGCCAGCTGGTCGTTTTCATCGTTTCAATGGTGATCAGAACGGGCGTTCCACGACTCGTCACCGCCTCTCCAGCAAAGACGCCGCTGGTAAGCGCCGCATCGATTGCCTTATTGGCCCCAGGCTCAAGCTGTTCCATCACGCGCGTCTTGTCGGAATGCGCAATGATGGTGCGATCCTGTGAGAGAAGGAACAGATTGCCGCTATGCCCAATGTGAGTGTCCGTAAAACCTGAAAACAGGTTGTCAGTCAGGATGTACTGACTGCCGCCGAACAAGGCAACGACGTTGCCATCCTTGTCGAGCACAGGGGCAGTCATCACGACCAACGGCTGACCGGAAACCGGGCTCTTGAACAAGCGTGAAATATAGGGCTGGCGGGTTTGTACCGTATGCGCAATATATTCCATACCGGCCATGCGCCTGCTGCCAACATATTTTTCCGGGGCAGGCCAAGCTGCGAGCACGGTGCCATCGGGGCTGTAAACCAACACGTTGGTAAACATCTTGGGCAAGATGATGCGTTCCTGGAGGAACGCCTGCAACCGCGCAGGTTGTTGCACCAACTCAGGGGGTAAGGCTTTGGCAACCTCGATGAGCATCTTGTGACGCGCCATCACCTGCTGATCAAAACCATAGGTCAGTGTTTTGACCAGTGCAGCCTGTTGCGCAATGATACTTTCACGCAACCGCACTTCACTTGACTCAACCAACAGTGCAGCGGACGTGCACAGCAGAATGCCAAAGAGCAGAGTAACCAGCAGCGCAAGCTTGTTTTTTATGCCCATGCTTGCCGCCTCCCTGAACGAGCATGCACGATGAACTCTGACGAAGCATTGTATGCCGACGCTTTTACGCAAAGGCAAGGCATTCAATTGTGGAAGACGAAAATGCCTCAGCGTGTCGCGGAATTGCGAACTTCAGTGGGCAGACGTACAGGCATCGCGATGCCGCGAGAAAGGATATATCGCCATTGGAACTGGCAAGACACTGATTCGCAAGGCCCTTTCTGACAGCGCCTCGAAGCTGTGCTGAAATCCAAAAATGCTCATGCACAAAAACCGACGCAGAAATGACTACGGCCCTCCGAAGAGGGCCGTAGTTTTTGAATTCTGGAGCGGGAGAAGAGTCTCGAACTCTCGACCTATACCTTGGCAAGGTATCGCTCTACCAACTGAGCTACTCCCGCAGAACAGGGCCGAATTATAGAGACTAAATTTTTCTTGTCAAGGATTCCGCTGAAAAACCCACCTCATTCTTTTGCTCGAGTGAACATCCCGCGAATTGCATCCTGCACATCAGCCGGCAGCACAACGGTTTTCGCATTCTGAGAAGTGGCAAGCCGCTGCATTGCGTCGAGATATTTTTCGCCAAGCAAATAGCGCATCGAAATTTCCTGGCCACCCAGCGCAGCGTTGACGCGACGAATTGCCTCGGCGCTCGCCTCGGCCAAGGTCACCTGCGCCTCCGCATCGCGACGTGCAGATTCAAGACGTGCTTCAGCCTGCAGGATCGTCGATTGCTTGATGCCTTCGGCTTTCGTCACCATCGCCTTGCGCTCACGCTCCGCAGAAGCCTGCGCTTCCATCGCTTTTTGCATCGATTCTGACGGATTGATGTCTTGCAGCTCCACCGACTTCACCGACAGACCCCAGTCCAAAACTTCATCGGCAATGCTTTCACGCAAGCGCGCCTTGATCTTGTCGCGACTGGACAGCGCCGAGTCAAGCTCCATCTCGCCAATGATCGAGCGCAATGTGGTCATGATGAGATTACGGATAGCCTCGGAAAAGTTGACGACGCCATAAACGGCCTTGACGGGATCGGTGACCTTGATGAATGCAATGGCGTTAGTGACGATGACAGCATTATCTCGAGTGATCACCTCCTGCTTCTGCACGTCGAGAATGATGTCCTTGGTGACAAGTTTGTAGGCAACTTGATCGAGATAAGGAATGATGACGGAAAGCCCTGGCAACAACGTACCGTGATATTTGCCAAGCCGCTCGACGATCCACTCCTCACCCTGCGGCACGATGCGTACGCCTTTGGCGAGGGTAACTGCGACAAAGATGATGAATGCGACGACGAGAACCATGATGCCATCTCCCATGCGACCTCTCCCTTGATTAGATTCTGGCGATTTTGAGCAAGCTGCCTTCAACACTCACGATACGCACGCGTTCGCCAACCGGAATTGCCTCATCGGCAACGCACACCCACACTTCGCTGCCGAGCAGCGGCTTCTGAAAACGCACCTCACCCTTGCCGAAAGGAGATACCGGCTTGGCGAGCAAGCCGACTTCACCAATGACATTGGCATCGGACATGCCGATACGCGTTTTGTATTGCTCGGGTTTAAACACGCGGAACCACAACGCCACCAAGGCAATCGATAACACCAGCCACAAAACGAGCTGTGCGGTTATTCCGATATCAGGTAACACCACCAGCAATACACCAACAGCCAGTGCCGACAAACCGAACCAGACGAGAACGAAAGCGGGCAGCGCGAGCTCGCATAACAGCAGCGCAATACCGCCCACCAGCCAATGCCACCACTCGATTTGCATTCTGGCCCCTTCGCTATAGAAGAACGTGGAGAAGCTTACTGCAGTTACAGCCTTAGCTGTAGCCTCATTGCGCGCGTTGCCGACGCCCTTCAAACAGGCAAATCGCGGCGGCGGCGGCAACATTGAGCGATTCCGTTTCCGCGGCCAGCGGAATCGTCGCGCGCAATTTCGCGGCAGCAATTAATTCATCCGACAAGCCCGCCCCTTCGTTACCAAACAACCAGGCAACCGGCTGAGAAAGATCAAGCGCATACACACTGGATGCACCCTCCACAACCGTTGCCACGCCAGGCATGGACAATTGCTCAAGCAAGGATGGCAAGTCCGCTTGCTCACGGATATTGAGCGAAAAATGGGCGCCTTGTGCAGCACGCAAAACACGAGGCGTCCATGCACCAGCCGAACCTGGCCCAAGCAGTACATCTCGTACACCTGCCGCTGCTGCACTGCGCAGAATGGAACCGACGTTGCCAGCATCCTGTATCGCATCAAGCATGATGCAGGTCTCCGTCGGCAAGGCATCGCATTCGTCGGGAATCGCAATCACGGCGGCAACGCCGGTTGGTGTTGCGACGCCGCTGAGTTCACGAAACAAAGCATCCTTGAAGATTAGGACATCCACATCGGCAAAGGCTGCAGCCCGCACCATGACCTCGGTATTATCGAGCGACGATTCTGCAAGCAATATCGTCGCAGGCACGCCACCGCGCTGTGCATAAACCTCGAGCAGATGCAGACCATCGATCAGTGTTTGCCGACGTTGACGTTGCTCACGAGCACTCTCGACCAGCGCACGCAGGGATTTGAAGGTTGCGTTATCACGCGAAGCAATGTGCTTCATTGCACCGCACCTTGCTCGATCAAGGCACGTACCGGCGCATAACTGGCTCTGTAAATTTCACGCACGACACCATGCTCACGCAAGGCCGCCAGATGCGCAGCCGTCGGATATCCTTTGTGTCGATCCAGGCCGTACATGGGATAGCGTTCATGCAACAGCAGCAATTGCGCATCGCGCACGGTCTTGGCAAGAATCGATGCAGCAGCAATCGCGGCCACTTTGCTGTCACCCTTGACGATCGCCGTCGCCGGCATGGTTACTGTTGGGCAATGCAGTCCGTCAACTTCAATGGCATCGGGTACGACCCCCAGCATTTCAATAGCACGACGCATCGCCAGCAGCGTGGCATGGTGAATATTGAGCGTATCGATTTCCTCGACGCTGGCCTCCGCAACAGCCCATGCCAGCGCATGTTCACGAATCAAGGGCGCAAGACGGTCACGCGCCTTTTCACTGAGCTTCTTCGAATCATTCAGGCCTTCAATGGGGCGCATCGGGTCGAGAATGACCGCAGCAGCAACAACCGGACCGGCCAAAGGGCCTCTGCCGGCTTCGTCAACGCCAGCAACTTTGAATATCGCGGCCTTATCAATGCGCGCGGCGGCAGTCACGATAGGCCACTTTACTTCGGCAGCAGATACGGCAATACAGCCGCTGCTGCACGCTCGCCCGTGCCTTGGCGCAAACTTTCATGAATACGTCGGAATACCTCAACGATCTGCATGCGCGCAACCTTGTCAACAATCAGATTGCCAACGGCCTGCGCCATGTTTTCCGGCGTTGCCTGATCTTGAACGAACTCCGGCACGACAAATTCGCCTGCGAGAATATTGGGCAAACCAATCCACGGTTGATAGCCCTTGTTCTTCATCAGACGATAAGTCATCCGTGCAACCTTGTAGGTCACAACCATGGGAGTCTTCAGCAAAGCCGCCTCCAGCGTTGCCGTACCGCTGGCTACTAACGCTGCATCGGCAACAGCGAGCACATCACGTGCGTGGCCGAAGATCATCTTGAACGGCAAATCCTGCGCCTTGCACTCCCACAGCGCCAACTCGAAGCGATCACGCGTTTCGCGTGTGACCAGGGGAACCAGCAGTTGTGCTTTAGGAAACCGTTGCAGCAACAGCTTGCCCGTTTCAATAAACGACTCGGCCATATTGTCGAGCTCGCTTTGGCGGCTTCCGGGTAACAACGCTATGTATTGCCCATCGGCATCTAGACCGAGACGCTCCAGAGCTCCGGCTCGATCTCGATCAACAGGAATCGCATCGGCAAAAGGATGGCCGACGTAACTGACAGGCACATTTTCGCGCTCGTAGATTTCCGGCTCAAACGGAAAGAGTGCCAACATGCGTGAAACAGCCCTCTTGATCTTGTGGATGCGTTCACCGCGCCAGGCCCAGATCGACGGACTGACAAAGTGAATTGCCGGTACGCCGGCATTCTTCATGCGCTCTTCAAGCCACAGATTGAAATCCGGCGCATCAACGGCAATAAACACATCAGGCTTGTCCTTGCGCATGATCGCAAGCAGTGATTTGCGGATGCCCGAAAGTTCCCGATAGCGTTTCAGAACTTCTGCGTAACCATTGACGGCAAGCTTTTCCGCCGGCCACAGTGCTTTGAAACCGACAGACTGCATGCGCGGCCCGCCAATGCCGTAGAACTCGGCATCGGGCAGATGCACACGCAAAGCTTCAATCAGATGCGCTGCAAGCTGATCCCCAGAGGCCTCGCCGGCCACCATCGCAATGCGTACAGGCATGGATATTCTCGTTCTCAGCGAACAATACCGCGCCCAGACACGGACAGGAATTCAACGAGTGGCTTGAGTTCAGGATATTCATCCTGCTCCGCCGCAATGGCCTCGCGTGCTTCTTCAAGGCGCATGCCGGATACGTAAATTGTCTTGTAGGCGCGTCGAATCGCCGCGATTGCCTCGGCAGAAAAACCGCGCCGACGCAGGCCTTCGACATTGATACCGCGGGCAGCAGCAGGATTGCCCGACGCCATCACATACGGCGGCAGATCCTGCGACAGACTCGTCGTCATCCCTGCCATGCTGTGCGAACCGATACGCACAAATTGATGCACGCCCGAAATACCACCGATGATGACGAAGTCACCAATCTGCACATGGCCGGCAAGCTGAACGCTATTGGCGAAAATACAGTTGTCACCAATGGAGCAATCATGCGCCACATGTACATAAGCCATCACCCAGTTGTCGTTACCAACACGCGTGATACCGCCATCTTGCGTCGTGCCGATATTGAAAGTGCAGCTTTCGCGAATGGTATTACGGTCGCCAATTTCCAAGCGAGTAGGCTCACCCGCGTATTTCTTGTCCTGTGGCTGTCCACCGATGGAACAAAACTGGAAGATACGATTGTCAGCACCAATCTTGGTGTGCCCATCAATGACAACATGCGGGCCAATTACAGTATTGGCGCCAACTTCGACGTTAGGGCCAACGATAGTGAAAGCCCCGATTTCGACACCATCAGCAATGCGGGCACCCGGATCGACCAAGGCACTCGGATGAATTCGCGTCATTCGTTGATGGCCTTGATCGTGCACATGATCTTGGCTTCGGCGGCAACCTGCCCGTCGACCTTGGCGCAGCAGGCAAATTTCCACAAGCCACGACGATTCATTTCAAGTGTTGCTTCCATCACTAATTGATCGCCCGGCATGACTGGACGCTTGAAGCGCGCTTCGTCGATACCGACGAAGTAATAAACGCTGTCGTCATCGGCACTGGAACCATGCGTCTTGAACGACAGGATCGCAGCAGTCTGCGCCATCGCTTCAATGATCAACACGCCCGGCATGACGGGATGATGCGGATAGTGGCCAGGAAAAAACGGCTCGTTCATGCTCACATTCTTCAGTGCAACGATATGTGAACCAGCGACGACTTCCTTTACGCGATCGACTAGCAGGAAAGGATAACGGTGCGGCAGACACTTCAGGATTTCATGAATATCCATCTGTTCAGCGGCGGCTGCAGTGGCGGCACTTGCCTCGCTCATTTACTTATTCTCCAATTCTTTCAAACGCGCTTCGAGGGCGCGGATTTTATCTGCCATGCTGTCCAAATGACGGAGACGGGCAAAATTTTTCAGCCATTCGTCGTGCGGCAACGAAGGCACACTGCCGGTGTAAGCGCCACGGGTCAAAATACTTTTTGCGATATAGGTGCAGGCCGAAATATTCACATCGTCGGCAATGGTGATGTGGCCGAGAATGTTGGACGAACCACCGATGGTGCAACGCTTGCCGATTACCGCACTTCCCGCAACGCCGGTACAGGCAGCGATAGCAGTGTTTTCGCCTATCTGCACGTTATGGGCAATCATCACGAGATTGTCGATCTTGACGCCGTTGCCGATCACCGTGTTTTCGAGTGCACCACGATCAATCGTCGTATTGGCACCGATTTCCACGTCATCGCCGATGATGACGATACCTGTCTGTGGAATCTTGACCCAGTGACCATCCTTTTCACGTGCAAAACCAAATCCATCGGCACCGATCACGGCACCCGAATGAATGATCGTATGCGCACCAATGCGGCAGCCATGAGAAATGGTAGCGTTCGGATACAGGCGGCAATTCGCACCGATGGTCACATTGGAGCCAACAATCGCATTCGTGCCAATAACCGTATTCGCACCGATGCGCACATTGGTACCTACATAGGCACCAGCACCGACATGTACATTACCGGGCAATTCCGACATGACCGTCGCGCTCGGGTGGATGCCCATCGGCGTCGGGGTCTTCGGTGCCAGCAATTGGGCCAGTCGCGCAAAGTACAGATAAGGATCGGGATGAAGGATGCGTGCTCCGGACGCGCTGTCGGCCAATCCCGGTGCAACAATGACAGCGCTCGCGCCTGTCGTGGCCAGTTGCGGCAGAAATTTTGGATTGGACAAGAACGCGATTTCACCCGCCTGAGCCGACTCCAGCGGCGCAATGCGCTCGATCAACGTTTCGCCGTCACCCTGCAACTCTCCGCCGAGGCGATTAACGATCTCGGCAAGCTTGATTGCCATCACCATGGTAAATCCTACTTGCCTGCATTCGGAGAAGTGGACGAAGAGGACGGTGCCACAGGCATGGACATCGGCGCACCAGTCGTCGGCGCAGCGGACACATCTGCACCCAAAGCCTTGAGGACCTTGTTGGTGATATCGATGTTCGGGCTGTAATACACCGCTTCCTGAACAATCAGATCGTACTTCTCCGTCTCGGCGATCTTGCGGATCACCTTGTTCACGGTTTCATACAGGCTCGTCAACTCTTCGTTTTGACGCACGCTCAAATCTTCGCGGAACTCGCGCTGCTTGCGCTGGAAATCGCGATTCAAATCGGACAGTTCACGCTCGCGCTGCTTGCGATCATTGTCCGACAGCGTCGGGCCGTCCTTGTCCAATTTGTCCTGCAGCGTCTGGAGCTGCTTGCTCATTTTCTGCAGATCCTGATCGCGCTTCTCGAACTCACCCTTGATCTTTTTCATCGCACGCAAAGCCTGCGGCGCCTCGTTCGAGACACGCTGCAGGTTGATGAAGCCAATCTTGGCACCGGTATCTGCAGCGGCATAAGGTGCCACCGCCATCATGGTCAACATTGCAACCACGGAAAGAACTGATTTAGGCTTGAACAAGGCTAACTCCCTCTCGCTTAAAACACTTGGCCCATCGTGAACTGGAATATCTGCAGATTGTCGCCCGGCTTCGAGTTCAAAGCCTTCGCGATGCTGAACTTGAGCGGACCGAGCGGCGAACTCCAGGTCAAGGACACGCCGGTGCTGTAGCGCAGATCGGCAACACTGATCTTTTGATCTGATGCCCAAACCTGACCACCGTCAAGGAAGGTCCCCAGACGTACCGATTTGTCGAGTCCCATGCCTGGCGCCGGGAACAACAACTCCGCAGAACCAATGACACGCTTCGTACCACCGATGCGCTGTGCACCATAGACCGGGTCGTTGATGACCGGTCCCAACGAGCTCGTATCATACCCGCGCACGGAACCGATACCACCCGCGTAGAAGTTCTTGAAGAACGGATAGTCTTTGTTGCCCAAGGCACCTGCATAGCCGACATCAACATTGGTCGCCAACGTGAAAGTCTTGCTCAACGGCCAATAGCTCTGGTTCGAGGCTGTCGCCTTGTAGTACTGCAGGACGCCCGGCGGGATGGCTAGCTCAAGGCCGACACGGGAAATTGCCCCCTTGGTCGGGTATAAACGACTGTCGATCGTGTTACGCGACCAGCCTATGGTCGGCACAAGGCTGTTGTAGTGCGTACCATTCTTGGCCACGTAGTCCTGATAGACCTGCGGACTAACCACCGATCCGTCATCACATCCAGTACCGACCACCGGTGACGTTCCATCGGCGCAGGACGTATTGACACCAAGCGATGTTGTATCCACCGCCAGGCCCATGTTCAGATAGTCCGTGTCCGAAATCGGAATGCCGAGACGTACGCCAGCACCCGTCGAGTTCGTTCGGTAAAAAGCCACCGAAGACAAGGAGCTCGTGTTGATGGTGCGGTGATAAAGATCAAAGCCCGCGGAAATGCCGTCGACCGTGTAGTACGGGTTGGTATAGGACAGCGAGTACAACGTATTGATCTTGCTGGTATTGACACCGAGCGACACAGTCTTGCCGCTGCCGAACAGATTGTCCTGCGTAATCGAGCCGGACAGCGATACTTTTTCAGCGCTGGAGAAACCTGCACCGACCGAGATTGCGCCAGTGGGTTTTTCCTTGACCTTGACGTTGAGATCGACCTGATCGGTCGTACCTGCCACCTGTGGCGTCTCGACCGTTACATCTTCAAAGTAACCGAGACGGTCAACGCGATTACGCGAATTATTGATGCTGTTGCCGTCATACCAGGCACCTTCCATCTGACGCAGTTCGCGACGAATCACTTCATCGCGCGTACGGGTATTGCCGCTGATATTGATATTGCGTACATAGACACGGCGACCTGGATCAACGTAAATAGTAAAGGCAACCTGATGCTTGTCTTTGTCGAGTTCAGGTGCAGCGTTCACATTGGCGAAGGCATAGCCATCATTGCCGAGACGGTCGCTGATCGCTTTTGTCGTATCGGTCATCAGCGCACGTGAATACACATCACCTGGCTTTAATTGAACCAGTTTTCTCAGCTGATCATCAGGTACAAGCAGATTGCCGGACAATTTGATGCCGGACACCGTGTACTTGTCACCTTCGCTGATATTGATAGTGATGTAGATATCTTTCTTGTCGGGCGAAATCGTGACTTGAGTCGAATCAACCGAGAACTCGAGGTAACCACGATCCATGTACCAGGAACGCAGCGTTTCCAGATCGCCCGAAAGCTTCTGCTTCGAATACTGATCGTTCTTCGTCCACCAGGTAAACCAGCCCGGTGTCGTCAACGTGATGATCTTCAGCAGTTCCTTTTCGGAGAAGGATTTGTTGCCAACAATGTTGATGCGGCGAATCTTCGCCACTTCGCCTTCATTGACACTGAAGTTGACACCAACACGGTTACGTTCAAGCGGCGTGATCGTGGTTGTAATGCGAGCGTCGTAGTAACCCTTGATCAGGTATTGGCGCTTCAATTCCTGTTCGGCACGATCCACCACCGAACGATCCAGAATGCGCGACTCAGCCAAACCAACCTCGGCCAGACTCTTCTTCAGCTTGTCCTTTTCGAACGCCTTCATCCCGACGAAATCGACGGAAGCAATCGCCGGACGCTCTTCGACAATGACGACCAGCACGTCACTCTGGATCTCAAGGCGAACATCTTTGAAGAAGCCAGTGGAGAACAGAGCCTTGACTGCCTTGGAGGCCTTCTCGTCATCCATGGTCTCGCCGACCTTGACGGGCAGATAGCTGAACACCGTGCCGGCATCGGTACGCTGGATGCCCTCGACGCGAATATCCTTGACGGTAAAGGGTTCAAAGGCAAGCGCATCGTGCGCCATGGCAGCCAATGCAAGCGAAATCAGGCCGCCGAGCAGGGATTTTTTCATTGATTCAGCCGAAAAACTGTCGATTCAGATCGTTGAACAGCGCGATGCCCATCATGCATAGCAGCAAGGTCAGTCCGACACGCTGACCCACCTCAAAAACACGCTCTGGCAAAGGCTTTCCGCGCAAAAACTCCGCGAGATAATACATCAAATGCCCTCCATCCAGTACCGGGATCGGCAACAGATTGAGCACACCAATACTGATACTGATAAGCGCCAGAAACTTGACGTAGTAAGGCATTCCAAGCTGTGCCGACTGCCCTGCATAATCGGCAATCGTCAATGGTCCAGACAGATTCTTGAGCGAGACCTGCCCCAACACCATGCGTCCCATCATGCGCAACGTGAACACAGAGGTTTCCCACGTCTGCGTAACAGCCCTTCTCAGCGCAGCCAGCGGCGCATAGTCGACATTCGTGAACATCGCTTCACGCAAGGCAGGATCGTCCTTGGGCGCAAACCCGAGACGTCCCGTTGCAGCAGCATCCTTGCTTTGAATCGTGTCCGGCGTCACCTTCACGTCACGCCGCACGCCGTCATGTTCCAGCGTCAGAGTCAAAACGCGGCCAGGCGCAGCGCGCACCGTTCTCGCCACATCGCTCCACAACAGCATGGACGTGCCATCAATGGCAACAACACGTTCACCTGGTTGCAAACCAACACGAGCAGCCGGTGTATCCGGCAGCACTCGCCCGATGATGGGCGCCAAGGGCGGCGGTTTCACGGCCAGTCCCAGTTGCTGCAGCGGATCATGCTCCAACGCATCGACATTGATCGCCGACGTGTCGATCGTTAGCGCAGTCTGACTGCCATCTACGCGCGTCACCTGTAATTGCAGTGCGACACCATCGGCCATATCGCGCAAGACATGCCAACGCAGGTCTTCCCAACTGCGCACTGCTTGGTCATCGGCCACACTCACGAAATCACCGAGTTGCACGCCAGCGCGGGCGGCAACACTTTCGGCAGCGGGCGCATCAAGCACGGGCTTCAGCTCCTGCACGCCATGTATGAACAAACCCCAATAGAGCACGATGGCCAGCAGTAGATTGGCCACCGGCCCGGCCAGCACGATCAGGCTGCGTTTGCCCAGACTCTTCTGGGTAAACGCACGATGCAATTCAGCCGCCTCAACCGGTCCTTCGCGTTCGTCAAGCATCTTGACGTAACCCCCGAGCGGAATCGCGCACAAGGTCAGCTCAGTCTGGTCAGCCCCGAAATTCCGCTTCCACAACACCTTGCCGAAGCCGACGGAAAAACGCAAAACCTTCACGCCACACAAACGCGCAACGCTGAAATGGCCGAACTCATGCACGACCACGAGCAGGCCGAGCGCAACAACAAAAGCAGCAAAATACGTCAGTGGTGCATCGAACATGTCAGTGACTCCAGTGACCAATGGCCGCCGTTGCCGCATCGCGGGCCAAGACATCGGCCACCATCACGCTTTGCAGATCGGCCACCGCGGCGGGCGCAATCGTGTCCAGTGTCGCCGTAATCACGTCGGCAATACGGCGATATGGCAAACGTCCTTCCAGAAACGCGGCGACGGCAACTTCATTGGCTGCGTTCAGCACAGCCGGTGCATTGCCGCCACTGCGCAAAGCCTGATAAGCCAAATCAAGACAAGGAAACCGCGTCATGTCCGGCGGACAAAAATCCAGACGACCAATGGCAAAAAGATCGAGTGGCAGAACACCGGCGGCGATGCGTTCCGGATACGCCAGCGCATGCGCGATCGGCGTGCGCATGTCTGGGTTACCGAGCTGAGCCAGGACCGAGCCGTCCACATACTGCACCATCGAATGAATCACGCTCTGCGGATGAATGACGACTTCAATCTTGTCCGCCGCTGCATTGAAGAGCCAGCGCGCCTCGATGACCTCAAGTCCCTTGTTCATCATGGTCGCCGAATCGACGGAAATCTTCTTCCCCATCACCCAGTTCGGATGTGCGCATGCCTGTTCGGGCGTGACGAACTCCAGCGCCTCCAGCGGCAGTGTGCGAAATGGCCCGCCTGAGGCCGTCAGCAATAATTTCGACACACCAACGTCAGCGAGATTTCCCGCATATCCAGCAGGCAGCGATTGATAGATGGCGTTGTGCTCGCTGTCGACTGGCAACAAGATCGCGCCACTCGCTTGCACTTCATGCATGAAGAGTTCGCCTGCCATGACGAGCGCTTCCTTGTTCGCCAGCAGGACACGCTTGCCCGCACGCACGGCAGCCATCGTCGGTGCCAGACCGACGGCACCAACGATGGCTGCCATGACGGTGTCGACTTCTGGCAGCGCGGCAATCTGCGCCAGTGCCTCGGCGCCATGCAAGATTTCAATCTGCTGGCCGGCGAGCTGTTGCTTGAGTTTAATTGCGGCTTCGGGTGTAGCAACCACCGCATAGCGCGGTTTGTGCGCAGCACATTGTGCAGCAAGGATTTCCAGGCGACTGTGCCCGGACAAGGCAACGACACGATAACGCTCCGGATGGCGTGCAATCACATCCAGCGTACTGGCGCCAATCGATCCGGTCGCACCGAGGATGGTGACGTTGCGAATTGCGTTGGTCATTGGGTCATCCAGTAGAAATACAACGCCACAAGCGGCAGCGTTGAAGTCTGGCTGTCGATGCGGTCAAGTATGCCGCCATGCCCCGGCAACAAATTGCTGCTGTCCTTGAGTCCCGCCTGTCGCTTGAGCATCGACTCGAACAGGTCACCGATGATGCTGAGCGCTGTCAGTAATACCAACACAACAGCAATGCCCGAGAGCCGCGATACAGATGCATCCGGCCATTCACGCAACGATAATGAAAGGCCGTAGATCAGTACGGCGATCATCGCACCGGCAGCGCCTTCGCGCGTCTTGCCGGGACTGATTGTCGGCGCAAGTTTGTTGCGGCCAAATGCCTTGCCAAAAAAATAGGCAGCGACGTCGGCAATCCAGACTAGCGCCAAAGCCGCCAGGAGCAGCCACGAATCCTTGCGATACAAATCCAGCAGTGCCGCCCAGCATGGCAGCAAAACCATCCAGCCAAGCAAGTAGCCGACAACATTGCGCGGCAACAGCCAGCGTTTGGCAAACCACACTGGTACAACGAAGAGCCAGAAACATACAGCTAGCAGTGACAATGCAGGCAACAAAACATGAGCAAGCCCGGACAGCGTCAGCCATTCCGCAATAAGCAATGTCGTCCAAGCAAAGGCAATGCGATGGCGCGGTTCGGCTTGCATGAAACCGCTCCACTCCCATGCCGCCAACGCCACGACGATGGCGAAGACGACATGCGCAATCCAGTCAGGCAAGACAAACAGGACACCGATGAATCCGGCCAGCAAAAACAGGGCGGTAATAACGCGCGTTCTAAGCATCGGATTGCGTCATCGGCTCAACGCTACCAATCAGTTGTTCACTGGTGCGACCGAAACGACGCTCGCGCTTGTTGAAAGACAAGATAGCCTCATCGAGCATCGCAGCATCAAACTCGGGCCACAGCTTGTCGGTGAAATACAGTTCGGTGTAGGCCAACTGCCAAAGCAGGAAATTGCTGATGCGCTGCTCGCCACCGGTACGGATGAAAAGATCAGGTTCCGGCGCATGTGCCATGACGGAACGCGCGGCGATATCTTCTTCGGTGAAGCGGCCGGCGCGCTCAGGCTGTTCAACGCTCAGGCGATTGAGCGCCTGCATGATGTCCCAGCGGCCGCCGTAATTGGCGGCGATGGTCAACGTCAGCGTGTTGTTCTTCGCCGTCAACGCTTCGACATCGGTAATCGCCTGCTGCAATTCCACATCGAAACGCGAGAGATCACCGACGATGCGCAAGCAGACACCGGCACGATTAAGCTTTTCGGCCTCGTCCTTGAGCGATTTGACGAACAGCTTCATCAGGAAGCCGACTTCATCGGCCGGGCGGCGCCAGTTCTCGGAACTAAAGGCAAACAGCGTGAGATAACCAATACCACGCTCGATACAGGCAGCCACCGTACCGCGCACGGCCTCGACACCACGCACGTGGCCGGCGACCCGCGGCATCATGCGCTTCTTGGCCCAACGGCCATTGCCGTCCATGATGACGGCAACGTGGCGAGGCACATCCGCTGTTTGCGGAACCTCTTTGGTCGAACTACCGAACAGCGCCATGGCGATCAGGAAAGAAGATGTCCGAAGGCGATCAAACCGCCATCAGATCCTTTTCCTTCTCCGCCAACAGCTTGTCGATTTCGGCCACAGCCTTGTCGGTCAGCTTCTGGATGTCATCCTGGGTACGACGCTCGTCATCCTCAGGAATCTCCTTCTTCTTCAAGGCATCCTTGAGCGCGTTGTTGGCATCGCGGCGCAGATTGCGCACGGCCACTTTGGCATCTTCGCCTTCGCCCTTCACGACCTTGATCAGATCGCGACGACGCTCTTCAGTCAGCATCGGCATCGGCACGCGGATCAGATCGCCCTGCGTGGCCGGATTCAGACCGAGATCGGAATCGCGAATGGCCTTTTCAATCTTGCCCACCATGTTCTTTTCCCACGGCTGAACACCGATGGTGCGGGCGTCAACCAGCGTGATATTGGCGACCTGCGAAATCGGCACAGGCGAATCGTAGTAATCGACTTGAACATGATCCAGCAAGCCGGTGTGGGCACGGCCGGTACGCACCTTGCCGAGGTTGGTCTTCAACGCCTCGATCGACTTGTGCATCTTTTGTTCAGTGGTTTTCTTGAGATCGGCAATCATGATTTTCTCTTTGGAAAGCACTCATCCCTGAATTTGGGGATATGCAAGGGATTAATTCCTTGTTTCGTAAATATTTCTTTTCTTAGCAATACACCATCGTGCCTTCGTCTTCACCCATGACGACACGCTTCAGTGCGCCGGACTTGAAGATGGAGAACACATTGATCGGCAATTTCTGGTCGCGACACAAAGCCAGCGCGGTGGCATCCATGACCTTGAGATTGCGGCTGATCGCTTCGTCGAAGCTAATCTTTTCGTAGCGTGTTGCGCTCTTGTCCTGCATCGGATCGGCGGTATACACGCCGTCGACCTTGGTCGCCTTAAGCACGATCTGCGCGCCGATTTCGGCACCACGCAATGCAGCAGTGGTATCGGTCGTGAAGAATGGATTACCCGTACCTGCAGCGAACACGACAACCTTGCCCTCTTCGAGGTAGCGCATGGCCTTGCCACGAATGTAGGGTTCGATGACCTGTTCAATATTGAGTGCGGATTGCACGCGACTTTCCAGCCCAGCCTGGCGCATCGCATCCTGCAGCGCCATGCCGTTCATGACGGTGGCAAGCATGCCCATGTAGTCGGCTGTCACGCGTTCCATGCCGGACGCAGCGCCCGCCATGCCGCGGAAGATATTGCCACCGCCGATCACTACGCCCACTTCGACGCCCAGTGCGACGACAGCAGCGATTTCCTGGACGATGCGATTGATCGTGTCGCGATTGATGCCATAGGCATCGTCACCCATCAGGGCTTCGCCGGACAATTTGAGGAGAATGCGT
>DATJJR010000098.1:0-16236 GCA_035492055.1 Rhodocyclaceae bacterium | reverse complement strand
TCGTGCGCCTTGAACACTTCGATCAGACGCTCGTATTGCGCCTTGTGCTCGGTCAGGCTCTTCAGCTTGTAACGGCAGGAGCCGAAAGCGCCCGACGGTGTGGTACGCAGTGCGGCGATGTCCGCAGCAGACTCCAGCGAGGTATCGATCAGATCCTCGGTCAGTGCGCCGATGATGCCATTGCGGCCAGCGTAGACCGTACCAATCTTGTCGGCATGCGCGCGCGCGGTTTCGATGACGCCGCAGGCACTGGCGTTGATGACGGCGGTAACACCGCCGGATTGTGCGTAAAAGGCATTGCGGGGCATGACGACTCCTTACTTCAGTGCGGCAAAAGCGCGTTGCGTGATTTCCTCGACCGCACCGCTACCGCTGATCTTGCGATATTGCGGCGCGACGGCGTCGCCGGTCTTGGCCCAGTCGGAGTAATAGGCCACCAACGGCTCGGTTTGCGCGTGATACACGTCAAGGCGTTTCTTGACGGTCTCTTCCTTGTCATCATCGCGCTGAACCAGATCCTCGCCGGTCACGTCGTCCTTGCCCGCAACCTTGGGCGGGTTGAATTTGATGTGATACGTGCGACCCGAGGCCGGGTGCGTACGACGACCGCTCATGCGTTCGACGATGTCACCGTCCGGCACGGCGATTTCCAGCACAAAATCAATCTTCACGCCGGCATCTTTCATCGCATCGGCTTGCGGAATCGTGCGCGGAAATCCGTCAAACATGTAGCCGTTCTTGCAGTCGTCTTCCTTGAGACGCTCCTTGACGAGGCCGATGATGATGTCGTCGGAGACAAGCGCACCGGAATCCATGACTGCCTTGGCGGCCAGACCCAGCGGCGTACCTGCCTTCACCGCGGCACGCAACATGTCGCCGGTGGAAATCTGTGGAATGGCGAATTTTTCCTTGATGAAGTTGGCTTGCGTTCCCTTGCCCGCACCCGGCGGTCCCAACAAAATCAGACGCATCTCTTTCTCCTTAAAGACTCTTGAATAGGGACAAGCCCTCACAGGCGACCTTCAACGTTCAGGACTGGCCGCCGACATTTTTTCTAATTCGTTATTGCGAACCCGCGGCAAAAATCCGGCGCACGCGCTCGAGATCTTCGGGAGTATCGACGCCCGGTGGTGGCGAGCTTTCGGTTTCGACCACGGTAATCGCGTCACCATGCCACAGCGCGCGTAATTGTTCGAGTGACTCCCAACGCTCCAGCGGCGATGGAGCAAGGTTGCCATAGCGACGCAGAAAGCCGACGCGATACGCATAAATGCCAATGTGGCGCTGCAAATTGAAGTCGTGCGGCAGAACAGTGCGATCGTGATCGAAACCATCGCGATGCCATGGAATCGTCGCACGCGAAAAATACAGGGCACGCCCATTCTTCGCCGTTACGACCTTGACCACATTCGGATTGAACGCATCGGCGGCGGAATGGATTGCATGACTCGCCGTTGCAATCGAAGCACCAGCATCCTTGTCCAGGGCCGCGGCCACGGCATCGATCAGCACAGACGGAATGAGTGGCTCATCACCCTGAACGTTGACCACGATCTCATCGTCGGCCCAACCCATGTGCTCGACCACTTCCGCAATGCGGTCGGTACCGCTCGGATGATCAGCACGCGTGATAACCGCAGTAAAACCGTGATTCTCGACAGAGGCACGAATGTCTTGCTGATCGCAAGCAATGATGATTTCGCTTGCCGCCGAGCGCTTGGCCGCTTCCGCAACACGGACAACCATGGGCTTGCCGCCAATATCGGCAAGTGGCTTGCCTGGCAGGCGTGTCGAGGCGAAACGCGCCGGAATCACGACCTTGAATTTTCTAGCCATGGTCAAAGACATTCTCCCTAGCCCTCTTTCCGGGAAAGAGGGTAACGGGCCGTTCGGCCAGCGGCCTCAAAATCATAATTTGGCTCAAGCTTGTCCTGCTTCGGCTGCGTCGATCTGACGCGCTTCGGACTCCAGCATCACCGGAATGTCATCCTTGATGGCATAGGCCAAACGACAAGGCTTGCAGACCAGTTCGCTCTGTGCTTTTCGGTATTCCAGAGGACCCTTGCATACCGGGCAAACCAGAATATCAAGCAGGCGCGCGTCCATGCAGCTTCTCCACAATCAGTTGATCCAGCCCTTCTGATACCACCGCTGTTACTGGCAGCACCCAGATTTCCTGCGTCATGGCTGGCAAGGAGCGCAATTTTACCGCATCCTTTTCCGTCGTCAGGATCGTATCGCCGAAAGCAAGCTCTTCAGTCGTATAGGCATGGTGATCGGGAAAAGCATGCGGGGTAAAACTCAGGCCAAGCGCGGAAAGATGGTCGAAAAAGCGTTGCGGCTCACCGATGCCGGCGATGGCATGCAAGCGCTTGTGCTCGAACATGTCCGCGCTCACGCATTTCGTGTTGTCGTTAAGCGCGTGGAACTCATCGCCCTGCAGGTGCATGCTGAAAATAGCCGGCGGCATCACAGGCAGCGCTAGCGTATCGAGCGCCACGTCATTCAGCACTAAGGCATCGACCTCGCGCAAACGCAACGGCGGTTCGCGCAATGGGCCGGCGGGCATCGTGTGTCCATTGCCGAGGCCACGACGATCAAGTACCGCGATTTCAATATCACGCGCCAAGCGGTAATGCTGCATGCCGTCGTCACACAAAATGAGATTGACATCGGGGTGCGCCGCAAGGAGTGCACGGCCTGCAGCAACACGATCGATGCCGATCACCACCGGACAATCGGCACGACGACGCAGCAGTAAAGGTTCATCACCCACCTGATCAGGCGATGAATCCGGCATCACCTCGACCACGCCGGAAGCAGAACCACCGTAGCCGCGGCTGACAATGCCAGGGACATAACCACGCTGTCGCAAGGCATCCACCAGATAGAGCGCAAGGGGTGTTTTCCCGGCACCACCCACCGTGATACCACCAATCACGACAACCGGTACCGGCAAGCGCTGCGGAATGATGCGTGCCCGACGCCAACGCGCCGCAGTTGAAAACAACCAGGAAAGGGGCAAGAACAAACAGCCAGGCAAGCCGCGGCGCTGCCAGAAAGCCGGCCAGCCGGCTTTCTTTATCGTTTTGCTTGTTGGCTTACTTGCTTGATTGGGTGGCAAAGGAAATGTGCGACAACCCTGCGGTTTGCGCCGCTTCCATGACGTCGATCACGCTCTGGTGACGCGCATCCTTGTCGGCACTGATGACGACGATGGTGTCGTCCTTGCCGCCGGCGACGTTCTTGAGCGCATTGCTGATCGCTTGGGGATCACGACCTGTCGCAATCTTGTTCACCAGTACATCGCCCGTTGCCGTGACGGCCACGTTGATTTCGGCCGGCTGCGTTTGTGGCGGCGTGCCATCGGCCGTGGGCAAATTGATTTCAAGGCCGGAGAACTTGGAATATGTCGTGGTAACCATCAGGAAGATGAGGATCACCAGCAACACGTCGATCAACGGAATAAAGTTGATTTCCGGTTCTTCGCGATAGCGGCCGCGTTGGAAATTCATGGCTTGCCTTTCTAGCGACTGGCGCTCGCTTATTTGCGTTCGCCGTGCACAAGCTCAACCAGCTTCAGCGCCTGCAACTCCATGTCGATCACGATGCTGTCGACGAGCGCGCGGAAGTGGCGATAAGCGATCATGCTCGGAATCGCGATGACGAGACCGAAGCCGGTGTTGTAGAGCGCGATGGAAATGCCATGTGCCAGCATTTCGGGATTGTGATTGCCGCCCGCAGCCGGTGAACCGAAGATTTCGATCATGCCGACGACGGTGCCGAACAGGCCCATCAACGGGCTCACGGCGGCCAGCGTGCCGAGCGTGGTCAGAAAGCGCTCAAGTTCATGCGCAACGCCACGGCCGGCCTCTTCGATCGCTTCTTTCATGACTTCGCGCGAATTCTTCATGTTGGCCAGACCCGCTGCAAACACTCGGCCCAATGGGGAGTGTGCTTCGAGCCTGTGCAGAGCGTCGGCAGATACATTGCCCTGTCGCACATCGGCCACGACGCTCTGCAAAAGCCCCGGCGGCGTGATCTTGGCGCGGCGCAGCGCAGTAGCACGCTCGATGATCAACGCAACTGCAATGATGGAGGCCAGCAACAGCGGCCAGATCGGCCAACCGGCCTGTTGAAGGATCGAAAACACGAAGACGCTCCCGAAAGACACTTTGGACAGCGCGCACTTTAACGCTTCGTCTGCACCACAGGCAAGCCGAATAAAGCCTGAAAGTACGCATATAGCCATGGTTTACAATCGGAAACATGAATGCTCCCAGCGACGCCCGGCGCGAGGATCCAGTCCATGACCTGCAGCTTGCCCAGCAATGGCTGGACAAGCTCCTTGCCGCATCCGCATCGGAAATATTGCCCAGGCGCTGGATCGAACCGGTAGCGGCGCTTGTCGCGCTGGCCTTGAACCATGACAAGAAAATCCAGATTGTCGTACCCGACGACGAAACGCTCCCGGAGCTCTCCAACGCCCTCGACATCGATCTGCGTCCGCTCTGCCTTGTCCTGCCCGAAGCCGACTTCGCCACGCGCATCGCCCTGCGTGCCACGCTGACACTGCTCAAGAGTCGTCTTAGCCGCGCCGATGTTCATCCGGTATGGGAAGCACAACATCGACGCATCGCAGCAAGTACGGATATCTGGCAACAAGCGCAACAATGGAGTCGTAGCGAAAGCTCGAGCGCCTGGCCGGACGGCATGGCCGGGTTGTTTCCGGCACGCTTGCTTCCCGCCAGCCAAGCACTCGCTTTCGCTGAAACGAGCGATCTGCAAATACTCGTTGCCCCCGAACGCCTGCCGAACGATTGGCGCGATGCACTGACGGGACTCGCAACAAATACTTTGTTGCTGTCGGCCGCCGCACGCGGCGCAGAACATCGCCGCCTTGCCGTCTTCGATGAAGCTGCAAGGCGACAAGGTGAAATCGAAATGCTGGTGCAGGAAATCGCCGAGCTCGAACTGGAGCTCGCCACCACACAGGCCGAAATCGCCGACTTCAGCCAGCGCTATCACGCAGCTGTCGGCAGGTTATTGGTAGAGCTCGACATATTGCAGGCCGAGATTGCACGTCGCAGCGCCGCCAAGAAACCCAACGACGCTGCATTGAAGCGCGTAGCCGCGCAAAGCGGCGCACAGGCCAAACGCTCGCAGCAAGAGCATCAGCGTTTCGAAGATGCACATGAAAATAGCAGGGCAGGTAACAGCAAAGTACCGATCGAGGACAGAATTTTCACGCCCTCGCGCGACCTGAAAAAACTCTATCGCCAGATCGCCCAGAAAATCCACCCGGATCGGGCACATAGCGAAGCCGACCGCGACTGGCGTACACAGTTGATGAGCGAAGCCACGCGCGCCTATCGCAACGAAGACGAAACCGCGCTCAAGGAAGTGTTGAGTTTGTGGCAGGAAGGCCCTGGTGCAAGCCTGGCACGCAGTGGCAGCAGCGATGAGCTCAATGCGCAAGTGTTGCGCCTCAAGGCCCGACTGGCTGGCATTCAGGTAGAACTCGACCGACTGTTGTCGTCGAAACTCCACGAGCTGTTCATCGCCACCCGCGTGGCCGAACGGCAAGGTCGCGACCTATTGAAGGAAATGGCGGCCACGCTGACGTTGCAAATCGAAGCTGCGCAGGCCAAGCTGCACGAGGTCAGTGAATGAATTTCTACCGAATTTGCATCGTCAGTACTTTGTTCCTGTTTTGCACCTGCTTTTGCACCAGTATATGGGCCGAACTTGCCCCTTTGCCTGGTGGTCCGCAACTTCAAGACTGCAGCAAGGCGCTGGACCCAACCCGTTGCAAGGCGCGCATTGAAGCGCGCAAGGCGTGCGGCGACAAGCGCGGCGATACCAAACGTGCCTGCATGGCAACGTATCTGGTCGCGCCTGATTGCTCGCACGCTGCACAGCCCAAGCGCTGCATCGCGCAAAAGAAAGCTGAACAAGCGTGCCAAGGCAAGCCAAGCAAACAGGTCAAAGCATGCTTGCGGTCACATCGCACAACATAACGCAACCGCAGCCAAGTCGCCATACGTCGAATATTCCGCCGCGCATAACCAAACGCCTCACTCTATTCATACGACTTCATCATGTTCTCTCCCGCACTCATGGGACGCTTGTCCTTCCGTCACGATGCCATTACGCCCAGCAAGGCGCCTCTGCCTGTGGGCCGAAATCACCTTGGTATCGCCGCCGAGCGCGACACCGTACTCTACGTGCCACAAAAACTTGCACCAGAAAATTTGACACCGGGCCAGGCCGTACCAATGCTGATCATGTTCCACGGCGCCGGCGGTTTTCCCGAAAAAGTCTTGCCCTTCCTCGAACAGCATGCCGAGACGCATGGCTTCCTGTTGATGGCGCCACATTCAATGTTGCCAACATGGGACATCGTCGTCGGCGGTCACGGCCCCGATCTTGAACGCCTTGAGGCCGCGCTGGCCGAGGTCGCCTCGCACTACACACTCGACGCATCGCATTTCGGCTTCGCCGGGTTTTCGGATGGCGGCAGTTATTCACTGTCGACCGGCATCACCAATGGTGATATCGCCAGCCATGTCATCGTATTTTCCGGTGGTTTCATGTCGGTGTTCATGCAAGAAGGCTCGCCCAGGGTCTTCATCTCGCACGGCCTCGTGGACGAGCAATTACCCATCGACACCAGCGCGCGCAAACACGCCGCCAATCTCAAGGCTGCAGGCTACGATGTCGAACTGGTCGAATTCAACGGAAAACACATCATCCATCCGCCCATCGTGCAGATGGCGGTGGATTTTTTCACGCGAGACCTGCCGCGCTGAAACTCAGCCTCACCTGCTTGCATGCACCAGGTGAGTGCCTGACAACGCTCTGTCAAGTCCGTTATTTTGATAATCATGAAATGACGGCCTTGTTCTCAAGGTATGCAGAATCCATTGCACCACAAGGGCGTTACATCGACTTACGTGTCGAAAAGCGTACCGCGGAACTATCCTTGCCACCGGCTGACTACATAAGAGCAGCAGGTAAAACCGCCTGTTGTGCCCTGACGCAATGGGAAGGCCCAATGAAAAGGCTCAAATGCCCCGGGAATGTGTCAGGTGCCTCCAACAAGATCGGCACACGACTACATGCACGCAATCGAATCTTCTTCATTCGTATCACGCGCTCGGCGGCCTCGGTGGCTCTGGTGGCAATTACTCGTCGGCACTCTGCTCACACTGAGCATCAATCTGTCGGCACACGCCTTCGACTTCAATGACGTCGCGAAGCGTGCTCGGGCATTGGCGCAAAAGCCCTACACACCAAACACGGAAAAATTGCCGGCGGCACTGCAGGCATTAAGCGCACAGAAATATCGCGACATTCACATGAAGCCGGACAACGTGCTCTGGCATAACGCGAAGAATGCGTTTGAGGTTGAATTGCTGCCACCGGGCGACGTGTTCACGACGCCGGTGCGTATCAATGAAATCACCAACCAGGGTGTACACGACATCCGCTTCAATGGTGCGTTGTTCGACTATGGCGACAGCGGTATCGATCAACGCACCATGGCCGCGGGCAAGCTCGGCTTTTCCGGCATGCGGATTCGTTATTCCGCCAACGGCAAGACCATGGAAGACCTGCTGCAAATTCAGGGCGCCAGTTATCTGCATGGACAGCTCAAGGGCCAGCAAGGCGTGCTGGCCCGCGGACTTGCCATAGACACTGCACTCAACAGCGGTGAAAAATTTCCGCAGTTCGTCGAGCTATGGCTGGAACGCCCGGCAAACGGCGACAAGGAACTCGGTATCTATGCCCTGCTTGATTCGCCCGACATGACCGGCGCCTACCGTTTCGTATTGCGCCCCGGCACGGACACGGTTGTCGATGTCAAAGCACAGCTTTATCTGCGCAAGGCGCCGCAGAAAATCGGTATCGCGCCATTGACCGGCATGTTCTATTTCGGCGAGAACCAGCCACGCATGGTCGAGGACTACCGGCCCGAAGTGCACAACATTGATGGTCTCGCCATTCATGGCAGCGACGGTGAATGGATCTGGCGTCCATTGTCGAATCCGAAGCGCCTGCTCGTCACTTCGTTCGCACAAAGTAATCCGGACGGTTTCGGACTCGTTCAGCGCGACCGCAATTTCTCCAGCTACGAGGACATCGGTGCACGTTACGACTTGCGGCCAAGTGTGTGGATCGAGCCCAAGGGGAAATGGGGCGACGGCCGCATCGAGCTCGTGCAAATTCCTTCGCCGAACGAATGGAATGACAACATCGTTGCTTACTGGGTGCCCGATGCATTGCCGTCGGCTGGCCAGCCGCTAGCCTACGAGTACCGTCTCTCCTGGTTTCGCGATGGACATCGCCCTGCCAATGCATGGGCAACACAAACGCGCTGGAGCTACCGCAACAAACCCGACAACAGCGCAACCGTGCTTATCGATTTCGAAGGTCCGGCACTGAAGCCCTTCGATGCAAACAATCCCCTCGAAGGTGTCGCAAGTTGCGATGCCAACGGCAAGGTGCTCTCAAGTCGCACGTACTACAACGAAGCAACGGGAGGCTGGCGCATGGAGTTGCAAGTGCAGCGCGCCGATCCCACGCGCACGATCGAAACACGCGCATTTCTACGCAAGGACAATACGACGCTGAGCGAAACATGGAGCTACATACTTCCACCCGCGAACTGATGAGCACCGACGCCCGCATCGATGCCTATCTCGATCGCTTGTCGCTCACCTCGGCACAGCGTGACAAGTTGCGCACCTCGGTCGCCGCCACGCCTGAGCCGATGACAGGATTGCATCGCCTGCTGGCGCAGACGTCTTGCAGCGACAATCCGGCCCATGCATCGGTACCGCGACGACTGGCGCTGGGCGGCATACCCGCCACACCGCGCTTTGCCCCACCGCTTAACCGGCGCTCGATGGTGCCGCGCCCATGGGGAACGTTGAACCCATTCAAACGTCTGGTAGAGCGCATCGAGGCAGCCAATCGCCGCTTCGAAAGCGGCGAACAGGCGCCGGACGAAAGATTGAAATCAGACAGCCGCAGCAATCGGCTCAATAACTGGCAACGCAGTGGTCGTACACGGCGCTACATGTTGTTGACCCTCATGCTGGCGCAGACGACAGCGGCCACATGGCTGATGCAGGAAGTACTGCCCTATCACGGCGATAAGCCGTTGGAAATGTGCACGCTCGCCGTGTTCGCACTGCTCTTCTGCTGGGTCTCATCTGGCTTCTGGACAGCAATCGCGGGTTTTTTCGTGCAGCTTCACGGTGGCGACCGATACCTGATTTCAAGGCACCCTCTCCGTAAACAAGAACACGCAACAGACATTGCTCCCGAAGCACGTACCGCCATCGTCATGCCGATCTGCAACGAGGATGTTGCCCGCGTCTTCGCCGGACTCCGCGCCACCTACGAATCAGTCGTACGCAGCGGCAATCTCGAAAACTTCGACTTCTTCATTCTCAGCGACACCAGTCAGGCAGACACCTACGTCGCCGAACTTCATGCCTGGCAGACGCTGCACGATGCACTCAGCGCCGACGGACATCTGTACTACCGACATCGACACCGCCGTATCAAACGCAAGAGCGGCAACATCGACGATTTCTGCCGTCGCTGGGGCGCAAACTACCGCTACATGGTCGTGCTTGATGCCGACAGTGTCATGCGCGGTGATTGCCTCTCCACGCTGGTCAAGCTAATGGAGGCCAACCCTCGCGCCGGCATCATCCAGACCGCGCCGCGTGCCTTCGGCCGAGACACCTTCTATGCACGCATGCAACAGTTCGCCACACGTGTCTATGGCGAACTCTTCACCGCCGGCCTGCATTTCTGGCAACTTGGCGAAGCTCATTACTGGGGCCACAACGCCATCATCCGGCTCGAGCCTTTCATGCAGCACTGTGCGCTCGCACCATTGCCGGGCGATGGACCACTGGACGGCGACATTCTCTCGCACGACTTCGTCGAAGCCGCGCTCATGCGCCGCGCCGGCTGGGGCGTATGGATTGCCTACGACCTCGAAGGCAGTTACGAGGAAATGCCGCCCAATCTGATTGAAGAACTCGGCCGCGATCGGCGCTGGTGTCAGGGCAACCTGATGAACTTCCGCATTTCACTGGCAGAAGGCATTCACGTGATGCATCGCGCAGTCTTCATCACCGGCGTCATGGCCTATCTGTCGTCGCCGATCTGGTTGCTGTTCCTGCTGCTTTCCACCGCATTGCTCGCGACACACACGCTGATCCCGCCGGAATATTTCACGCAGCCCGGCCAGCTTTTCCCGAGTTGGCCGGAATGGCACCCGGAAAGAGCCATCGCGCTCTTCTCAGGCACGGCTGCGTTGCTCTTCATGCCCAAGATACTCAGCGTATTACTGGCCCTGAAGCGCGGGACACGCGCATTCGGCGGCAGTCTGCGGCTGACAATCAGCATGCTCATCGAACTGGTTTGTTCGATGCTACTGGCACCGATACGCATGCTCTTTCATACGTATTTCGTCATTGCCTCGGTGCTGGGTCATACGATCAAATGGAAATCGCCTCCACGTGCCGACAATGAAACCGGCTGGGCCGACGCCCTGCGGCGCCATGCTTTCGGCACGCTACTGGGGCTCGCCTGGAGCACACTCATATATCGCATGAGTCCGCACAACATTGGTTGGTGGCTACCGATCACAGGCGCACTATCGCTATCGATTCCTGTATCGGCACTATCGAGCCGCGCCACGTTCGGAGTGTTCCTGCGTCGAATGAAGCTTTTTCTGACGCCCGAAGAAATCGCACCGCCGCGCGAGCTTGTCGACACTGCACGTTATACCGCTGCGAATGCGAATACCGCGGCACCCAACCTTGCTACAGCCGTTGCCGATCCTTTCTGCAATGCCTTGGTGACCGCCCACGCCAAAGAAAGCAACGGTGGCAGAGGCCGCAGCAATCCAGACCATTCGCTATTGCTGCTACTCGCGCGCAGCAAAGGTCCGGATGCCCTCAGCACGACTGAAAAACTTGATCTACTCGACAACGCCCAACTGCTCTCGCGCCTGCATCTCGATATCTGGTCGGCGCACGATGTGCATCCGGCATGGGGCGTACTGCATATGGAGGACAAGCCAGCATGAAGCGACGCGATCTTCTCAAAGCTGCCAGCGCACTCACTGCCGCCGGTTGGTCTGGGCTGCCGCTGCAGGCACTCGCAGCACAACAGACCTTGCACTATCTGCCCGGCAGCGAAGCTTTCGATTACACATGGCTCAAGGGTTTGGCACGCCACCTGTCCTCACGGGCCTACATACCGCCATCCAACGTATTACCGGATGCGATCAAGGCACTCGACTGGTACAGCTACGCCGCCATCCGTTTTCGCGACGACCAGGCGCTGTGGGCACCACCCCAACTCGACGACTCGCCTTTTCGCATCAAGCTGTTCCACCTCGGTCATTTGTTTCGCACACCGGTGCGCATCTACGAACTGAACGGTGGCCGCGCACGCGAGCTCGCTTACGACACGGCCATGTTCGACTACGGCAACAGTGGCGTTGACGCCACCAAATTGCCTGACGATCTGGGGTTCGCCGGTTTCCGCATCCACGCAAAACCCGAATGGGATCGGGATGCGACTTCCTTTCTCGGCGCGAGTTATTTCCGTGCCATCGGTGATCGTTTTCAGTTCGGTATGTCGGCGCGCGGTCTCATGATCGACGGTGGCCTGCTTTCGCCCGAAGAATTCCCGCGTTTTTCGCGTTTCTGGCTTGCACGGCCAACAACAAGCAACAACACAGGCAGCAACACGCTGATCCTCTACGCATTGCTTGAATCACCAAGCATCAGTGGCGCCTATCGCTTTGTCATCCACTACGAAGGCACGCGGCAGCTCATGGACATCGACGCTGCGCTTTATCCGAGAAAAGCCATCGAACGTCTCGGCATCGCGCCGTTGACGAGCATGTTCCAGTACGGCGAAAACGACCGCCGTGCCGACAATGACTGGCGCCCCGAGATCCACGATTCCGACGGCCTTGCCATGCAGCGTGGCAATGGCGAATGGCTGTGGCGGCCGCTGACGAATCCGCCGCGCCTGCATTTCAGTTCCTACGCCGATGAAAATCCACGCGGATTCGGCCTCATGCAGCGCGACCGCGATTTCAAGCACTACCAGGACGACAGCATGTTCTACGAAAGTCGTCCGAGCGCCTGGGTCGAACCGAAAGGCAACTGGGGCAAGGGCTCGGTACAACTGATTGAACTGACCGCACCGGACGAAACCTTCGACAACATCGTCGCTTACTGGAATCCCGCTGTAGCAGCGAAGCCCGGGCAGGAAATGCTGTATTCCTATCGCCTGCACTGGAGCGGCGCGCCGGATGTGCAAACACCATTGGCGCACGTCGTTTCGACCTACACCGGCCCGGGCGGGTTGATCGGACAGAACATTGTCGGCAAGCGTCGCGACTTCGTCTCCTGGCGCTTCGTTGTCGACTTTAATGGCGGAACCTTGCCGAACCACCATGCTGGTGGCATCCATCCCATCATCAACGCGTCGCGTGGCGGCATCGACCTCGTCTCGCTGCACTGGATCGAAGAAACGAACAACTGGCGTACCCAGTTCGATTTTCGGCCCGACGATGGCGAGGCCCCCACAGAACTCCGTCTCGTCCTGCAAGACGATCAGGGCAATCCTCTTAGCGAAACATGGCTCTATCAATGGTCGCCACCACCACGACCTTGACACCGCCCGATCACTGAACCGCGCGAACATTTGCCCGCAATCGAAGGAGAAATCACATGCGCCTGTCATTGCGTTTCATCCTGCCGTTGACCATTGTCCTTGCCGTTCTGGCGTACTTCGTCGTGCCACTGGTCGATCAACTCACGTTGCGCTGGTCGACGCTCGACCTCAATACTCGCGCAGGCCTGATCACACGGAACATTGAAGCCCCCCTCCACGACGTGATCAAGACCGGTTCGAACCAGAAACTGCTCGATCAGTTCTCGCGCATTCGCGCGGATGAACGCCTCTATGCACTCGGCTACTGCGCCACACCCGATGCGCGGATGGTGGCAACCCAGGAAATGCCCAAAGAAATCCGTTGCGACCAATTGGCACATTACAGTGGTGAAGACGGCTACGTGCTGCGTACCGAACATGAAATGATCCACATCGCAACGCGGACCATCGACACTGCGGGCACGCTGGTCCTGTTGCAGGACATGGGCTATTTCGTGAAGCGCAGCGAGCAGAGCAAGCTCTACATCTACACCTTTTTTGTCGGGCTCGGTATCGTCATCTCGCTGATCACCGTTGCCATCGCCCAACTCAGCCTGCGTGGCTGGAATCAGGGCTTGCGTCTGCTTGTGCGCGGCAAGCTGCTTGGCGAGCCGCAAGGTGCCAACCAGCCGGCAGCGCCGGAACTGCGCCCGATTGCGCGCGATCTTCAACGGCTCGTGCGTGAACTTGAAGCCGACAGCCACTCGCGTGACGAATCGCAAATCAATTGGACGCCCGATGCACTCAAGGCCATGCTGCGCGGCGAACTGCGCGGAGACGACATCATTGTCGTTTCCAACCGCGAACCCTATGTGCATGTCGACAAGAACGGTACGATCGAAGTGCAACGGCCGGCGAGTGGTCTCGTCACTGCGCTCGAGCCGATCATGCGCGCGTGTTCCGGTACCTGGATCGCGCACGGCAGCGGCAGTGCCGACCGCGCCACGGTGGATTCGAACGACTGCGTGGGCGTACCACCGGAAAAACCCGCGTATCAAATTCGCCGCATCTGGCTGACGCCGGAACAGGAAGCCGGCTATTACTACGGCTTGTCCAACGAAGGCCTGTGGCCGCTCTGTCACATTGCCCACGTCTGCCCGATATTCCGATCCAGCGACTGGCAACACTACGTCGACGTCAATCAGAAATTTGCCGATGCCGTGGTGCAGGAGGCGAAGACGCCCGACCCCATCGTCCTTGTGCAGGACTACCATCTCGCACTGGTACCGCGCATGGTGCGTGAAAAGCTGCCAGAAGCGACGATCATTACCTTCTGGCACATTCCATGGCCGAACCCGGAATCCTTTGCCATCTGTCCGTGGCGCGAGCAGATCATCGATGGTTTACTCGGCAGCAGTACCCTGGGTTTCCATACGCAGTTCCACTGCAACAATTTCGTCGACACTGTTGACCGCTTCATGGAGGCGCGCGTGGACCGTGAATCCTTCGAAGTCACCTCGGGTGGCAAGCAAACCGTCGTGCGGCGCTATCCGATCTCGATCGATTGGCCGCCCGATCCGCTCGCCATGGAAAAATCGGCCGAAGACTGCCGTCGCGACATTCGCGTCAACAATGGGTTGCCGGAAATGCAGATGATCGGCATCGGTGTCGATCGCCTCGACTACACCAAGGGCATTCTCGAGCGCTTTCGCGCCGTCGAGCGCCTGTTCGAGCTGCAACCCGAATGGATCGGACGCTTCACCTTCATCCAGATCGCCGCACCGACGCGCTCAAGCATCGGCGAATACCAGAACTACGAACAGGCCGTGCGCGCACTGGCCGAGACCATCAACGAACGCTTCAGTCGCGAAGGCATACCTGCGATTCTGCTCAAAGTCGAGCACCACGGACATCGCGCTGTATACGAACACTACCGCGGCGCCGATGTGTGCTTTGTCAGCAGCCTGCACGACGGCATGAATCTTGTCGCCAAGGAGTTCGTCGCCGCACGCAACGACAATCAGGGGGTGCTGGTCCTGTCCGAATTCACCGGCGCTGCGCGTGAATTGCCCGAAGCACTGACCGTCAATCCATACGACGCTGACCAGTGCGCTGCCGCACTGCACATGGCACTCACCATGCCGACGCTCGAACAACGCGACCGCATGCGCCTGATGCGCAGCCTCATCGCCGAGTTCAACGTCTACCGATGGGCCGGCCGCATGCTGCTTGATGCAGCAACCATGCGCAGGCGCATGCGTCTGCTTGGTGACACAGCGCAAAAACCATCGGCCTGAGGGCGAGCTCATGAAACAAACGCCACCGACAGCCTTGCCTGACTGGGCCTACTTCCTCGATGTGGACGGCACATTGCTGGAAATCGCCGCAAGGCCGAATGAAGTGAATGTCCCGCCGGAGCTCACGATGCTGCTTACGCACGCGCGCAGCCTTTGCAACGGTGCGCTCGCGGTCGTGAGCGGTCGTGCCATTGGTGAATTGGATCGGTTGTTTTCTTTACCGCAACTGCCGGCCGCCGGCCAGCACGGACTCGAAATTCGCGATGCGCTTGGCAATCTCCGCCGCCACAACCCGCCGCCAGAACCTTTGCAAGAAGCGGTTGGGCGCCTCGGCCCCTTGCAGAACCGGCATCGTGGATTATTGCTCGAAGACAAGGGGGCAACATTGGCGGTGCACTATCGTCAGGCACCGGCCCTCGGCAGTTATTTGGGGCGCCTACTCGGGCAACTCACCACGACACATCCCCATCTGCGCTTGCAGCCGGGAAAATACGTCTATGAACTGAAGCCGGCGGGCTTTGACAAAGGCACGGCAATCGCCGAACTGATGGCCACGCCACCTTTCATCGGCCGTCTGCCGGTCTTCATTGGTGATGACTTGACCGACGAGCACGGCTTCGAGGAAGTCAACCGCATGGGCGGATTGTCGATCAAGGTCGGTAAGGGACCCACCTGCGCGCATTACCGGCTAAGCGATGTTCATGCAGTACGTAACTGGCTACATGGCATGACCATGAAAGCAGAACCGAACTGAAAGGAGCGATGACATGAATTCTCTCGACCTCGGCCTCATTGGAAACGGCAGCATCAGTGCACTCGTCGACAACAAGGGGGAAATCGTCTGGTCGTGCTTTCCGCGCTTCGACGGTGATCCAGTGTTCTGCTCTCTTCTGCGTGAAAGCGATGGCGACGACAGCTTCGGTTTCTTTGGCATCGAACTTGAAGGCTTGTCAGAAAGCGAACAGCGCTATCAGGAAAACACCGCCATTCTCGTGACACGCCTGCAAGACAGCCGCGGCGGCGTGGTCGAGATCGCCGACTTTTGCCCGCACTTCGTGCGCTTCGGTCGCGTGTTTCAGCCGATGGCGTTGATTCGTCGTATCACGCGCATTTCCGGCAGCCCACGCATACGCATCCGCGTACGACCGGCCGGCAACTATGGCGCCGAGCGCCCGCAACATACCTTCGGCACCAATCATGTCCGCTACCTGCTACCCGGACTGGTGTTGCGTCT
>DATJJR010000097.1:0-3374 GCA_035492055.1 Rhodocyclaceae bacterium | reverse complement strand
GTGCGACGGAGTCGTCATTGGACAAGATTCTTTTCGTTTCCTCTTTTCATCCCGACGGAGAGGGTAATGTTGGTGCCGGAGAAGCCATCAGCGGTGACAGCGTCAGACGTTTGCTAGCAAGGGGCGCGGAGGTTCATGTTTTATGTGTTGTGCCAGCTTATCAAAGAGCGAATGAAGCGCTTGTCAGGCAATGTACGTCGTATACGGTAGTGCAGCATTCGTCCTTCCATTCACTCATGGCAATGCTTCGCAACATGCGGCTGGGAGCGATCTGTACTCCTTGGTTGTTTACCCGTGTTTCGCCACACGCCGTGGCAATATTAAAAGAGACGATAGCCAGAATACAGCCGGAAGAGGTTTGGTTTGATTTCCCCTCCTCTTTAGGGTTTGTCGTTCATGTCGATGCTTCTCGGAAGAGCTATTTCGTACACGATATCGTCAGTCAGAAAATTCGTCGCTCACTTTTCAAGCGCATGCTTGCGCCATTGGTGCATCGAGTCGAAAGCCGCTTGTTCAGTCGTCTATCACGGTTGATCGTATTGTCGGACAAGGACCGGCAGCTCGCGATATCGATGAAATTTTCCGGTGAAATAGAGGTATGGCCACCTTCTCAGCCACGCGTGGGAGTAGTGGATGATTCTGCGCCAATTGAAACGGTAGTTTCGCGTTTTAACCGACGCGATATGGTCTTTTTTGGACATATGGGCCGCGCCGAGAATCATTGGTCGGTTGTGCTTTTTATTCTCAATTGTTTTCCAGAAATTCGCCGAGCCTGTCCTGGGACGAAGTTGTGGGTACTAGGCATTCAACCGAGGCCTTTGCTCAAGTTACTAGGCAAGCTGGTGAAAGGCGTTGAAGTGGTGGGTGCGGTCGATAATCCTACGAAGGCCTTTGCGAGAAGCGCGATATGCATCGCTCCGATTTTGTTCGGAGCAGGTGTAAAGATCAAGGTGTTACAGATGTTGGAGGCTGGTGCATCGGTTATTGCCACACCGATAGGCGCAGAAGGAATCGACGCGAATGAACGGCTTGAAGTAGTTAAATGGAGTGAGTTGTCCACGCGCGTCGTCCATATGTTGACCAATAGGGTTTCATCTTGAGTCGCGCCGAGGTAGGTGATGTGGACGGTAACTACGGTTTATCGTCGGAGTGCTTTCCTAGGGTCGCAATATGCTTCGCGGCATTCAACGGCATGCGCTGGATTGAGGAACAGCTCAACTCCATTCTTGCCCAGTCGTCGGCTGACGTGACTGTATTTGTCAGCGTCGACAAATCTTCCGATGGCACCGAACAATGGGTAGATCGTCGTGCGGCGACGGACCGCCGTATTGTGGTGCTCCCGCACGGCGAGCGTTTTGGCGGCGCTGGTCGGAATTTTTTTCGCCTGCTACGCGATGTGGATTTCTCCGGCTTCGATTACGTCGGTTTCGCCGATCAGGACGACTATTGGTTCGAAACCAAGCTCGCGCGGGCGCACGAGATGCTCCAGCAGACTGGCGCGGATGCCTACTCAAGCAACGTCATCGCATTTTGGCCGTCAGGACGACGCTTGCTGATTGATAAATCTCAACCGCAGAAAAAGTGGGACTTTCTGTTCGAGGCGGCTGGGCCTGGCTGCACTTACGTAATGAAGAGCGCCTTTGCATGTGCATTGAAAACGCGGATTTGTGAGCAATGGGAAGTGATGCAACGAGTATCGTTGCACGACTGGTTTGCCTATGCATTTGCACGTGCTCATGGCTATCGCTGGATTATTGATGAACAACCCGGGATGCTGTATCGGCAGCACGCAGGTAATCAGGTGGGCGTCAACGAGGGATGGCAGGCGCTCTTGCGGCGGGCACACAAGATATGGGACGGTTGGTGGCTGGGTCAGGCCGTGCTGATCGCCCGACTGGTGGGAATGGGTGAGGATCCGTTCGTTCGTTCCTGGCGGGCGCCGTCGCGGCTGGCTGCGTTGAAGCTTGCCTTTCGCGCTGTCGAATGCCGGCGTCGGACACGTGATCAACTGTTGTTTGCGTTGTCGTGCCTGACCCTTGTTATTGCGGGAAGCCGGCATGAGTAACCGTATTCTGGTTACTGGCGCTAGTGGTTTTGTCGGCACTGCATTATGTAATCGCCTTCAAGCCGATGCGATCGACTTTGTGCCGGTCGTACGCCAAAAGCTGCGTTCGGCGGACTACGAAATCGGCCCCATGACCGCGGAAACTGACTGGTCCGATGCATTGCGCGAATGCAGTTGCGTCGTGCACCTCGCCGCACGCGTTCACGTCATGGAGGAGCGCGTGACCAATCCGCTGGAAGCTTTCCGTGCGTTGAACGTAGCGGCCACCGAGAATCTGGCGCGGCAGGCGGCGCAGCATGGCGTAAGGCGCTTTGTTTTCGTCAGCAGTATCAAGGTCAATGGGGAAGTGAGCTCGCGCGCACCTTTCTCGGCCGCTGACGTGCCCGCTCCTGCGGATCCCTATGGCCAATCCAAACTGGAGGCGGAGCTTGCTCTAGCGAGAATCGCGGCGGAAACCGGGCTGGAAATCGTGATAGTCCGTCCCCCCTTAGTTTACGGGCCTGGCGTCAAGGCTAACTTCCTGCGCTTGATGCAACTGGCCAAGCGCGGCGTTCCGCTGCCGTTGGGCGCAATACACAACCGCCGAAGCTTGGTTGCACTGGACAATCTGGTCGATTTGCTGTTGACCTGTACGCATCAGCCGGCTGCGGCAGGGCAGACCTTTTTAGTATCGGATGGACATGATGTCAGCACGCCGGAACTTATCCGTATGCTGGCATCGGCTATGGGCAAGCGCCCCTTGCTGTTGCCTGTGCCGCCAAGTCTTCTTGCCGCGGGAGCGAACTTGCTCGGCAAGGCGGCAGCCGCAGATCGGCTGCTCGGTTCGTTGCAACTCGATATCGCGCCGACGTGCGCGCGGCTCGGCTGGCGGCCGGTGGTTAGCATAGAAGATGCGATTGATGCTACTGTTGCGCATTTTTTATCGCATTCCTGATTTGTTCGATGAAACGCGTTTTCGACCTTTGTGTGGCGCTGGGTGCCTTGCTAATACTGGCGCTGCCGATCGCGCTACTTGCCTTGCTGGTGAGACTCACCTCCAAGGGGCCGGCAATCTATTGGTCGGACCGTGTCGGCCAGCATAACGCCATCTTTCGCATGCCGAAATTTCGCACCATGCGGGTCGATACGCCGGCAGTTGCGACCCATTTGCTGAACGATCCTCAACAATTCCTGACGCCCATCGGTTCCTTCCTGCGAAAATCGAGTCTGGACGAGCTGCCGCAGCTGTGGAGTATTGTCAAAGGAGATATGAGTTTCGTCGGCCCGCGTCCGGCTTTGTTCAACCAGGACGATCTGATATCGTTGCGTA
>DATJJR010000096.1:0-26439 GCA_035492055.1 Rhodocyclaceae bacterium | reverse complement strand
TTCACGCCTGCATTGGCGCGATACCGGCCCGTCTCTTCGCGGCCTGCATTGTCGACAGTGAGATTGAAATCGATCAGTTTTTCTTCGGTCTTGACGAGCACATCGGAGGTACCAAACGCCGCGCCCGGCGACAAAGTGGCGCGTACCTTCAAGCCCGGCATGTCGTTGAGCAGCAGCAGACTGCGCTCGAGACGCTCGGTGGTGACCAGTTCGCCCGGCTGAAGATTGGGCACATGCTTGCGCAACGTCACTTCCGAATAATGCTTGTTGCCCGTAAACACGACCTTGCCCAGACGACCTTCGACGATCGCGAGTGTAATCACGCCATCTTCGACTTTTTGCGGCGGCACCACGGCACGTGCCAGCGTATAGCCTTGATCGCGATAGAACTCGGTGATCGCATCGGCCGCGTCATTCAGCTGATACAAATTCAGTTCGAGATCGCGATAGCGCTCCACCACGCGCTTGAGGCGCTGCGTTGAAAATGCCGTATTGCCGACAAAACGAAAGGAATGGATGGCAAAACGCTTGCCGTTGCGATCGAACAGATTCGGGCCGGGTTGATCAGGAATGAGGATTTGCGCCGGCGTTCCCGGCATCGCTGGTCGGGACGATGGCAGTGTATTAAGAACGCCACCCGGCGTAAGCTGCGCATGTACGAAACCGCTCGACGCCATCAGTCCGATAGCGCAAGATGTCCTACATAGTGATGGCAAGCGGAGCAATCGCAGCACTTCAGGAGAACCCTGGAATGTTCCGCTGGCAGTGTGTTCCCCCTGAACAACGGAATTTGTTGTAATGCTTTGTAATGCCCGGATTCTACAGTGTTCCCGGGCGTATCAATGAATTCTTGAGCTATCATCCGCACGATTTCGCTTTTTTGTTTGTTGCCGACAAAACTATTTCAACTTTCGCCAAGCAAACATGTCTGCTACCCACCTTTCTGCCGAGTTTCAGGCACGCCAGCCCGAGATGGCCAACGACCTCGGTCCCGAAAACCTGGAACGCTTGCTGGAAGCTTGCATCGAGACAAAGTTGCCGGCTCAGCGACGCCTGTTCCGTGATCGGATGCCGGCCGATTCCGTCTACTTCGTACTCGAAGGCGAATTGGTCGCCACGATCGACAACAACGGCCAGACCATCGAAGTCGGTCGCATCCACCCGGGGGCTTGGCTGGGTGAAGTCGCTGTGCTGAGCGGAAATCGCCTTGCCAGTTCGAATGTCAGCAGCGTCACCGACTGCCGCCTGCTCAAGTTACGCGCGCAGGATTTCGAGGACTTTGCACTGAACGACGAGGAAATCTCGCACGTACTGATGGGTCAGATGGTCGCGCTGCTGTCCGAGCGCCTGCGTTCCTCCAATGCGGCCGCCACGACACTGGAGAACACCTGACATGGATCTCAGTCACTTCCTCAAGAGCCTTCCTGCCTTCGAACGTTTTTCCGAACGGCACCTCAGCATCTTCGCCGATAGCCTCGTTGTTGAAGATATCGGTGAAGGCCAGTACATCCATGAAATCGGCAAGCCTGGTCGCGCTGCGTACATCATCATCGAAGGCGCCACGACTGTCAGCAAGATCAACTCCAAGGATGGCCTGGTCGAAGTTGTCGGCGAAGCGCGTGAAGGTGAAATGGTCTGCATGCTTGGCCTCGTCGATGACCTGCCCGCGACGCGCACTTACGTAGCGCATGCACGCCTCAAGGTCGCCGTGCTGACGCGCGAACGCTACTACGCGCTGTTCCTGCTCGCACCACCGATTGCACACCAAATCCAATATATGCTTGCCACCAAGCTGGCTTCTGCATTGCAGGAACGCAACGATGCACTGCGCATCAGCCTGGGCCAGCAACGCCGCCCTTCGCTGCTCGAACGCCTGCTCGGCTGAATCGCGCTAAACTCATCATGCTCGGGTTGGAGCAACTTGTTCTCACCTGTGCTGCACAGGTTGCGCCCACCACGATGACCGCCATCGTGCGCGTCGAATCCGGTGGTAATCCGTACGCGATCAACGTCAATGGCGCGCAACAGCTGCGGCGTCAACCGAAGAGTTCTGAAGAAGCGAGTGCATGGGCTGAATGGCTTGTCGCACGAGGCTATTCGGTAGACATGGGCCTCGCGCAAATCAACTCGGGCAACCTCGCCAAGCTCGGTCTTACGGCCACGCAATTGTTCGACCCCTGCACCAACCTGCGGGCCGGCGCAAAGATTCTCACCGACAGTTACATCGGCGCGGCGCAACGTTACGGTAGCGGGCAGGTCGCCCTACAGGCCGCCATTTCTGCCTACAACACAGGCAACTACAAGGCGGGCCTTGCCAATGGCTACGTCGCAAAAGTCACCGCCGCCGCCGGGGCGACTGGCACAGCACCGCCATTGCGCACAGCAGCGGATGCAACCAAACCCTTGCGTACGGCAAAGCAACCGGAACCGGGTGATCCTCGCTCGCCGACCGTGTTGTGGGTCAGGCGCTAGTCGCGAAAAGCGCTACGCATGCTGATTGAAGCCACGCAAGCGCTGTCGAAAAAGCTGGCGTTCAAGATAGTCAAACGCATTCATGCTCACGGCAAGGCTGGTCGACAACTCGCATTGCAACGCTTGGTCTTTGCAATGCTGCTACTGATTCTGTCCGTCTTTTTTATCGCTCTCTTTGCCTTGATACAGGACGCATCGCCGTTCACCAACTGACATGCTCAGACGAGCAAGATTGATCACAAACCCAACTGATCCCACAAAGCATCGACGCGTTGCTTCACGGCGTCGTCCATGACAATCGGCCGCCCCCATTCGCGCGCGGTTTCACCCGGCCATTTGTTGGTCGCATCAATGCCCATCTTGCTGCCCAGGCCAGACACAGGCGAAGCGAAGTCGAGATAGTCGATCGGCGTGTGTTCGACGATCAGCGTGTCGCGCGCCGCATCGACGCGCGTGGTCAATGCCCACATCACTTCCTTCCAGTCGCGCACATCCACGTCCTCGTCGGTGACGATGATGAACTTGGTGTACATGAACTGGCGCAGGAAGCTCCAGATGCCGAACATCACGCGCTTGGCATGCCCCGGATATTGCTTCTTCATGCTCACCACCGCCATGCGGTAGGAACAGCCTTCGGGCGGCAGATAGAAATCGACGATCTCGGGAAATTGCTTTTGCAGCAGCGGGACAAAGACTTCGTTCAACGCCACGCCGAGCATGGCAGGTTCGTCAGGGGGTTTCCCCGTGTACGTCGAATGATAGATCGGGTTCTTGCGCATGCTGATGCGCTCAACCGTGAAGACCGGGAACTCGGCCACTTCGTTGTAGTAGCCGGTGTGATCGCCATATGGCCCCTCTGGTGCAGTTTCACCGGGATGAATCACACCTTCGAGTACGATCTCGGCGTACGCCGGCACTTGCAGATCGGAGCCCAGGCACTTCACCAGCTCCGTCTTGCTGCCGCGCAGGAGACCAGCAAACTGGTATTCAGACAGCGTGTCCGGCACTGGTGTAACCGCCCCCAGAATCGTCGCCGGATCACAGCCCAGCACGACTGCAACGGGATATGGCTGGCCCGGATTTTTTTCGCAGTGATCGCGAAAATCCAGCGCACCGCCGCGATGGGCGAGCCAGCGCATGATGAGTTTGTTCGGCCCAATCACTTGTTGACGATAAATGCCGAGATTCTGTCGCGTCTTGTTCGGCCCGCGCGTTACAGTCAAACCCCAGGTGATCAGCGGCGCCGCATCGCCCGGCCAGCAAGTCTGGATAGGTAGACGCGACAGATCGACGTCCTTGCCTTCCCACACGATTTCCTGGCACGGTGCCGAGGACAGCACCTTCGGCGACATGTTCAAGACCTGCTTCAGCATGGGCAGTTTTCCCCATGCGTCCTTCAAGCCTTTGGGGGGTTCCGGTTCCTTGAGCATGGCGAGCGTACGGCCTACATCGCGCAAGGCCATCACATCCGCTTCGCCCATGCCCAGCGCTACGCGCTTCGGCGTACCGAACAAGTTGCCGAGCACAGGCATGTCGTGTCCGCGCGGCTTTTCAAACAGGATCGCCGGTCCGCCGGCACGCAGCGTGCGGTCGCAGATCTCGGTCATTTCGAGGACGGGATCGATCTCGATGCCGACACGCTTCAATTCGCCTTGCGCTTCAAGTTGCGCAATGAAGTCACGCAGGTCGCGATATTTCATGATCAGAAAAGATGTGGCTTGAGGTTGAGTTCGGCGACAAAACCGAGAAAAATCACTGCACCGATCCACGTGTTATGCAAAAAAGCCTTGAAGCACTTGTCGCGTTCACGGTGGCGGATCAACGTGTAGTGATACGTCACAATCGCGGCCGCAACGACAAGACTCGCGTAATAAAAAATTCCGTAGTGCAGTATCTGGCCAAACCAGGCGAGCAGGCCCAATGTCATGGCATAGCAGCACATCACTGCAGCAACATCGTAGCGACCGAAGGTGATTGCTGAGGTCTTAATGCCGAGTTTCAGATCATCTTCCCGATCAACCATCGCATATTCGGTGTCGTAGGCAATGGCCCAGAAAACATTGGCAGCGAGCATCAGCCATGCAGTAGGCGGTACGGTGCCGAGAAACGTTGCATACGCCATGGGAATGCCGAAGCCAAAAGCGACACCCAGATACGCTTGCGGTATGGCAAGAAAACGCTTCGTGAAGGGGTAACTGCCTGCAAGAAACAATGCCGGCAATGACAACAGCAATACCATTTTGTTGAGCGGCAAAATCAGCAAGAAGGCGAGCAAGGACAGGGAGGCTGCCAGCCACAACGCTTCCTTTGTACTCACTTCACGCGTCGCCAGCGGACGATGTCTGGTTCGCTCGACATGCCCGTCGAAATCACGATCGGCGTAGTCGTTGATGACACAGCCGGCGGAGCGCATCAATACCGTGCCGAGCACAAAGATTGCCAGCACCATGAACGACGGCCAGCCATAGCTCACCGCCCACAAGGCCCACAAGGTCGGCCACAGCAGCAGCAGGATACCGATGGGCTTGTCGAGCCGCATCAGGCGTTCGTAGGCATCCAATTTGTTTTTGAGTTCGCTCAGTGTCATCGTTCTGTTTTGTCGCCTTTTATCGCTGAATCACGGTCGGCAGAAAAACCTCGGTCACGATCAACGGCCGATTTTCGCGCAGAAACACGGCGCGACGTGCCCAAAGTTCATTTGGCCGCGCAACCCCGCACCACGGCGCGGCCTTGGCGAACAGCGGATGGCGCGCGTCGATGCGACGAAAATGTAGTGCGCCACGGACGACACGATGATCCTGAAACAGTACGCTGCCAAGCGAACGACCACCAATGCCGTCAAGCATCGACCAAGCACCGTTGAGGTCGCGATGCGAGATCACCGAATGCGCAAACACCAAAGGCGTCTCGCCACACTTCAACAGAATTTCTCGCACACGGGCACGATCATGCGCCCCCAGCAGAGACAATTCATCACGATGTGCAGGGGCAAACCCATGTCGCAGCAGTTGCAGGCTGAAAGGCTGGGTCGGCGTGGCAGCATTGCGCACGCGCTGCGTCAACGATCCGGTTTCAGACAACCAGTCACGTAAATTCGGCGACAGGTATTGCGGCAAGCGCGGCAGCCAGCCACCGGCATCCAGACGTCGACTGCTGATCCGATTGATGTTCATGCTTTCAACAATTCTTCTGCACCTGCCAGCCAGCGCTGCAAATGGCGCTCGGCATGCTCGGGAAAATCGCGCAACATTGTTTCCGCAGCAGTTCGTGCCGCCGTCACAAGAACAGGGTCTTCGAGATCGGCATATTTGAGCATGGGCAAACCGCTCTGGCGTGCGCCGATGAATTCACCTGGGCCGCGCAGTTGCAGGTCCTGGCGTGCGATTTCAAAGCCATCGGTATTTTCGTAAATCACTTTCAGGCGCAACCGCGCCATTTGCGACAAAGGTGCTGCATACAACAGAATGCACTCCGATTCGGCCGCACCGCGCCCGACCCGACCGCGCAATTGATGCAACTGTGCCAGGCCGAAACGCTCTGCATGTTCGATCACCATCAAGGTTGAATTCGGCACATCCACGCCAACCTCGATTACCGTGGTCGACACGAGAAGCTGAATGTCATTGCGCCCGAAAGCCTCCATTGTCGCCGACTTCTCGTCGGGCTTCATGCGGCCATGCACGAGCCCAACACGCACGTCCGGCAATTCGGCACATAAGGCCTCATAGGTATCGATCGCCGTTTGCAGATCAGCAAGTGTTTCGCTTTCCTCGATCAGCGGACACACCCAATACGCCTGCCGGCCTGCCTTGCAAGCTTCGTGGACACGACCGACGACCTGGTCACGCTTCGCAGCCGCGACGAGACGCGTTCGGATTGGCGTGCGGCCGGGCGGCAATTCATCAATGATCGACACATCCAGATCGGCATAAAAGCTCATTGCTAACGTGCGCGGAATCGGCGTCGCCGACATCATCAATTGATGCACGGCCGTTCCTTTGTTTTTGATATCGCCACCTTGCATTTTCTGACGCAGCGCCAGGCGCTGGCGCACGCCGAAACGATGCTGTTCATCGACGACGGCCAGCCCAAGTCTGTCGAAGGTCACACTGTCTTCAATCAGCGCATGCGTGCCGACCACGACGTGCGCACTGCCGTCTGCAACCATGGCCAGCATCGCATCCTTTTCCTTCTTCTTGAGGCTACCAGTCAGCCACGCCACGTTCACACCAAGCGGTGGCAGCCAGTCGCGTAACTTGATGTAGTGCTGTTCGGCGAGAATCTCGGTCGGCGCCATCAATGCCGCCTGCCAGCCATTCTCTACCGCCTGCAGCATGGCCAATGCAGCAACGACGGTCTTGCCACTGCCTACATCGCCTTGCAAAAGACGCTGCATCGGATGCGCTTCGCTCAAGTCGCGGCTGACTTCATCAACGACACGCTGTTGTGCACGCGTCAATTCAAACGGCAGTTGCGCGAGCAACGCCCGTGTGAGTTGCCCGTTCGCAGCCAATATCGGCGCAGAAAATTCACGCCGCCTCACATACGCGCGACGCAAGGAAATTTGTTGCGCCAACAGTTCATCAAAACGAACACGCTGCCATGCCTTTTGTTGCACGCGATCCAACGATTCACCGAACGCTGCCGGCGGTGGTTTATGCAACAAACGCACGCTGTCCTCAAATGCAGCGAGCTTGTGCTCGGCAACCACGCTTGGCGGCAACGTGTCCGATAGATCTGCCGTGAGCAACGCACGATTGATGAGTTTGCGCAAGGTCGCCTGACCGACGCCAGCCGTCGTCGGATACACCGGTGTCAGCGTCTGCGGCAAACTCTCGCCGACTTCAGCCGCATGACAACGCGGATGCACCATCTCCGCACCGAAAAAACCGGCACGAATCTCACCGAACACGCGCAGATGCGCGCCAACCTGCAATTGCTTCTGCTGACTCGGGTAGAAATTGAGAAAGCGCAGGACGAGCATGCCGCTGGCGTCGCGGACTTTTGCCACCAACTGGCGGCGCGGTCGGTACGCAACCTCACAGCTGATCACATCCACTTCGCATTGAACGCTGACGCCGTGCGGCGCAGCAGCGATCGGCGTAATCGCGGTTTCATCCTCGAAACGCAGCGGCAGATGCAGTGCGAGATCCTGGTCGCTGCGCAAGCCCAGCTTGGTCAGCTTGTCGGCGACCGCCTTGCTGACGCCGACAAGGCCGGGCGCAGCCGTCATTCACATTACCCCAGATACAAAACCGCTTCTGCCTCAACGAGCGCGTTGCGCGGCAGCTCCTTGACTCCGACAGCGGCGCGGGCAGGATACGGCTGATTGAGATACTTCACCATGACCTCGTTCACCTTGGCGAAATGCGAGAGGTCGGTCAGGAAGATGTTGAACTTGACTGCATGGTCCAACGTAGCACCGGCCGCCTCGGCGACAGCCTTGAGGTTTTCGAATACACGCACGATTTGTGCGTCGATACCGTCGGCCATTTGCATGGTGGCGGGATCGAGACCGATCTGGCCGGACATGTACACGAAATCGCCAGCCTGCACAGCTTGCGAATAGGTACCAATGGCAGCGGGTGCCTCAGATGTGGAAATGATTTTGCGCGTCATGCTTTCTTTCAAAGCGAATAATCAAGCTTGGCAAAAATATACTGGATGCCGCGCTTGGTGTTGAGGTTGAGGATGAGTGGCGCCTTCAGATTAGCGCTGAGCTCGCCGTCCGTGTTCTTGGTCAGGATTACCATCACTGCATTATCAGCAGTGGCTTCCGGCGTGTCGGGCTGACCCAGCTGTTTTTGCATCTCATCATTCAGTTTGATTTCGTAGCTGAATCCAAGCATCGTCGGGTCGGCAATACTGAGTGCGACATTCGGATCGTCGAGCGAGTGAAGGATGAAGTATTTCGACTCTTCGCCTTCGATGTGACACAAGGCATAACGATGCAAATTTTCAAAGCCGGGAAGACCGGCCGGAAATTCGATCACCTTGTCATCGGAAACCTCGATCTGACCGTAGCGATAGCTATTGATTTTCACGCTCATGCTCATTTCCTCGGAGAGAGTAACAAACCGGACAGGCCCATGTCGGCCAGCTTCTTGCGTGCAGCTTCGGCTTCCGCCTTGTTCTTGAACGGGCCAACCTGTACACGTGCTTCGATATGCGAGGGAATGCCTGCCTTGTCGAGCCGGCTCTTCAAGTCCTCGGCGTTGCTGAGATTGCTGAATACGCCCATCTGCACAAGATACCCGGAAGAAAGCGGATGCAAGGGAGGCGATTCCTTTTGCGCAGGCTCGGGCTTCGCTGTCGATGCTGCAGGTGGCGGCGCAACCGGTGGCAAGGTTGGTGCAGCAGCCACTTCCGGTGCTGCTTTGACCGGTGCGGCGGCTTTTACATCGGGCCGCGTAATTTGCTTGGTGACGGGCGCAGCAGGGGTTGACGATGGTGCTGACTTGGATGTATCCCCAGGCTTGGTTTCGGTCGGCGCAATAGGCGCTGTTTCGGGTGCGGTTTCCTGAGCTTTATCCGACGCGGTCGCGGACGGTGCATCAACAGGCGTAGCAGTCTCTGCAGATTTGTCCGGCGCCATATCAGGCATCGTCGATTGGACCGGCATCGCCTTTTTGACTGCGGGGGCTGATGTATCAGGAACGAACACTGCATCAAACAAAGCGAGGCTGCCAATCAAGGCCACAATCAACACGCCGGCAATGCCGATTCGGCGAATCAGCTGTTGGCGAAGCACATCCTCATAACCTGGGTTAACTGCAGTGCGCTCGCTGTGTTGCTCGTTATCGCGCTCATTCTCGGCCATGCGTCCCTCCCCCATCATGTCGATCATCGGGCCGTCGACTCAAAGCGACGACCAATTCGGCTTCGGCAATCGAAATACCGCAGCGCCCTGCAATGCCGGCAGCATCGACGCCGCGTACGGCCAATCCCATGGCTTCGTTGTAAAGCGGAGAAACACGCTGTACCGCCGACAAGCGATCCACCTCGGCCTTCAGACGCTGAATCTCATCACGCGACTCGGCCAGATAGTCGCGCAATTGGCGGACGTCCCCTTCGACGTTATTCTTGGCAATCTGCTGCTCCAGATGCGCAACAAAACTCGGGCTCGGTGTAAAGGTAGGCTCCGGCTCGGATTGAGCGGCATGCTGCGGTTCTGCGCGCCGAGGTTCCCAGAACTCATCGAGACGCGGTTCGTTAGGTTCGGCCCAGATACTGGCAAATGCACTCCCCGGCGGTGCACCATATTCCGGCGGTGGCGAGCGCATTTCCGGCGCGCGCGCATCAACATCACGGTAGACATCGCGGCGTGGCAGCCGCAAGAAGCGCAGCACCATGACAACGAAGTAAATCGTCGCCACGACAATGCACAGCACGATGGCTTCGTGCCAGCCAAAACCGCTCAGCAAGTCGAAGATTCCGTCCAAAGCCTATCCGCACCAAGGGCAACGTGAAGCATGGTAGCCGCAAGCGACATGTTCCCAAGACGCGAGAAAAGCAGGTTTTCAAGGCTGCTTTCAAGTCAAAAGAGGGCACTTATAATGTCGCATGCGTCATTCCTCCGCTCTTCCCCTGCCCCGCCCGGCTAACGCCGCCCGCCACGATTGGTCGACCATCCGTACGCTGCTGCCGTATCTCTGGCAATGGAAAGGACGTGTCTTCCTGGCCCTGCTTTGCCTCATTGCGGCCAAGCTCGCCAATGTGGCCGTGCCGCTGATCTTCAAACGCATCATTGATGACCTTGGGCTAAGCCCGCACCAACAAGCGGCTTTCGTGCCGCTCGCCTTGCTCCTCGCTTACGGGGTGCTGCGCTTTGCGGCATCGATGTTTACCGAGCTGCGCGAGATCGTGTTCGCGCGTGTCAGCCAGCGCGCCGTACGCAATATCGCCTTGCAGGTGTTCTCACACCTGCATTCGCTCTCGTTACGCTTCCATCTTGAACGCCAAACCGGTGGATTGGCACGCGACATCGAGCGTGGCACCAAGGCAATCGGCTCCTTGCTTGGCTACACGCTGTACTCCATCGTGCCGACGTTGGTCGAAATCGCCTTGGTAATCGGTTTTCTGCTGGTGCGTTACGAACCATCATTCGCAATCATCGCCTCAACCACGTTGACGGCCTACATCGTCTTTACCGTCACGGTGACCAATTGGCGCACGCATCTCCGCCGTGCGGCAAATGAGCTGGACTCGGCAGCAAGCAGCCGCGCCATCGATAGTCTGCTCAATTACGAGACGGTCAAATACTTCAACAACGAGCAATGGGAAGCCGAGCGCTACGACGCACAGATGCAGCGTTGGGAAACAGCCCAGGTCAGAAACCAGCACTCGCTGGCCTTTCTCAACATGGGGCAAGCGGCGATCATTTCAATCGGTGTCGCATTCATCATGTGGCGTGCCGCTACAGGCGTAGAAAGCGGTCGAATGACGGTGGGCGATATTGTGCTGGTGAATGCATTCCTGATCCAACTGTACATTCCACTCAATTTCCTCGGCGTGATCTATCGCGAGATACGGCAGGCACTCACGGACATCGAACGGCTGTTCACGCTGAAAGAACAGCATCTTGAGATTCAGGACATTCCAGATGCGCGCACCTTGTCTTCACGCAAGTGCAATGTGCGCTTCGATAATGTGCATTTCAGTTACGACGGCGAGCGCGAAATTTTGCATGGGGTGAGCTTTGACATCCCCGCCGGCACATCGCTTGCCGTGGTCGGCCATAGCGGCTCCGGCAAGTCCACGCTAGCGCGGCTGTTGTATCGCTTCTACGACGTCAATTCTGGCAGCGTGCATATCAACAATGACGACTTGCGCACACTCACGCAGTCGTCTCTGCGAGCCGCCATCGGCATCGTGCCGCAGGACACGGTGTTGTTCAACGATACGCTGTACTACAACATCCAATATGGACGGCCATCCGCTAGCGAAGAGGAAGTGCATGCAGTCGCACGTGCGGCCCAGCTCGATGACTTCATTCGCCACTTGCCCGCGGGTTATCAAACTCAGGTTGGCGAACGTGGCCTCAAATTATCTGGCGGTGAAAAACAGCGCGTGGCGATTGCTCGTGCGCTACTCAAGAATCCCCCCATACTGATTTTTGACGAAGCGACCTCCGCCCTCGACAGCAAGACCGAACAAACCATTCAGGCACAACTCGAATTCGCAGCACAAGGCCGTACCAGCCTGATCATTGCACATCGCCTCTCCACCGTGATGAAGGCCGATCAAATCCTGGTGCTCGAGCAAGGCCGCGTCATAGAGCGTGGCACCCATCGCGACCTACTCAACAACAATGGTCTATATGCGCAGATGTGGGCCCTGCAGCGACAAGAAGAGTTAGCTGCGAGTGAATAACTTCGTTTTGAATGAGCAATAAAAAAGCCGACCCGCAGGTCGGCTTTTTTATTGCATCGCAGCTCGCTTATTCAGCAGCCTTATTCTTCAACAACAGCAACTTCGGTTTCTTCAGGACGATCCAGCAACTCGACGAAAGCCATCGGTGCATTGTCGCCTTGACGGAAACCCATCTTGAGGATGCGCAGGTAGCCGCCGTTACGGTTGGCAAAGCGCGGGCCGAGCACGTCGAACAGCTTGACGACCATTTCGCGATCACGCGTACGGTCGAAAGCCAGACGACGATTAGCCAGGTTCGGCTTCTTACCCAAGGTGATCAGCGGCTCGACGACGCGGCGCAGTTCCTTGGCCTTCGGCAGCGTGGTCTTGATGGCTTCGTGGCGCAGCAACGAGTTGGCCATGTTCCGCAACATTGCCTGACGGTGGGCGCTGGTGCGGTTGAGTTTGCGGAGTCCATTTCCGTGACGCATTTTCTATTTCCTTTTTGCGACCACCGCGCAATGCAAGTGATCGGTTAATCGTTATTATTTTTTGGTTGAACAAAGGGCCACCGAAAATCCGGCGGCCCCGTTTGAGCTCGTTCGGTTACCCGATTCAGCCCATCTTTTCGAGACCAGCCGGCGGCCAGTTCTCGAGTTTCATGCCAAGGGTCAGGCCGCGCGATGCGAGGACTTCCTTGATTTCGTTAAGCGACTTTCGACCCAGATTCGGAGTCTTGAGCAACTCGGTTTCAGTACGCTGGATCAAGTCGCCGATGTAGTAGATGTTCTCGGCCTTGAGACAGTTGGCCGAGCGCACGGTCAGCTCCAGGTCGTCCACCGGACGCAGCAGAACCGGATCAACGGTCGTCGCAGTCTTGGCTTCTGGTGCGGACGGCGTGCCTTCCAAATCAGCAAAGGCAGACAGTTGCTCCATCAGCAAGCGAGCCGAATGACGAATTGACTCTTCAGGATCGACAGCACCGCTGGTTTCAATGTCGATGATCAGCTTGTCGAGATCGGTACGCTGTTCAACACGAGCCGACTCAACAGCGTAGCTGACGCGACGCACCGGGCTATACGAGGCATCCAGCATAATGCGGCCAATGGCCTTGCTGTCCTTGTCCTGCGGACGGGTGTTAGCCGGCACGTAACCGCGGCCGGTATCGACCGTCAGCGTGATGTTCAGCTTACCACCCGGGGCAACGTGAGCAATCACGTGATCCGGATTGATGATTTCAACGTCATGCGGCAATTCGATATCACCGGCCTTGACCACGCCTTCGCCATCACGGGAAAGCGTCAATTGAATTTCGCTGCGATTCTGAAGCTTGAACACGACACCCTTGAGGTTCAACAGGATATCGACCACATCTTCACGAACGCCATCGAGCGTCGAGTATTCATGCAACACGCCGTCGATCGATACCTCGGTCACAGCTGCACCAGGCAGCGATGACAACAGGATACGACGCAAGGCATTACCGAGCGTATGGCCGTAGCCACGCTCGAACGGTTCCATCACCACACGAGCATGCACCGGTGACAGAGTTTGTACGTCAATGATGCGCGGTTTCAGAAGAGCACTGCTTTGCATCTGGATTCCTTTGTAAATAGCAACGGCGACACGGGCTAAAGCAGCCCGTGTCGCCCGTCACATCCGGATTAGCGCGAGTAAAGTTCGACCACGAGGCCTTCGTTCAGCGACGAGGACAACTCGGAACGCTGCGGAAGAGCCTTGAAGGTACCCTTGGCACCCTTCACATCAACACTGACCCACTCGGGGAAACCACGCGACTCAGCAGCTTCAAGGGCAGCCTTGGTACGCAGGTGGCCGCGAGCGGCTTCGGTCAGTTCGACGACGTCACCCGGACGAACCGAGTACGACGGGATATTCACGCGCTTGCCATTGACCAAAATACCGTTGTGACGAACCACTTGACGCGATTCGGCGCGAGAAGCGCCAAAGCCCATGCGGTAAGCAACGGTGTCCAGGCGACACTCAAGCAATTGCAGCAGATTTTCGCCGGTCTGGCCCTTTTTGCGCTCAGCTTCCTTGAACGCACGACGGAATTGACCTTCGAGCACACCGTAGGTGCGGCGAATCTTTTGCTTTTCGCGCAGCTGCTGGCCATAGCCGGACAGGCGAGCACCAGACTTCTGACCATGTTGGCCAGGCGCATATTGACGGCGCTCGACGGCGCACTTGTCGGTAAAACACTTTTCGCCCTTGAGGAACAACTTCTCGCCCTCACGGCGGCATTGACGGCACTTGGCGTCTAGATTACGGGCCACGTTTGCGTCTCCTGATTAGATGCGACGGCGCTTGGGCGGCCGACAACCGTTATGGGGAACCGGGGTGATATCGGTAATGCTGGTGATCTTCATGCCCAGGGCATTCAATGCACGCACAGCCGATTCGCGACCCGGGCCGGGGCCCTTGATACGCACTTCGAGGTTCTTGACACCACACTCTTGAGCGGCCTTACCGGCAGCTTCAGCAGCAACCTGAGCGGCAAACGGAGTGCTCTTGCGCGAGCCCTTGAAGCCTGCGCCACCGGAGGTAGCCCACGACAGCGCATTGCCCTGACGGTCAGTGATGGTGATGATGGTGTTGTTGAAGGAAGCGTGAACGTGAGCGATACCTTCAGCAACGTTCTTCTTGACCTTCTTGCGGACTTTAGCAGCAGTCTTTGCCATGTTTTAGCTTCCTGTTTACTTCTTGGCGCCAGCAATCGACTTGCGCGGGCCCTTGCGGGTACGTGCATTCGTGCGGGTGCGTTGGCCACGGCACGGCAAGCCGCGACGATGACGGAGACCACGGTAGCAGCCTAGGTCCATCAGGCGCTTGATGCTCATGGTCACTTCGCGGCGCAGATCGCCTTCGACAGTGAACTTGGCAACTTCTTCACGCAGACGCTCAAGCTGAGCATCGGTGAGATCCTTGATCTTGTTGGAACGAACAATGCCGGCCGCGTCACAGATCTTCTGTGCGCGGGTACGGCCGATGCCGAAAATCGCGGTCAGCGCAATTTCTGCATGCTGATGATTCGGAATATTGACGCCTGCAATGCGGGCCATAATCAGGTCACCCTAACTTCTGTCAATGGAATGGAAAACCCGCGATTCTATCGCAGGCGAAACTTTGCGTCAACCCTGACGCTGCTTGTGACGCGGATCGGTGCAAATCACACGAACCACGCGATTACGCCGAATGATCTTGCAATTACGGCAGATACACTTGACTGAAGCGAGAACTTTCATGATTTTCTCCAGTTACTAATTCAAATCCCACCTCGGTAATCCGAGGCCGCTTAGAGGGCAGCCACCCCCTTGCACTTAACTTCACGGCCCGCTGAGGGGGCAGGCCATCCGTATACTTTTCGAGGAACGGAAATTTCCGTTTCTCTTGATTTTTTACTTGGCGCGGAAAACGATGCGCCCTTTGGTCAGGTCGTACGGCGTCAATTGAACGGTCACCTTGTCACCAGGAAGAATGCGGATGTAATGCATGCGCATCTTGCCGGAAATGTGACCGAGCACAATGTGCCCATTTTCCAACTTGACTCTGAACGTTGCGTTGGGGAGGTTCTCTTCAACCTCACCCTGCATTTCAATAACGTCTTCCTTCGCCATAAATCTTTTCGGGCCCCAGCCTCAGACCGGGCCACCCTTGAAATTCGCCTTTTTCAGCAAGCTTTCATACTGATGTGACATCAGATACGCCTGCACCTGTGCCATGAAGTCCATGGTAACGACAACAATAATCAGCAAACTTGTACCGCCAAAGTAGAACGGCACGTTCCACTTTAGAATCAGAAACTCCGGCAACAAACACACCAGCGTGATGTAGATCGCGCCAACCAGCGTAAGTCGCGTCAAAATTTTGTCGATGTACTTCGAGGTTTGTTCGCCCGGGCGGATACCTGGTACGAAAGCACCGCTCTTCTTCAGATTGTCTGCAGTCTCACGCGAATTGAAAACCAGCGCAGTGTAGAAGAAGCAGAAAAATACGATTGCGAGTGCATACAAAATCACATAGATCGGTTGACCCGGCGACAGCTTATCGGCGATGTCTTGCAACCAGCGTAGACGCTCACTCCCCGAACTGAACCATTTCGCAGCCGTTGCTGGGAAGAGAATGATCGAGGACGCAAAGATTGGCGGGATCACACCGGCCATATTGAGCTTCAACGGCAAATGCGAGCTCTGACCGCCATAAACCTTGTTGCCGACTTGGCGCTTGGCGTAGTTCACCAGAATCTTGCGTTGGCCGCGTTCGACGAACACGACAACAAAAGTCACGAAGGCAATCAGCGCACAAATGAACAGGCCGGCGATCGGATGCATCGCACCCGTGCGAATCAATTCAAACAAGCCACCCAGCGCATTCGGCAGACCGGAAGCAATCCCAGCGAAAATAATGATCGAGATGCCGTTGCCCAAACCACGCTCGGTGATTTGTTCCCCCAGCCACATCAGGAACATGGTGCCAGTGAGCAGCGTCATGACTGCGGTGAACTGGAATAGCGGGCCAGGATTCAGAACTAGACCGGCTTGGGATTGCAGGGCCACGGCGATGCTGAAGCCTTGGAACAGCGCCAGCGCAACAGTTCCATAGCGCGTGTATTGCGTAATCTTGCGACGTCCAGCCTCACCATCTTTCTTCAACTGCTCGAATTGCGGCAAGGCAATCGTCATCAGCTGCATGATGATCGAAGCAGAGATGTAGGGCATGATGCCCAGCGCGAAAATAGTGAAACGCGACAGCGCCCCGCCGGAGAACAGATTGAACACCCCGAGGATGCCACCCTGTTGACTCTGGAATAACTCGGCCAGTCGTTGCGGGTCAATGCCAGGCACAGGGATATGTGCACCGATGCGGTACACCACCAAAGCACCTAGCAGGAACCACAAACGGCTCCACAGATCACCGTATTTGCCGGCCTTACCGATAGCAGGAGTTGCTGTCGCCACGAACGCTTACCTTGTCTGCTTACTCAGCCGCAACGCTGCCGCCGACTGCTTCGATCGCAGCCTTGGCACCCTTGGTGGCTCCCACGCCACGCAACGTGACCTTCTTGGTCAGCTTGCCCGACAGGATCACCTTGGCCGACAACGCATCGGCAGCGATAACACCTGCTTGCTTCAACGTCAGCAGGTCGATTTGGTCAACCGGCAGTTTTTCGATTTCTGACAGACGCACTTCAACATTGCGGCCTGCAGTCAGCGAAACAAAACCACGCTTCGGCAGACGACGGGCCATCGGCATTTGACCGCCTTCGAAGCCAACCTTGTGGAAACCGCCAGCACGGGACTTTTGACCCTTGTGACCACGACCAGCGGTTTTACCGAGACCGCTACCGATACCGCGACCGACACGCTTCTTGGCGTGTGTTGCACCCTCGGCGGGCTTGATGGTATTGAGTTCCATAGTCTTAACCCTCGACCTTCACCAGATAAGCGACCTTGTGGATCATGCCGCGAACAGCCGGCGTATCCTCCAGAACGGCGCTGGTGTTGAGTTTCTTCAGACCCAAGCCGCGCACGGTGGCACGGTGGTCCTGCTTTGTACCGATCAGGCTCTTGACGAGCGTGACTTTGATCTTCTTGTCAGCCATGGTGCTTACTCCAGAATTTCAGCGACGGACTTGCCGCGCTTGGCAGCAATTTCCGACGGGGTGCTGGTGTTAAACAGGCCATTCAGGGTGGCACGAACCACGTTGTACGGGTTGGTTGAGCCCAAGCACTTGGCCACGACGTCAGTCACGCCCATGACTTCGAACACTGCGCGCATCGGGCCGCCGGCAATGATGCCGGTACCTGGTGAAGCCGGCGACATCAGGACAACAGCGGCGCCGTGCTTGCCAGTCACGGTATGTTGCAACGTACCGGACTTCAAGTTGACCTTGTTCATCTTGCGACGCGCTTCGTCCATTGCCTTTTGCACGGCAACAGGCACTTCGCGGGATTTGCCCTTGCCCATGCCGACTGCGCCATCACCATCACCAACTACAGTCAGTGCGGCGAAACCCATGATACGACCACCTTTCACCACCTTGGTGACACGGTTGATCGCAACCATCTTCTCGCGCAGGCCGTCGTCGCGCTCTTCTTGTGCCTGCTGTTGCTTCTTGTTTTGCGGTTTAGCCATGTTTGCTCTCGCTTAGAACTTAAGGCCGCCTTCGCGGGCAGCTTCGGCCAGCGCCTTGACGCGACCGTGATAACGGAAGCCGGAACGGTCGAATGCGACCTCTTCCACGCCCTGGGCCTTGGCACGCTCGGCAATTAACTTGCCAATGGCAGTTGCAGCAGCCACATTGCCGCCGTTCGCCACTTGGGCACGCACGGTTTGTTCTGCAGTCGATGCAGCAGCCAACACCTTGGTGCCGCAACCGGAGAAGATCTGTGCGTAGATGTGACTGTTGGTGCGATGCACCGCCAGACGTGCCATCTTGAGCTCGGCGATCTTGAGGCGGGTCCTGCGCGCGCGGCGCAGACGGGTTTCTTTCTTGTCCATGATCTCTCGCCTTTACTTCTTCTTGGTTTCCTTGATGACGACGACTTCATCGGCATAACGAACGCCCTTGCCCTTGTAAGGCTCAGGGGAACGGTAAGCACGAATGTCGGCAGCCACCTGACCAACCACTTGCTTGTTGATGCCCTTGATGATGATTTCGGTCTGGCTCGGGGTTTCGACCTTGATGCCTTCAGGCATATCGTGCACCACCGGATGCGAAAAACCGAGGCTGAGGTTCAACTTGTTGCCTTGAGCCTGAGCACGGTAACCCACACCAACCAAGGTCAGCTTGCGCTCGAAGCCCTTGGTCACACCAGCCACCATGTTGTTCAGCAGCGCACGCTGCGTACCAGACATGGCACCACCATCGACGGAACCTTCGGCAGCCTTGACCTGCAGCGCCTCGCCATTTTTTTCAATGGTGACGGACGGCAACAGAGACTGCTTCAGAGTACCCAACGGGCCTTTGATGCTAATTTCTCCGCCGGCGATGTTGACTTCAACACCCTTCGGCAAATCAACGGGATATTTTGCAACGCGTGACATTGTCTTTCCTCCTTACGCCACGACGCAAAGGACTTCGCCGCCGACATTGCCAGCACGAGCCTTGCGATCAGTCATCACACCCTTTGGGGTAGAGACGATAGCGATACCAAGACCGTTCATGACGCGGGGCAGATCATTCGCACCCTTGTACACACGGAGACCAGGCTTGGAAACACGCTCAATGCGCTCGATCACCGGGCGACCAGCGTAGTACTTCAGAGCAATGTCAAGCTCGGACAAACCGGCGTTTTCACGCACAGCGAAGTCGTCGATATAGCCCTCATCCTTCAGCACCTTGGCGATCGACACCTTGAGCTTCGACGAAGGCATGGTGACAGCGGCCTTTTCAGCCATCTGTGCATTGCGGATACGGGTCAGCATATCGGCGATCGGATCAGTCATACTCATTCTTCGATCTCCTTACCAGCTGGCCTTGGTCATGCCCGGAATCTCGCCGCGCATTGCAATATCGCGCAGCTTCAACCGACCCAGACCAAACTTACGGAAAACACCACGCGGACGACCGGTCAGGGCGCAGCGATTACGCTGACGTGACGGTGCGGAATCGCGCGGCAGCGACTGCAGCTTTAGACGAGCAGCCATACGCTCTTCGTCCGACAGCTTGGCATTGTCAATGATTGCATTCAGAGCAGCGCGCTTGGCGGCATACTTGGCCACCGTCTTGGCACGCTTCTCTTCACGATTGATAAGTGAAAGTTTCGCCATGTTTCCCTCAGTTCTTGAACGGGAACTTGAAAGCGGCGAGAAGCGCTTTGGCTTCCGCATCCGTCTTCGCAGTGGTAGTGATGCTGACGTTCATACCGCGCAGCGCATCGATCTTGTCGTACTCGATTTCCGGGAAAATAATCTGTTCCTTGAAACCGACGTTATAGTTGCCACGACCGTCAAAGCCCTTGCCGGAAATACCACGAAAGTCGCGGATACGCGGCAGCGCGATGGTAACCAAGCGATCGAGAAACTCATACATGGTGGTACCGCGCAGGGTAACCATGCAACCGATCGGATAGCCTTCACGGATCTTGAAACCTGCGATTGCCTTCTTGGCCTTGGTCACGACGACCTTCTGACCAGCGATCTTGGTCATGTCGGCAACGGCATTTTCCAGCACTTTCTTGTCACCCACAGCCTCACCCACACCCATATTCAAGGTGATCTTGGTGATACGCGGGATTTCCATAACGGACTTGTAGTTGAACTGCTTTTGCAGCTCAGCCGTCACGGTCTCTTTGTAAAATTGTTGCAAGCGAGCCATGTCTATTCCTTATGCGTCGACAACTTCGCCGTTCGACTTGAACACACGCACCTTGCGGCCGTCGTCCAGGAACTTGAAGCCAACACGATCAGCTTTTTGGGTGACCTTGTTGAACAGCGCGACGTTGGAAATCTGGATCGGCATCTCTTTTTCGACGATGCCACCGGTTTCACCCTTCATTGGGTTCGGCTTGACATGCTTTTTGACGCGATTAATACCTTCCACAACGATGAGCTTTTCGCTCAGCCATTGCGACACAGTACCGCGCTTGCCCTTGTCTTTGCCAGTAAGAACGACAACTTCGTCGCCCTTGCGAATCTTATTTGCGCTCATATGCACGCGCTCCTTACAGAACTTCGGGTGCCAGCGACACGATCTTCATGAACTTCTCAGTGCGAAGTTCACGGGTGACCGGCCCGAAAATACGCGTGCCAATCGGCTCGAGCTTGCTATTCAACAGAACGGCGGCATTGCCGTCGAACTTAACAAGCGAACCATCCGAGCGACGCACACCCTTAGCGGTACGAACTACCACAGCGCTATACACTTCGCCCTTTTTGACACGACCACGCGGTGCAGCATCCTTGATGCTGACCTTGATGACATCACCAATGCCGGCATAGCGACGCTTGGAGCCGCCCAGCACCTTGATGCACATCACTGAACGCGCACCGGTGTTATCGGCAACGCTCAGAACTGATTGCATTTGGATCATTTAATTTAACTCTCCAACTTTTCCCGCTTTGCAGCAGGCAGTCTTGGAACCCGTACGGGTTGAAAATAGTTCGCTCGAAAACCCCTGAGCAAACCGAAACAGAAAAGAAGCGGGATTATGGCACCCCGCTTCTGCACTGTCAACAACTATTTACTACTTGCCGGGAATTCCCAGCATCGATTAAACGATGCGGGCCTTTTCCACAACATTGGTCACGCGCCAAGCCTTGGTTTTGGAGATCGGTGCACATTCTTCGATTTGCACGAGATCGCCCTCTCCGGCCTCCAACCCCTCAACGTGGGCGTGGTACTTCTTGGACTTGATCATGACCTTGCCGATCAGCGGGTGCTTGACACGGCGCTCAACCAGAACAGTCACGGTCTTGTTCATCTTGTCGCTGACCACACGCCCGATTTCGGTACGGCGGACCTTTGCGTTAGCTTCGCTCATTTTCCGTTCGCCTTCTGGGTCTGGATGGTCTTGATGCGCGCGATATCCTTGCGCACCTTGCCAATCTCACTGCTATTCGTCAGTTGTTGCGTTGCCCCTTGCATGCGCAGGGCAAACTGCGTCTTGCGCAGTTCCAGCAACTCCTTCTGGAGATCGGCGTCGCTCTTGCTCTTCAGTTCACTTGCTTTCATGACTTACCCCAGTTGGCGCGTGACGAACGTGGTTTCGATCGGCAGCTTGGCAGCAGCCAGGCGGAAAGCCTCGCGTGCCAGCGCTTCGTCCACACCGTCCATTTCATACAGGACCTTGCCCGGCTGGATTTCGGCAACCCAGTACTCCGGACTACCTTTACCGTTACCCATTCGAACTTCGGCCGGCTTCTTGGAAATCGGCTTGTCCGGGAAGATACGGATCCAGATACGGCCGCCACGCTTGATATGGCGGGTCATGGCACGACGGGCAGCTTCGATCTGACGCGCAGTCAGACGGCCACGGCCAACGGCCTTGAGGCCGAAGTCGCCGAAGCTCACCTTGGCGCCACGGGTAGCGACACCGGTGTTACGGCCCTTGTGTTCCTTGCGGTATTTTCTGCGTGAAGGTTGCAGCATGTTTTATTACTCCTTCGTCTCGGCAGCAGGAGCGGCCTTGCGCACGCGCTTGACCGGTGCCTTCTTGTCGTCGGCACCAGCTTCACGACGCGGCGCACGGCGAGCCGGACGCTTGTCATCAGCGACTTCCGGTGCAGCCACGGGCTGTTCGTTCTTGCCCAGCATTTCGCCCTTGAACACCCACACCTTGATACCGATGATGCCGTAGGTGGTCTTGGCTTCCGACGTCGCATAATCGATATCGGCACGTAGTGTGTGCAGCGGCACACGACCTTCGCGATACCACTCGGTACGAGCAATTTCGGCGCCGTTCAGACGCCCCGACGACATGATCTTGATGCCTTGGGCGCCCAGACGCATAGCGTTCTGCATTGCACGCTTCATGGCGCGGCGGAACATGATGCGCTTTTCGAGCTGTTGAGCGATCGAGTCGGCGATCAGCTGAGCATCGATTTCCGGCTTACGGATTTCTTCGATGTTCACGTGTACGGGCACGCCCATACGCTTTTGCAGATCAGCCTTCAGGCTTTCGATGTCCTCGCCCTTCTTGCCGATGACAACACCTGGACGGGCGCTATACACGGTGACACGGGCATTCTTGGCCGGCCGCTCAATAACGACGCGACCAACGGAAGCATGTGCCAGCTTTTTCTTCAGGTAGTCACGAACGTCGATATCTTCCTTCAGCATCTGCGGGAAGTTCTTGCTCGTGGCAAACCACTTGGAGTTCCAGTTACGCGTTACTGCCAGGCGAAAACCGGTTGGGTGAATTTTCTGTCCCATTGCTTTTCCTTATTCGCCGACCGTCAGGTAAATGTGGCAGGTACGCTTGAGGATGCGATTACCACGGCCTTTGGCGCGTGCGGTAAAACGCTTCATCGTCGGACCTTGCTCAACATAAATGCGCGAAACCTTCAGCGCATCGATATCGGCACCATCGTTATGCTCGGCATTGGCGATAGCGGACTCGAGCACCTTCTTGATGATCGCGGCGCCGCGCTTCGGGCTGAACGTGAGGATGTTGAGTGCTTGTTCAACCGATTTGCCGCGGATCAGGTCAGCCACGAGGCGACCCTTCTGGGCAGAGAGGTGAACACCTTGCAAATTTGCATTGGTTTCCATCATCGCTCCTTACTTCTTGGCCTTCTTGCCGCCGGTGTGACCCTTGAACGTACGGGTCAGGGCGAACTCGCCAAGTTTGTGACCAACCATGTTTTCAGAAATGAAAACCGGAATGTGCTGTTTGCCGTTGTGCACAGCAATGGTCAGACCGATGAAATCCGGCAGCACCGTCGAACGACGCGACCAGGTTTTCACTGGGCGCTTGTCGCTCGAGGAGCGGACAGCCTCGACCTTCTTAAGCAAATGGGCGTCGACGAACGGGCCCTTCTTGACTGAACGTGCCATGTCTTATCCTTAACGCTTGTGGCGGCGCTGAACAATCATATTGTTCGTGCGCTTGTTGCTACGAGTACGGTAGCCCTTGGTCGGGGTACCCCACGGGCTGACAGGTACGCGGCCTTCGCCGGTCTTGCCTTCACCACCACCGTGCGGGTGATCCACCGGGTTCATGACGACACCACGGACGGTCGGACGCACACCACGCCAACGCATCGCACCCGCCTTACCGATGGAACGCAGCGAATGCTCTTCGTTGCCAACTTCACCGATCGTGGCGCGGCAGTCGACGTGCACGCGGCGAATTTCACCGGAACGCAGACGCAACTGAGCGTACAGACCTTCGCGAGCGAGCAGCTGAACCGAAGTGCCGGCGGAACGCGCAAGCTGCGCACCCTTGCCTGGGATCATTTCGATGCAGTGAATCGTCGTACCAACCGGAATGTTGCGGATCGGCAGTGCGTTACCCGACTTAATCGGCGCTTCCGAACCACTCATGATCGGCGCGCCAACGGTAATACCCTTCGGCGCAATGATGTAACGACGCTCACCATCCGCATATAGCAGCAGTGCGAGATTGGCGCTACGGTTCGGATCGTATTCCAGGCGCTCAACCTTGGCGGCAATGCCGTCCTTGTTGCGCTTGAAATCAACGACGCGATAATGTTGCTTGTGACCACCACCTTGGTGACGCGTAGTGATGTGGCCATGGTTGTTACGACCGGCCTTGCTGTTCTTCTTTTCGATCAGCGAGGCAACCGGACGGCCTTTGTGCAGGTCGGGATTAACGACCTTGACGACGCCACGACGGCCGGGCGAAGTCGGTTTGACTTTGACGAGTGCCATTATGCAGCGCTCCCTTCAGCGAAATTGATTTCCTGACCGGGTTCGAGGCATACAAAAGCCTTTTTCACGTCGCTACGACGACCCGCGAAACGGCCAAAGCGCTTGCTCTTGCCCTTCAGCGTAGCGGTCTGCACGGAAGCAACCTTGACCTTGAACAACAGTTCGACGGCAGCCTTGATTTCCGGCTTGGTGGCATCCGGAATCACGACGAAAACGACTTGCTCGTTCTTGTCGGCGATCATCGTTGCCTTTTCGGAAATTTGCGGGGCAACCAGCACTTGCAGCAGACGTTCTTCGTTGAACTTGCTCATGCCAGGATCTCCTCAATCTTGCTGACCGCACCCTTGGTGAAAACCACCTTCGAGTAACGAATCAGGGACACCGGATCAGCTTGATGCGCCTCAAGCACCAGCACATGCGGCAGATTGCGCGCGGCCAGTTCGAGGTTGCTATCCAGAGTGTCGGTAATCAACAGCACCGATTCCAGCCCCATGCCCTTCAGCTTCTGGGCCAGCAGCTTGGTCTTCGGTGCTTCAATTGCCAGATCGTTCACCACAACAAGACGATCCTCACGGGCGAGCTGCGACAGAATCGCAGCAAGGCCGGCACGGTACATCTTGCGGTTAACCTTCTGGCTGAAGTTTTCGTCCGGCGAATTCGGGAAGATACGACCGCCGCCACGCCACAGCGGGCTGGATGTCATACCTGCACGGGCGTTACCCGTACCCTTTTGCTTGAACGGCTTCTTGGTGCTGTGATGCACTTCGGCACGGGTCAGCTGCTTGCGGTTACCGGAGCGAGCGTTCGCCTGGTAAGCAACAACGAGCTGATGAATCAGTGCTTCGTTGTATTCACGCGCAAACAGTGCATCGGAAGCATTCAGCGTCGAGGCCTTCTGGCCTTGATCGTTAATAACATTCAGTTCCATCATGCCCCCTTCACGGCCGGGCGCACAACGACGTCACCGTTCTTGGCACCCGGAACGGCACCCTTGACCAACAACAGTTGGCGGGCTTCGTCGATGCGAACGATTTCGAGGTTTTGCGTAGTAGCGGCAACATCACCCATGTGACCGGACATGCGCTTACCCGGGAACACACGGCCCGGATCCTGCGCCATACCAATCGAGCCAGGCACATTGTGCGAACGGCTATTACCGTGGGATGCGCGCTGCGACTTGAAGTTATGGCGAGCGATCGTACCGGTAAAGCCTTTACCGATCGTGGTGCCGCTCACATCAACCTTCTGGCCGACAGCAAAAATCGACACAGCGACCACATCACCGGCCTTGAAGCCAGCGAGCTGATCCTGTGCAACCTGGAATTCCTTAAAAACCTCACCGGCTTCCACACCAGCCTTGGCGAGATGACCGGCGGCAGCCTTGTTAACACGGCTGGCGCGGCGCTTACCAAAGGTCACCTGGATTGCGGAGTAACCGTCAACCTCAGGCGTCTTGATTTGTGTGACGCGATTGTTCGACACATCCAACACGGTCACGGGGATGGTGGTGCCATCATCCGCAAACACGCGCGTCATGCCGACCTTGCGTCCAACAAGGCCTAGACTCATTTTTTTCTCCATATGCCCGGCTGCGATTGGCCGGACGGCTTAGTTAAAACAACAAACTTCAAACAACAATGGCGATCCGCATGCGGATCGCCGGTCATTTCTTATTGCAACTTGATTTCGACATCCACGCCAGCCGGCAAATCTAGCTTCATCAGGGCATCAACGGTCTTATCGGTCGGATCGATGATGTCCATCAGGCGCAGGTGGGTACGAATTTCGAACTGGTCGCGCGAGGTCTTGTTCACGTGAGGGGAACGCAACACGTTGAAGCGCTCAATACGCGTAGGCAGCGGAACCGGGCCACGAACAACAGCACCAGTACGCTTCGCGGTATCCACAATTTCAAGGGCAGACTGATCGATCAAACGATAGTCGAAAGCCTTCAAGCGGATACGAATCTTCTGACTTTGCATGACAACAATTCCTTAAAGAACAAGGCGCTAGCGGCAAAACCCGCTAAAAGAACGCCGGGGCGAATTAGCCCCTTGCACACGAAAGGGCGTGATTCTAAAGCCCTTTTCCTAAAAACACAACCCCTTAGCGGTATTTTCTCCGGAGAGGGGATATTAAAGGGGAGGCGAGCCTCCCCTTTAGTTTTACTTGGCGATAACCGAGTAAGAGTGCTTACTCAATGATCTTAGCGACGACACCGGCACCGACGGTACGACCGCCTTCACGGATGGCGAAGCGCA
>DATJJR010000095.1:0-11574 GCA_035492055.1 Rhodocyclaceae bacterium | reverse complement strand
CATACCGATACCCATCACGCCCCAGGTGCCGGTGTCGACACGCTTGCGCGGCAGGTATTGATCAATGACCATGCGGGCGTTATCGAGGGCGTTCGCGCCTTCGTTCACCAGCAGGGCTTCCGGATAGTTCTTCAGAACGTCACGGATGGCGCCGAGCGAGTTGTGATAGTTCATGACCGGGGTAGCGGTCGACAGCTTGCCAGCCAGCTTGGCGCGAGTGCTCGAGTGCTTTTCGGCAACGGTGGCCAGCCATTCAGCCGGCGCCTTGAAGCCCTTCAGCTCAGCGCGCAGGGCGTTGATACAGGACTCGACGTCACCAACCAACGGAGCGGCGATCGGCACGTTGCTGTCGATTTCGTTGGCTTGGATGTCGATCTGTACAAATTGCTTCGGCGTCGAACCCCAGGTCTTGCCCTTGCCGTGGGCCAGCAGCCAGTTCAGACGGGCGCCAACCAGAACGACGACGTCGGATTCTTGCAGAACCATCGAGCGGGCGGCGGCGGCGCATTGCGGATGCAGGTCGGAGACCAAGCCCTTGGCCATCGACATCGGAGTGAATGGCATGCCGGTTTCTTCGACGAAAGCCAGGATGTCGGCGTCGCACTGAGCGTAAGCGGCACCCTTGCCGAACAGGATCAGCGGCTTCTTGGCGCCCTTGATCAGGTCAGCAGCGCGCTTGACGGCGGACGGAGCCGGGATCTGGGCCGGAGCCGGATCAACCGGAACCCACAGTGATTTCTCGCCTTCGAGGGCAGCCATGGTGGTGCTGAACAGGCGAGCCGGAATGTCGAGGTAGACACCGCCCGGACGGCCGGAAACGGCAGTACGGATGGCGCGGACGACAGCAACGCCGATGTCTTCCGGACGGTTGATGCGGTAGGAAGCCTTACAGAACGGACGGGCGATGTTCAACTGGTCCATTTCTTCGTAGTCGCCCTGCATCAGGTCAACGACTTCACGCTCTGACGAACCCGAAATCAGGATCATCGGGAAGCAGTTTGTGGTGGCGTTGGCCAGTGCGGTCAGGCCGTTCAGGAAGCCAGGAGCCGACACGGTCACGCAAACGCCCGGCTTCTTGGTCAGGTAGCCAGCAACAGAAGCGGCATAACCGGCATTCTGTTCGTTGCGGAAGCTGTAGAAGTTATTGCCGCGGGCTTGCCACATACGACCGACTTCGGTCACGGGAATGCCGAGCAGACCGTAGATGTTCTTGATGCCGTTCATTTCGAGGGCATCCATCAGGAGGTTGAAGCCGTCGGTCAGTTCGACGCCTTCGGCCACCGGGGCGGCGTGGGTTGCTGCTGAAGACATGTGTTGCTCCTTGCTGTGTCTGTGTGTGAAACGTTATTTGGCGTTTATTTTTTGTTGGATGTTGCTGGTGCTACTGGGTTCCTTCAAAAAGCGGTTTTGGCATCGCCATCCCCCGCAATCTGCGGACTCCATTTCCTAATTCGGAAAAATCCGCGCATTGTACCTTTAGTTATACGGCTAGTGACCCTTGCCAGCGGCAAATAGTGCATCAAACTTCTTTTGGAGATTGAGCCGCATCGGCTTCAAAACCCACAGGGCCAAAGCGGCTGCAATCAGGCTGATGGCGGCGATGAAATACAGTAGCGGCGTGTATTCACCGGTTGCCAGAATAATGGCCGGACCAAAGGGGACCAAGAGGTTGGCTGTTCCCTTGGCTGTATAGAGAATCCCAGCGTTTGTCGCAGCGTAGCGGTGGCCAAAGCTATCGGCGCACGTAGCCGGGAAAAGCGAATAGACCTCACCCCAAAGCAGCGGAATCAGTACCAGCATCAATACGAAAATCAGCGCCGAATGCCCGAGTGTCGCCATTAAGGCAATTGATACGGAAAACAGCAAGAAGGCGGCGAACATGGTGTTTTCGCGCCCCCAGCGATCAGAAATGCTGCCAAAGATTGGGCGGGTGAGGCCATTCATGACGCGACCAATATCCTGTGCCAGCGTAAAGGTCAGAAAGGTGAGTACGGGAATTTCCGTAGCCTTGCCGATGCCGTATTCCTTGGCAAGGGCGCCGAGTTGTCCGGTCACGATGGTGCCGGCTGCAACCATCAGCGTGAACATCAGATACATCATCCAGAAGGTCGGTTCACGCAGGACTTCCATCGGGCGTGCATTGTATTCGGTTGCGCCGGCAAGCACGGGCTTTTGGGCTTCGATGTCCATGGTGGGACGTGCCAGCAAAAAGCCGATCACGATCACGATCACCCCTTGAACTGCACCAAAATGCAGGAATGCATCCTGAAAGCCGTTACTCTTGATGTATGCCGCGATGGGGCCGACGGTGAGTGCCGCACCTGCGCCGTAACCTGCGGCAGTGAGGCCGACTGCGAGGCCGCGTCGGGTCGGAAACCATTTCAATGCGTTACCCACAGTGGCGCCGTAAACACAACCAGCGCCAAGGCCACCAACGGTTGCGGCTAGGTAGAGCTCAGCGAGGGAACTGGTGCTGGCGTAGAGCGCCCACGAAATGCCACACAGCAGGCCGCCTACGACAACGATCGGGCGCGGGCCGTATTTGTCTACGAGCCAACCTTCAAGAGGAACGAACCACGTCTGGATAACAAGAAAGATGGTGAACGAAACCTCGATTGCCGGCAGATCCCAGTTGAATACATGGGCGATGGGCTCGCGGAACAGCGGCCATGCGTACTGCAGGTTTGCCACCGTTGCCATGCAGACGATGCCGAGCAGGAGTTGAATCCAAGGGGTGTTCAGAACAACGGATGGCTGGTGCTGCGCCTCTGACATGCTCTCTCCTCGCAATTCCAGATTGAAGTTTGTTTTAATGATTTGCGACAATTTTGCAGATCGCCTCGGGACGGGCGGAACCTTGCCATATTGTTGGGGCCATGCGACAATGTCAAGCATTCCTTTAGGGCCGTAACCTGGGGAGTGAGCGGCTGATTCCGCATCGCTTACTGCATCGCGCATCGCCTTCTTTTGTGGCGTTACATGTCGTCAGCACCGCCGAATCCGGCGCCCCGTTGCCAGACAACCGGGCGCTTTTTCATTGCCTCAGCTGAGCATCCCGATTTCCTATCTGTTCGTATTTCCATGACGACACTTCAACCCCGCGACATCCTTTCCCGCCTTTTCAAGGCTGCCGTCGGTGCAGCACTCCCCGCCGAAAATCTGGCCAAGTACCTGCCGGCGAAGCCCAAGGGCCGTACGATCGTCATCGGTGCTGGCAAGGCTGCAGCCTCAATGGCCGCCGCTGTCGAAGCTGCTTGGGATGGCCCCATCTCCGGTCTTGTCGTGACGCGTTATGAACATGGTGCGCCGACCAAGCATATTGAGGTTGTTGAAGCTGCCCATCCTGTTCCGGATGCTGCCGGTCGTGCTGCTGCCGGCCGTATGTGGGAACTGGTACAAGGACTTACTGCAGACGATTTGGTGCTGTGCCTGATTTCCGGCGGTGGTTCTGCGCTCTTGGCGTTACCGGCTGAAGGCCTGACGTTGGCCGACAAGCAGGCCGTGAACAAGGCGCTGCTCAAGTCCGGTGCGAACATCTCCGAAATGAATTGTGTGCGCAAGCATTTGTCGGCCATCAAGGGCGGCCGTCTTGCGGCTGCGTGTGCGCCGGCGCAAGTCGTGTCGCTGGTGATTTCCGACGTGCCGGGCGACGATCCGTCCGTGGTGGCGTCCGGCCCGACGGTGGCTGATGCAACCACGTTTGCCGACGCGCTGGCGATTCTGAACAAATACGACATTACCGAACCTGCTGCCGCCATTGCGCATTTGAAGGCGGCCAAGGATGAGACACCGAAGCCCGGCGATCCACGTCTGGCACGCGTCACGACCACCGTCATCGCGACGGCGCAAGACTCGTTGCAAGCTGCTGTGAAGGAGGCTGAAGCAATGGGTCTCAACACTGTCGTGTTGGGCGACAGCATCGAAGGTGAATCGCGCGATGTTGCGCTGGTGCATGCGTCCATTGCTCGTCAGATCGTCAGCCATGCACAACCGGCCAAGGTTCCGTGCGTGATTTTGTCTGGCGGCGAAACCACCGTCACCGTGCGCGGCAACGGCCGCGGCGGTCGCGATGCCGAATTTCTGTTGGCACTGGGCGTGGCGCTTGACGGTATGCCCAATGTTTTTGCGCTCGCTTGTGATACCGATGGTATCGACGGCACTGAGGACAACGCGGGCGCAGTGCTGACACCCGATAGCCTGGCGCGCGCCGAGGCCAAGGGCGTCGTCGCCAAGCATATGCTGGCCAACAATGACGGCTACAACTTCTTCAAGGCCATTGACGACCTCATCGTCACTGGCCCTACTCGTACCAACGTCAACGACTTCCGCGCCATTCTGATTACGGCCGGCAAGTAAGACGACGAAGACAAGATAAATCAAGGAGGAAACACCCAATGACTCGCCGTTTGCGTAATGCAAAAATTATCGCCACCCTCGGCCCAGCCAGTTCCAGCAAGGAAAAAATCAAGGAGCTGTTTCTCGCCGGTGCCGACGTTTTTCGTCTGAATTTCAGCCACGGCACGCATGCCGATCATACCGAGCGCCTGAATACCATCCGCGAAGTGGAAAAGGAAGTCGGCCGTCCGATCGGTGTGCTGCTCGACCTGCAAGGCCCGAAGCTGCGCGTTGGTACCTTCGCCGAAGGCAAGATCCAGCTCAAGGTCGGCGACAAGTTCCGTTTCGACATGACTGACAAGCCGGGCGATCAGACCCGCGTCATGCTTAAGCACCCGGAAATCTTCGCGGCCATCAAGCCGGGCACCAACCTGCTTGTCGATGACGGCAAGGTGCGCGTGCTGGTCGACAAGTGTGGCCCTGATTTCGCTGAAACCACCGTTGTCGTGGCCGGCTCGATCTCTGATCGTAAGGGCGTGAACGTCCCTGATGCCGTGCTACCGATCTCGCCGCTGACCCCGAAAGATCGTACCGACCTCGACTACGCGCTGGGCCTGGGCGTGGATTGGGTTGCGCTGTCCTTTGTGCAACGTCCGGAAGACATCATCGAAGCGCGCGAGATCATTGGCGACCGCGCCTGGATCATGGCCAAGCTTGAGAAGCCGATGGCGATGGACCACCTCGAAGAAATCACCCGCCTGTGCGACGGCATCATGGTTGCCCGTGGCGACCTCGGTGTCGAAATGCCGCCGGAATACGTGCCGGAAATGCAGCGTCGCATGGTGTCGACCTGTCGCCGCCTCGGCAAGCCGGTCGTCATCGCCACGCAGATGCTGGAATCGATGATCAGCTCGCCGGTACCGACCCGCGCCGAAGCCTCCGATGTTGCGACCGCCATCTACGAAGGTTCGGACACCGTCATGTTGTCGGCCGAATCCGCCTCAGGCAACTTCCCGGTTGAGGCCATCGCCATGATGGATCGCATCATCAAGCGTGTTGAACAAGACCCGGTCTACCAAAAGAACGTGGATGCAGCCCGTACCCCGCCGGAAGCTACCGTGCCAGATGCTGTCTGTGGTGCTCTGGGTGAAATCACCAGTCTGATCCGTCCGGCTGCGACCATCACCTATACCTCTTCGGGTTTCACTGCGTTGCGTGCTGCACGTGAACGTCCGGCGACCCCGATTGTCGCCCTGACGCCCGACATCAAGACCGCGCGCCGTCTGACTTTCTGCTGGGGCGTGCATCCGCTGCCGGGTCAGGAAATCGACCGCGTGCAACAAATGGTTGAACTGGGCTGCTCTGCCGCCAAGACCGAAGGTTTTGCCAAGCAAGGGGATCAGGTTGTGATCATCGCTGGCCTGCCGTTTGGCATGTCGGGCACGACCAACCTGCTGCACATTGCCAAGGTCGACTGAACCTGAGGTCTCGTCTGGTTTTGCTTGGTAAAAGGGCTCCTTCGGGAGCCCTTTTACATTGGCGGTTATCAGCGTACTTGCAGGATGATTTTGCCGCTGTGTGACCCTGACTCCATCAGCCGATGTGCGTCAGCGACTTCTGCCAATGGCAGTACCGCATGCGTGTGTGTTTTCAGTGTGCCGATTGCGAATGCTGGCCACAGATGTTTAAGCAATGCATCTCGGATCGCAGTTCTTTCCTGATCGGAACGTGCGCGCAAAGTCGAACCGGCAAGCGTCAAGCGTCGTGTCAAAACCGGCATTAGGTCGAGCTCAATCTTGCTGCCAAGGTTAAAGGCAATGATGAGTAGACGACCTTCGCGCCGCAAAAGGTTCAGGCTTTTGGGCAATGTGGCGCCGCCAAGAATGTCGAGCACGATGTCGAGCCCACGTTTGCCTGTCTCGCCTTTGATGACGTCAGCGAAATCCTGTGCGCGACCATTGATGGCAACGTGCGCACCGATGTCACGGCAGAACGCGACCTTCTCTTCCGTGCTTTCGGTTGCGAAGATATGTGCACCAACATGTCGTGCAATCTGGATGGCTGCGATGCCGATGCCACCAGCGCCACCGTGAACAAGCACGTGGTCGCCGGCCTTGATATGACCCATGTCGACCAGATTCGTCCATGCCGTGAACCAGGTCTCAGGCAAGCCCGCGGCATCGGCAAGACTCATGTTTGTTGGTATCGGCAAAGCGTGGCTGGCGGGCGTTGTGCAGTATTCCGCGTAGCCTCCGCCAGGAACGAGTGCGGTGACAGCATCGCCGAGCCGCCATTCGCTTACGCCCTCACCGAGCGCCGCAACATGACCGGAGACCTCGAGTCCCAAAATGGGTGATGCATCCGGCGGCGGCGGATAGTGGCCACGTCGTTGCACGAGGTCGGGGCCGTTCACGCCTGCATAGGCGACCTCGATCAAGATTTCACCATTTTTCGGCGTGGGTTTTTCTGCGTTTGCGATGCTCAGATTTTCCGCACCGCCCGCTGTGTATTCGACCTGTTTCATCATGGTTTCCATGAGTACCGGATGCTTATTGTAGTGGGCCGTACAGCGCCAGGAAATACTTGTCAGACAAGCTGTGCCACGGTCCTTTACGTTGCGCTGCAGCAAGAAAAACCCGCCCATGATTATGGGAAATGGAGTGGCATCTGTGGTATAAAAAAAGACCCAAAAAATTCTCAATCCCATGGTCGTCAGCCGTGTTGTCTTGTCACGTGCCACGGTAAAGCGATCGTTCAACTTTTAAAGGAATCTCCATGAAGGTTTGTATCTATGGCGCCGGTGCCATCGGCGGCTACATGGGCGTCCAGCTGGCTTTGGCTGGCGCTGACGTCAGCTTGATCGCCCGTGGCCCGCACCTTGAAGCCATGCAGAAGAATGGCGTCAAGCTGCGTATCAAGAATGCCGAAGGCGTTGAAGAGGAGCGCGTTGCCAAGATTCATGCTACCAACGACCCCAAGGAAGTCGGTGTTCAGGATGTCGTGATCATCGCCCTCAAGGGCAATGCCATTCCCAACATCATCGATGCCATGAAGCCGCTGCTTGGCCCGGACACGATGATCATCCCGGCGATCAATGGTATTCCCTACTGGTACTTCTACAAGCACGGCGGCAAGCTGGAGAACAGCATTCTCGAGACCATCGATCCGGAAGGCCGCCAGTGGAAGGAGCTCGGTCCGGAGCGCGCCATCGGCTGCATTGTTTATCCAGCTGCCGAAGTAGTTGAACCGGGTGTGATCCAGCACATTTACGGCAACAAGTTTCCGTTGGGTGAGCCGTCCGATGAAGATACCCCGCGCCTGAAGGCGCTGAAGGAGCTGTTCGTCAAGGCCGACCTTGATCCGTCGCTGCGTGATGGCGTGACTATCCGTGACGAACTGTGGCTCAAGCTCTGGGGCAACCTGTGCTTCAACCCGATTAGCGCGCTGACGCATGCCACGCTGGACATCATCGGCACCAATCCTGGCACCCGTGCCGTGTCCAAGGCCATGATGCTGGAAGGCCAGGCCATTGGCGAGAAGCTGGGCGTGAAATTCCACGTCGATGTCGAGCGCCGCATCAATGGTGCGGTCAAGGTCGGTGCGCACAAGACCTCGATGCTGCAGGACCTGGAGCGCTGCCGTCCGATGGAAATCGATCCGCTTGTCACCGTGGTTCAGGAAATGGGCCGCTTGGCTGAAGTGCCGACCCCGACCATAGACGTCGTCCTGCCGTTGATTCAGTTGCGCCAGTACATGGCCGATCATCCTGCTGCTGATCATTAAGCAGGCAAGGTTGCCAAAGAAAAAGCCGCTGACAGATCAGCGGCTTTTTTATTGTCACCACCTTGGTGGGACATGAAAAAAGCGCTCCAGAGAGCGCTTTTTTAACTGGAGCTTGCTATGTCTCAGAACGGATAGGCGACACGCAACACGGCGTAGTTGACACCGTTATTCGGCTCCTTGATGCCGCCGTTCGAGAAATGCTGCAGGCGAATACCGAGATCCAGCTTGTTCTGGAAGACGTAGCCAAAACCGATGTGATCGCCGAATTCGAAGCGAGTCGACAGACGACGACCGGCATTGCTGTAGAGGTCATCCAGGTAATGTGCGCCAACGCCAGCTTCGGCATAGGGACCGGTCAGGCTGTCACGTTGAAAGCGAAACACCGGCGTGATGCCAAAGTCATTGATGTGCTGGGAAGCATCAGTATTGTTGAAGCGATTGCCGCGCCAGTATGCATAGGATGCATCCCAGTAACCGCCGATGTGGGTGCCGTTCGACTCCCACCAGCGCCAATTCTGCCCCCATTTCCATTGGGCGCCGACGCGGGCGATTTGCGTACTGTTGCCGGTACCGACTTCGGCAGAGTAGGAGTCGGGTGCAAAGCTGGCGTCACCAGCAAAGCTTGCAGCGGGAACGCCGACCAGCAGCAGAAGCGCGGCGGCAATCGATTTGAGTTTCATGCGATGAATCCTGTCAACGATGGGGTGCTTCGATTGTAAAGGAAACGGTAGCGTTGAAAGACAAAGCAGCGACAGGGAGCAGCCGTCGCCGTTGCTTTCTTGCGCCAAATCAACGTTGTTCACTTTCCAGTCAGGCAATCTTGCGGGCACGCGCAGCTTTGGCCTTGGCTTCGGCTGCGTGCATGGTGGCGTAGGCCTGGTGTGCGGCAGCTTCGGCGTGGCCGACTTCGACCGCGTAGCCCTTGTCTGACAGAACCGAACCCAGTGCAGACAAGGACAACATGACGTTTTCCGGCTTGCAGGAATAACCCATCAAGCCGAAACGCCAGATCTTGCCAGCGAGCGGGCCGAGACCGGCGCCGATTTCAAGGTTGAATTCGTCGAGCAGCGTCTTGCGTACTTCCGCTTCGGCAATGCCTTCGGGCACATACACGGCGTTCATTTGCGGCAGTGCAGCCTCCTCGCGGACGACAGCCTTCAGGCCCATGCTTTCCAGACCGGCCTTGAGAGCAATCGAGTGGCGCTTGTGACGTGCCCAAGAGTTTTCGAGACCTTCCTCGCGCAGCAGCAGCAACGATTCGTGCAGGCCGTACAAGCTATTGCCCGGCGCAGTGTGGTGATATGTGCGCTTGGTATTGCCCCAGTATTCGAGCACCAGATTCAAATCCATGAACCAGCTCTCGACCTTGGTCGTGCGGCTCTTGACGCGTTCAATTGCGCGCTCGGAGAACGACACCGGCGACAGGCCCGGTGTGCATGACAGGCATTTCTGGCTGGCGGAATAGATGGCGTCGATTTCCCATTCGTCGACCAGCACCGGCGTGCCGCCGAGCGAGGTGACGGCATCGACGATCGTTAGCGCGCCGTGACGGTGTGCGATTTCAACCAGTGTTTTGGCGTCAGACTGTGCGCCGGTGGAAGTTTCGGCGTGCACGAAGGCAAGTATCTTGGCATCGGGATGTGCCTTGAAAGCGTCTTCAACCTTCTGCGGTGTGACCGGTTCGCCCCAAGTGTCGTCAATGACGACAGGAACACCGCCGCAGCGTTCGACATTCTCGATCATGCGGCCGCCGAACACGCCGTTGCGGCAGACGATAACCTTGTCGCCATTTTCAACCAGGTTTACAAAACACGTCTCCATGCCGACGGAGCCTGGGCCGGAAACCGGGAAGGTCAATGCGTTCTTGGTTTGGTAGGCGTAACGCAACAGCGACTTCAGCTCGTCCATCATCTGCACGAAGATTGGATCAAGGTAACCCATGACAGGTTGGCCCATGGCGGCGATGACACGCGGATGCATTTCCGACGGACCAGGGCCCATCAGCGTGCGCATCGGCGGGTGGAACGAGTGAATTTTGCTGGGAGGCGTCAGAAGTTTGGATGCTGTCATGATGATTTGGTGGCGGGAATGGAGGCCGCCGCGCTCGGTAAAAATTCAGTGGAAATTAAAACGATTTGATGACCCACATCGGTACATGCATGCCGGAGTCGGCCGGATCGCGGCGCGTCCAGACGCCGTTGCCTTGATCATCAACCAGATAGTAAGGAATCCCGCTCGGCGGTGTGACCTTGATCATGTAAAGCCTGCCGTTGACACGATATTCCTCGACCTTGTCTTCACCCTTTTTCTTGATCGTTACTTGCGGCTCGTCGGGCGCGTCAATGACGCCAGGCGGTGGCGGCGGTGCCTCTGGCAATGGCTGCGAGCCGGGCGGCGGAGCGGAATCCGCTGCGAACACGCGGCATGCGGCAACGACAAGCAGGGCAGGTAGTAAACGACGCATGGGTCAGATCCTTGTCTGGAACCGGCTATTTTAGCAAATCTTCGACAAATCAGAGGTTCAGCAGCAGCTCGTGCGCCGATCCCACCGGTGTGAAGCTGGTGTGCTCGTAGTGGGCGAAGATGGCATTGACGATATCGTCCGGCTCATCCAGCACCTGCATCAGATCCATGTCTTCCGGGTTGATGAGCTTGTCTTCAAGCAAACGGGCGCGGAACCAGTCGAGCAGGCCAGCCCAAAATTTTGTGCCGACAAGAATGATGGGCATGCGCGGGCTCTTGTTGGTCTGGATGAGCGTGAGTGCCTCCATCAGCTCGTCGAGCGTGCCGAAGCCACCGGGCATCACGACATACGCCGAAGCGAGCCGCACAAACATGTATTTGCGCGGGAAAAAATGGCGGAAGGTTTGCGAGATGTTCTGGTACGGATTGTTGTGCTGTTCCATCGGCAATTCGATGTTGAGGCCGACCGCCGGGCTTTTGCCGAAAAAGGCGCCCTTGTTGGCGGCTTCCATGACACCGGGACCGCCGCCGGAAATGACCGTGAAGCCGGCATCCGATAATTTGCGCGCGATGGTTTCCGTGAGTGCGTAAACCGGATGATCCTGTGGCGTGCGGGCGCTGCCGAAGATGCTGACAGCAGGGCGGAGGTCGCGCAACCGCGCAGTGGCCTCGACGAACTCTGACATAATGCCGAGCACCTTCCATGCCTCGTTTCCGCTGGCTGATTTTTCGGAAAATTCGGGGGCTTCGATTTTCGGCAGCTTGCTCTTCGTATTCATATCCCTGTATGTCCTCTTTGCTTCTGGTCGACGGTTCGTCCTACCTTTATCGCGCCTTCCATGCCTTGCCCGATCTGCGAAATGCGGCAGGCGAACCCACGGGTGCGATTTACGGAGTACTCAATATGCTACGCCGTCTGCTGGCCGAACAACCAGCGGAATATCGTGCCGTGGTGTTCGATGCCAAGGGCAAAACCTTCCGAGATGACTGGTT
>DATJJR010000094.1:0-60628 GCA_035492055.1 Rhodocyclaceae bacterium | reverse complement strand
CCCATCTTCCACAGTTCAGCTTGCACGATGGTGGCCGGGCAGACGAAGCCGCCGAGGCTGGGGCCGTCAGGCCCGAGAATCACCGGCATGTCGCCGGTGAAGTCGACTGCGCCGATGGCATAAGCGTTGTCGTGGATGTTGGACGGATGTAAACCCGCCTCGCCACCGTCGCTACGCGCCCAGTGCGGCTTGGGGCCGATCAGGCGCACGCCGGTGCGCGAGGAGTTGTAGTGGATTTCCCAATCGGTGGCGAAGAAAATATCGATGTCTTCGTCAGTGAAAAAATCCGGTGCACCGTGCGGGCCATAGAGCACGCCGATTTTCCATTCGCGGGCCACATCATCAGCAAAAGCGGGTTGCAGCTTCGTCGGCAATGGCTTGCGGTGAATCGCATTCGCAAAATTGTCGGGATGCACCGGCCTTACATTGAGCACGTCGCCCGTGCGCAGGGTGCGACCACCGTGACCGCCGAACTGGCCAAGCGTGAATGTCGACTTCGAGCCCAGATAGTCGGGCACCTTGAAGCCGCCCTGCACGGCGAGATAGGTGCGCAGGCCGGCACCGACGATGGCGCCGAGCTTGAGCACGCTGCCGGCCTTGATTGCATGCGCTTGATGATAGGCGAGCACCTGGCCGTCAAGTGTTGCCTTCATTTGCGCACCAGTGATGGCGATGACGCTGTCGCAATTGAACTTGAGCGTCGGGCCGGTGGCGGTGAGTTCCAATGCGGCGGTACCAGGTTCATTGCCAACAAGGCGATTGGCGATCCGCATCGACAGGTTGTCCATCGGCCCTGAAGGCGGTACGCCAATGTCCCAGTAACCGGTACGGCCTGGCCAGTCCTGAATGCTCGACTGCACGCCGGGTTCGAGCACATCGATGGTGGCCGGACGATATGCAAACGCATTCAGCATGCGTGTCGTTTGCTTGCCTTCGATGAACGTCGGGTAAGCAAGAATTTGCGCCAGATAAGCGCGGTTGGTTTCGATGCCTGCTACTTCGCTGGCTTCGAGCGCAGCGATCAGTTTCTTGCGTGCCGCTTCGCGTGTCGGCGCATACGAGATCAGCTTGGCCAGCATCGGGTCGTAGTTGGGCGGCACGCTGGTACCGGCGACGACCCAACTGTCGACGCGAATGTCGTCGGCGAAATTGACGGCGGTCAACAGGCCGGCCGACGGCTGGAAATTCTTGTTCGGGTCTTCGGCGTACAGGCGAACCTGGATCGATGCACCCTTGGGCTGGATGTTGAAGCTGGTGAGTGGGGGCAGATCGCCCGCAGACAGGCGCACCATCCATTCGACCAGATCAACGCCGGTGCATTGCTCGGTAACGCCGTGCTCGACCTGCAGGCGCGTGTTCACTTCCAGGAAGTAGAACTCGCCGCTGGCGGCGTCATAGACGAATTCAACAGTCCCGGCCGAACGATAGTTGACTGCCTTGCCGAGCTTGACCGCAACGTCGAGTAATTTTTTGCGTTGTGCTGCGCTGAGACCCGGTGCTGGGGTTTCCTCGATCACCTTCTGGTTGCGGCGCTGCACCGAACAGTCGCGTTCGCCCAGTGCGATGACTTCGCCCTTGCCGTCGCCGAACAATTGCACTTCGATGTGACGTGCCTGTTCGACGTATTTTTCAAGGAACAAACCGGCTTCCTTGAAGTTGGCGCGGGCGAGGCGGTCGACGGAAGCAAAGGCCTCGGCCAGTTCGTTCTCACTCCAGATCAGACGCATGCCGATACCACCGCCGCCGGCGGTGCTCTTCAGCATGACTGGATAGCCGATGCGCTTTGCCTCGGCAGCAGCATGATTCACGTCCGACAAAAGGCCGGAGCCCGGCAGCAACGGCACATTGTTTTGCTCGGCCAGCTCACGTGCGGTGTGCTTCAGGCCGAAGGCACGCATCTGCGCTGCGTTGGGGCCGATGAAAGCGATGCCGGCTTTTTCGCACGCATCGGCAAAGTCCGGATTCTCGGACAGGAAACCGTAGCCGGGATGAATGGCTTCAACGCCGAGACGCTTCGCCTCGGACAAAATCTTGTCAGCGCGCAGATAACTTTCTGCTGCAGGTGCGGGGCCGAGCAGAATAGCTTCGTCGGCTTCGAGCACATGACGCGCGTTGGCATCGGCTTCCGAATACACAGCCACCGAAGCGACGCCGAGCTTCTTCAGTGTGCGCTGGATGCGGCAGGCGATGGCTCCGCGATTGGCGATCAGGACCTTCTTGAACATGTTGTCTCCTGACACGGGTCGTCCCGTTGATTTTCTTGCCGCTCCGGGCCGTCCCGGATGGTGTTGTACTCAATTCGAACTGATCAGTTCCAGATCAATAACTGCACCGGCGTCGGGTTGTAGCCGTTACATGGATTGTTGAGTTGCGGGCAATTCGAAATCAGGCAGACGACATCCATTTCCGCCTTCATCTCGACATACTTGCCCGGCGCAGAAATGCCGTCGGCAAACGTCAGACCGCCTTCCGGCGTGACCGGCACGTTCATGAAGAAATTGATGTTGGGTGCGAGATCACGCTTGCCGAGACCGAGCTTGGCTGCGCCGTGATCATGACAATCGCAATGCGCGAGTCCACCGAGAAAATTGTCGCGACAGCTGTGCATGTAGCGCTTGTCGAGTGAATAGCGCACCGTGTTGCTTTCCGATGCGCAGGCACCGCCGAGCGTGTCGTGACGACCGCACGTGTCGGCGACGATGGTCAGCATCGGATTGCCTTCGTTCGAGTACAACGTGGAGCCGACGGTCAGGTAGATTGCACCTTGCCGCACGATAGTGTCGGTGGCCGAGTAGCGTTCTTCCGGGTTCGTTGCCGAATAGAACAGTGTGTCAACGGCCTGGTTGCCTTCGAGGTCGAGGATACGGAAGGTCTGACCCTTCTTGATCGTCTTGATCCAAGGTTCGCCGGCGAGACAGACCTCGCTGATGACGGCGTCTTTGGGGGCTAGTGTGCTTTCGAGCAGGGCCATGATTACAGTCCTACGTAACGTTCGGTGTTGGTAAAGCCGCGCTGATTTTCCGGGCGGAAGTTGCGGCAGTAATCGTCGCCGCCGACCGGATCAGCCGCATAGGCGCTGATCATCACAGGCTTGGCGTCGTATGTCGCACTGCTGTTCAAGGGGTGGGGCGCCGTACTGAGGCAGACGAGCGTATTCATTTCGAAGCGCAGGTCGACGTGATCGCCGACCTTGCTGTTGCCGGCAACGTAGCTCAGCTTGCCTTCTGCATCGGCGGCGATCTTGCTGAACAGATTGATGGTCGGTCCGAGGTCACGCGGGCCAAGGCCGTATTTGCCAAGCTCGATCAGCAGTGAATCTCGGCCGTTGCGCAGCATGGCGTTTTGCGCTTGCTGGTAATGGCTCTCGCCGTATTTCGCTTTCACCATGGCGGCATCGGAGACGCCGCAGAAGCTGTCGTGCCAGCCGACCGTATCTTCGACAATAGAGGCGAAGATGCGACCCATGTCGGAGTACAAGCAGTGTCCACGCGACAACAATGCAGTGTGCTGCGCCTTGAGCGTGTCGGGCATGTTGTAGCGCTCAAGCTTGTCTTCTGGATTAAAGAACATGAGCGAGCAGTTAGCGCCGCCTTCAATGTCGGTGAAACGCAGCACGGTGCCGCGGCGAACCAATCCGGACCAGTGCGTACCGGCGGGAATCAGTTGTTCCCAACGCAATTTTCCGGCGGGAATATTCGTTGTCATGATCAATCTTCTTTTGCTTTGTGGATTTGCGGAATCGCCGCGGCCATCAACTGCAGGTGGCCGGTGAGGACGCCGCGCTGCGACGTCATTTCGTTGGCGATCTGTTGCAGATAGTGCGCCGGACCCTGCAGCAAAATCACTTCCATGATCTGGTCGTGCGAGAGATGCACGTGCAGCGAACTGATCACTTCATCGATGTGCTTGTACTGCAGGTCGGCCAGACTTTTTTGCAAACCGCGCACGGTACGGTCGTAGAGCAGCGTCAGCGTGCCCACCATCACGTCGTTACCAAGCTCGCGCTTGTATTCGCCGAGCTGGTAATTGACCATGTCGCCAATCGCCTGAGAACGACTGTCGTAGCCGCGGTGCTCGACCATGTGGTCGAGCTCCTCCAGCAGTGTCGGTGGCAGCGACACGCTGATGCGACTGACCAGCGTGCTGACCTTCTCGACGGTCTTTTCAAGCGGCTTGCGATTGAGCGCGGTTTTGCGGTCCATGGTCAGAACATGTAGCTGTAACGTTCGGTTTCCCATTCGCTGACGGCGAGGTGGTAGCCCTCCCACTCTTCATTTTTGTAGCGAATGAATTCATCGCGGAGACCCTTGCCCAGCGTTTTCTCGACCAGCGGATCGGAGGCAAAGGCAGCTACGGCTTCCTGCAGGTTCTGCGGCAGGAATTGAATGCCGCGCTCGCGACGTTCCTCTTCGGAAATTGCGTAGAGGTTGTCCTCGTTGGGTTTGCCTGGGTCGAGCTTTTCGCGGATGCCTTCAAGGCCGGCAGCGAGTACCAGCGTCGCGGCGAGGTAAGGATTGACTGCACCGTCGGCATTGCGCGATTCGCAGCGGCCGCCGCCCGACGGTACGCGGACTGAGTTGGTACGGTTGTTCGACCCCCAGGAGTTGAACACCGGCGCCCACGAAAAGTAGCTCATGGCACCGCGACGCACGAGGCGCTTGTAACTGTTTACCGTTGGCGCGAATACGGCACAGAGGGCGCGACCGTGCTTGAGGATGCCGCCGATGAAATGGTAGCCGAGCTGCGTGAGGCCAATGCCGTGCGGATCGTCTTTCGGATCACAGGCGAACAGGTTGGCGCCGCTCTTCAAATCGTAGAGCGACATGTTGAAGTGGGCGCCATTGCCGGTCTTGTCGGCGAAAGGCTTGGGCATCATCGTCGCCAGCAAACCTTGCTCGCGCGCATAGTGCTTTGCCATGAAACGGAAGAAGGTGAGGCGGTCGCAGGTCGTCAATGCGTCCGAATACTGGAAGTCGAATTCGAACTGGCCGTTGGCGTCTTCGTGGTCGAAGGAGTAGAGATCCCAGCCCAGCGTATCCATCGCCGTCGCCACCTTGTCCAGCCATTCAAAGCTGTTGGTGAAACCGCGCACGTCGTAACAAGGCTTGGTCAGCTTGTCTTCCGCGTCTGGCACCGACAACTTGCCTTGTTCATCCTGCTTCAGCAGGTACACCTCGCACTCAATGCCGAGATTCATGCCGAAACCCAATTTTGCCGCTTCGGCGAGTTGCTGCTGCAAGGCCACGCGCGTATTGAGCGGATACGGCTTGCCTTGGAAATGGTTGTCGGCAGGAATCCACGCGATCTTCGGTTCCCACGGCAATTGCACCATGCGGCTGAAGTCGGGGATCGAGGTCAATTCGTCTTCGTTCGGCATCTGGCCGAGACCGTCGAGCGCGTAGCCGGTGTAGCGTTCCGATCCGTGCGCCATGTGCTTGATGTGCGAGATCGGCACGACCTTGGCCTTGGGTACGCCGTGAATGTCGACGTAGGCGCCGATGCAGTATTTGACGCCTTTGCTTTCCAGTTCCTTCTGGAGTTGCGCGATGTCGGTGGTAGATGTTTGGGTAATGTCAAACGGCTGAGCAATGTTCATGATGTCCTCTACAAGCGATAAAAAGTTTCTGTGAGTTGTTTGAGTCTTTGACGATGAAATTCAGAGACTGTCGGCTTCAGAGGCGTTATCGGTGTAGGGGCTGTAATAGGAGCGCGGCAACGGCGGTAATTCACTGCGGCCGGTAATCACTAATGAACTCAGGTCTTCGACCAGCCAGTCGAACAGTTGTGCGCCCTTGTCGCGCGTGGCGAGACTGGGTTTTCCCGTGACGCCGTTGAGGCTAGTGCGATTGACCGGGTGCGCGAAGACGCAGCCGCAGGTGCGATCTGGGTCATCGGCTTCGGCGAATTTTTCGGGACGTACGCCTTCGGGGGCAATGGCCATCATCACCGAGGTTTCGGCGTCGTTGGCGTGCCAGTCGGCCGCATCTGACGCATGCGCTGCCTGGATGCGCGGCGACAGCGTGGCCGTGTTGATGACTGCCACCATCAGGTCGTCGTGTTCGGCGCGCAGCATTTCCAGCGCGCAGCGCAGCGGTGCAGCATTGGTGACGTGCGCGTTGACGATGAACAGGCGGCGCACGCCGGAGTGATAGGCCCAGTCGCCGATCTGCTTGACCAGTTCGATCAACAACACAGGGCTCAAGGCTATTGTTCCCGGCCAGCGACGGCTATGGCCGAGCGAGCAACCGTAGGGCAGCGTCGGTAGCATCGGCACGCCGGTGCGTGTGGAAACCTCGGCGCAGAGCTTCTCGGCAATGATGAAATCGACGCCATTGCCCAAGTGCGGCCCGTGCTGTTCTGTCGCCCCGACCGGCAGGATGGCGGCGTTGCCGCAATCCGCCAATAAAGACGGAAGCTCTTGCCAAGTGAGGTCTTGCCAGAGTGTGCTCATGTGCTCACTCACTCCACGCTGTCCATCACGTCGGTCATGCGGAAGAGGCTTTTCTTCATTGTGTCGTCGTCGTGCGCTTCGGCCGAGTTCGGGTCGACGGGCGGATGAATCAGGTCGTCGAGACGTTTCTTGGTCGCGACGAACTCAGGGCTGCTGAATTGCTCCGACGAGCGCGGACGCGGCACCGGTACTTCGATGATTTCCTGTACTTCGCCAGGATGCGGTTTCAATACGAGAATGCGGTCGGCCAGATAGATAGCTTCATCTAGGTCGTGCGTGATAAAGAAAACCGTGATGTCGATGTTGCGCCAGATGTCGAGCAAGTGGCTTTGCATCTTGCAGCGCGTCTGTGCGTCGAGCGCGCCGAAGGGTTCGTCCATCAGCAGGATGCGCGGCTGGTTCACCAGCGCACGCGCAATGGCGACGCGTTGGCGCATACCGCCGGACAATTGATGTGGATACGAGTTTTCGAATTTGGACAGACCGACCAGATCGATCCATTGGCGCGCATCGCGCTCGGCGGCGTCGAAACCGAAGCCGCTCATCTGCGGGCCGAACATGACGTTCTTCTTGACCGTCAGCCACGGGAACAATGAATAGCCCTGGAACACCATGCCGCGGTCGCGACCTGGACCTTCGACAGGCTTGCCGTCGAGCAGTACTTCACCCGAGGTTTGCTTTTCGAGGCCGGCCAGCGTGCGGATCAATGTCGACTTGCCGCAGCCGGAGGCACCGATCACGCAGACGAATTCGCGGCGATGCACTTTGAAGTTGATGTCGCGTAGCGCTTCGGTTTCGCCTTGCGGCGATTGATAACGCTTGTGCAGATGCTTTACTTCGAGAATCACGTCACGTTGCTTGATGCGATCGAAGCGTTCGCGTACAGCCGGAGATTGATCGAGATAATTCGTCATGGGGTCAACCTCGTTTCTGTGCCTGGTCCCAGGGGAACAGCTTGCGTCCGAGCTTTTCCAGCAGCAGGTCGCTGCCGAAGCCGATGATGCCGATGATGATGATCGCGGCGTACACGTTGTCGAAGTGCTGGTAACGCGCCTGCTGCGTGATGAACAGCGTGATGCCCGAGCTGGTGCCGATCAATTCGGCGACGATCAGATATGTCCATGCCCAGCCGAGCAGGATGCGCTGGTCGCGATAGAGATCAGGCAGGATGCCGGGCACGACCACTTTGGTGATCAAACGCAAGCCTCTAGTGCCGAGCGTTCGCGCTGCTTCGATGATGGTGCCGTCGAGCTTGCGCGTGGTGTTGGCAATGATCAGTACCTGCTGGAAAAAGGTGCCGATGAAGATGATCGCGATCTTGGGACCGTCGTAGATGCCCAGTACGGCGATGGCGAGTGCGCCGAAGGCCGGCGCCGGCAGATAGCGGAAAAATTCGATGAAGGGTTCCGACAAGCGGGCGAGCGTCGCATACGTACCGGCGAGGACGCCGAGCGGAACACCAACGATGGAGGAGAGCACGAAGCCCCAGAAAATCACCTGGATGCTGTGCCACAGGCTTTGATGCAGCCACGGCGCATCGGCTTGCGGCGGCGGCGTGACGAAACTGGTGTAGAGCGCTTTCGCCACTTCATGCGGCGCCGGCAGATAAATCGGATTGGCCGGCTTGCCTTCCGGCAGCGCGAGGCCTTGCGTCTTCATTTCCTTCAGCTGTTCGGCGAATTCATCCTTGTCGACGAGCATGCCTGGCTGGAAATAATCGACACCGCCCGGCACTTCGACCAGCACCTTGGGGTGCCAGACGAAGGGGACGTAACTAACAAAACACCACACCAGAATCGGCAACACAAACGACGTAAGCGTCAGCAGCTTGCGGCCGCCGGGGCTGTGCGACATAAAATCGATACGACGTGCGATGGCGTTCATGTTGCGATTCCGGTGAGTGCGATTGCAGGCTGCTTACTTGCCCATCGTGAACGACGGATCGAGGTAGCTGTCCACGTTTTCCGACTTCGGATAGACCTTGTTGGTCACGTTGAACTTGTCCACGACCTTGGTCGAACCGTAGATCGAGCTGAAGCCGTCGCCCTTGACGTAGTGCTTCTTGCCATCGGCGATGGAGAGGAAGTGCGTACCGTTGACGAAGGTTTCGTATTCGGCTGGCGTTACACCCGAGCGTGCAGCCATGATCTTCACTGCATCAGCGTGGGTCTTCGGATCCTGCAGATAGGCAACGACCTTGTCCCACACGGCCAGCACCTTCATCCAGTCAGCCTTGCGCGACTTGGCAATACCAGGGTTGGCAGCGATCACGTCGTAGATCAAGCCCGGTTCGTCGGCCGAGGTGTAGATCGGCTTGGAGCCAGGCACAGCCTTCATGGCTTCGCCGGCGACCGGTTGCCACACGCCGATGGCAGCGATGTCCGGGGCGGTGAATACTTGCGGCAGGTCATTGGTCTTGGCGTTCACCAGGGTGATGTCGCTTTCCTTCATGCCGGCTTTTTTCAGTGCGTTGTCGATCAACAGGTGATCAACCAGGCCCACTTCAACGGCGACCTTCTTGCCTTTCAGATCCTTGACTGACTTGATACCGGGCTTGGCGGTGATGGTGTCGTTGCCGTTCGAGTAGTCGGTCATCATCAGCATCACGCTCTTGCCGCCGCCGGAGCCGGTGACGAGTGCATCGCCGTTGGTCATGCCGACTGCATCAAGCTTGCCAGCAGCGAAAGCGTCGAGCGAAGCGGAGTAGTCGAACCATTCAAACTGGACGTCGACGCCGGCTTCCTTGAACCAGCCTTTGTCGATGGCGATTTGCCAAGCCACCCAGCCCGGCCAATCGCTATAGCCGATCTTGAGCGGTGCGGCGGCATGGGCGGCGCCCATCATGCCGATACTGAGGACGGCGGGTGCCAGCACTTTGGCCAGCAAGCCGCGCAGGGTATTACCAAGGGAAGGTTGATTCATGAGGAGCTCCTTTGTCGGGGTTGGTATTACCAAAGTTATGTTTAGTAATACTGAACGGCATAGAGCAGAAACAGTGCCAGCGCGAGTTGGTGTCTAAAACCCTTGCCACAACATGCATCTGCGGCTTTTGTTGGATTCTGGTACATGTCGTTTTCAGCTTCGTAACGGTGCATGCGCACCGCTTTTGTGCTGGGTAATGCTGCATGTAAGCGTGGTGAAGGCTGTCATGACGGGATGAACAGGCAGAGATGAATTGCCGTGGTTGCTTGATAAATGCACAGGCGTTTGACACGTCGACGTATCGCCATGGCATTGCGATGCAAGTGGGCATGTGCCTTGCTCTGAGCCATGTGCAAATGCAAGAAAACCGGGACGACCCGGGCGGTGATGCTTGATCGCGAACATCCTGGACGGCCAGGCAGCCATGAAAGGATTCGTCATGACCTCCATGAATGCCACACCGCATACCGCCTTCAAACAATTGCCGCTGGTCGATGTCAGCGGCCTGTTTTCAGCCGATCTTGCGACACGCACATCGGCCGCCGCGATACTCGGTCGCGCCGCACGCGAAGCTGGCTTTCTCTATATCAGCGGCCATGGTGTGCCGCGCCATCTGATCGACCGTCTCGTTGCCCGGGCCACGGCCTATTTTGCGCAACCGCTTGATGACAAGATGCGTGACTACATCGGCCTGTCCGACAATCACAGCGGCTACGTGCCTGAAGGCGAAGAGCAGTTCTATTCGGCCAAGCCTGATCTCAAGGAGGCTTACGACGTCGGTTTCGATCTCGGTGGTTTGGATGTTGTCACGCGCGAGGCGAAACGCCGTCCCATGCTTGGCGCCAACCGTTGGTCAGCCTTTCCGGGGTTTCGCGAAGACGTCAAAGCGTATTACGACGCGGTGTATGCGCTCAGCCTTGTGCTGTTCAAAGGCTTTGCGCTCGCGCTCGATCTGCCTGAAGACACGTTTACACAGCATGTGACGACGCCGCCCAGCCAGTTGCGCCTGGTGCATTATCCCTACAACCCCGATGCGGCGGCCGATCGCCCCGGCATTGGCGCACATACTGATTACGAATGCTTCACCATCCTGCTGCCGACGGCCGATGGCCTGGAAGTGATGAACGGTGCCGGCGAATGGATTGATGCACCGGTGGTGCCGGATACGTTCGTCATCAATATTGGCGACATGATGGAAGTACTCAGCAACGGCAATTTTGTCGCCACGTCGCATCGCGTGCGCAAGGTGACACAGGAGCGTTACTCCTTTCCATTGTTTTGCGCCTGTGACTACGACACGGTGATCGCGCCTTTACCAGCGCTTGTGCAAACCGGTGAAAGCAGTCGCTATGCGCCGGTGGTGTGCGGTGAACATCTCTATGCGCAAACCATGCAAACCTTCAGTTATCTCAAGCAGGCGCTTGCCGATGGACGCTTGCAATTACCTGCAGGTGCCAAGGCCTTGTCTTCGTTTGGGCACAAACCACAGGACTCGGGAGCGCAGGCATGACGCTGCAAGAGCTCATCGCCCGTCACGGACGGCGTGCAAATCACAGCGTGCCCGACTGGATGCTTGGCTTCTGGAAACGCCATTCCATCAGCTTTGCCAACGGCATGACGGATTTGCACACGCATGTGTGCTGGGTGCAAAGCCGCAACTTCACCATCGACTTGCGCTTGCCACTGGAGCAGGACCAAGTGCGGCCCAAGTCGCTGGATCAATATAGCGCCGACGAATTGTTGTGCCTGGCCAATTACGAAGGTTGGTGCGCCGACTCGGATTGGGACGGCCACGCCTTGCGCTGGGCCGACACCGACATCACGCTGCAATTGCATAACCGCTGGCCGGAACCCGCGTTTCTGCGCCGTACCGGCAATTGCATGATCGAACATTGTCCGAGCAATATTTACGTTGAGGATTGGCGCTTGCAGGCTTCCGACCATGGGCCATTGGTGGGCCTGCGCCTGATCGAGGAACGCGAAGTCGACAGCGGCAAGCTTCGGCATCAAGGTGGCGGACTCATTGTCTGCGGCGACTATGCTGCGTTGACGCTGGGGCGCAGCATGCCAATGCCAACGGGAACGCAATTCAAGGCGCTGGTATCGGCTGCCGCTGCAGCACAGGATGCGGAACACCTGCAGCAATTGTTCAATTTCGAAACCTCAGTCGCAACCAGCGTGTCTGCCGGTGACTATCGCGTCATGCTCAGTACGTCTCCGCAGCGCCTGGGCACAGCGTTGTTTTCGCCTGATGGTTTCGATTATCTCGCTGACAGCGGACAAGTGCGCCATGTATTCACGGTCGACGGCATTGCATGTGAACGCCTGTTCGAGATAGATACGCTCGAGGCCGAAATTCACTATCGGCAGGATACGCCTGCGCCTGCATCGTCAAATACCTGGTTCGAACAGGAGACTCCAACGTTGGGGCGTTACCTGGAAGTCCTCGATTAGCGGTCCAGCCGTAGTGAGGTGGCGCCGAGCATGATGCCGCTGTCATCGGCCTGCAGCAGGATGGCGACAGCACTCACATCTGCCGGCAAGCCGGAGATCGGAAAGGTATAGCGGCCCGCTGTGCCGTCCCAAGTGCCGAGCGTGCGGAAGATACGCACAATGTTGTACTCACGCAGGATGCGACCGCTGTTTTCGCCGCGCTCTACCGACGTTGCTGCAGCCGGCAGATAGCCGGCCAGAATGACGTTGCCATGCACCGCATTGCCGTGCGCGCCCGGTTTCGCTGCAATGTTGACCACGAGACGCGGTCCGGTTGTGCTGTTTGCAACAGCGGCATCAATGCCAATTTCTGCAGCAGTACCAGTGCGTGCGTTGCTCAGGGCTTTGAGGACATTCTCGCGCTGCGAGCCGACGACGCTGGTTTGGCCATTGATCATCATCTGTGGCGTGAAGATCGAATAGGCATTGAGCTGGCGCGCATAGCGACGCTGCCGCTCTGCTGCTTCCGGGAAAGAATAGACGTCGCGCCAACCCAGGTCATTCCAATAGTCGACGTGATACGCCAATGCAATCACATCGGGTTGTTTGGCCAGTTCGCCGAGCAGCGCATCCGCCGGCGGGCAGGAGTTGCAGCCTTGCGATGTGAATAGTTCCACCACGACCGGATGCGTCGTTGGCATCACCGTGGCGGAATAGCTGATTGTTGGAAGTATTCCGAGCGCGGTCAGGAACGTTGCTGCCATGGTCCATACACCGGCCCGCAAGCGAAACATGGGTTGGCGGAAATGGGGTGAACACGTCAGTGTCCGAAGCAGTCCTGTCGTCATGTGAGTCTCCAAGTGGGGTTTTGGTTTAGACGTGTCGTGCGGCCGCTTTCTTACACACCGTCGTGCATCTTCCCGGTCAAAGCCGCGATCAGAAGCAGCTCTCGGTCGTTAAGCCGACTGTTCGGGGCGTGGCAGGGCTTCTATATTGGATGCAGCCAATGACCTGACCGTCCAACAGTTTTGGAGGAACCCGCGATGCTCAAGTACGACCTCAAGCTGCGTTTGTTTGCGATCACGCTTTCCACCTTGTCGGGTTTTGTCGACGCACTCGGGTTTATCAATCTTGGTGGCTTCTTCGTTTCCTTCATGAGCGGCAATTCGACGCGACTTGGTGTCGGCCTCGCCGAGGATTTGCATCACGCGCTGATTTCTGCCGGGCTGCTTTTTGCCTTTCTCGTCGGCGTCGTGATCGGCTGGTTGTTCGCGCATCGCGGCAAACGCAATCGTGCCGCGATCGTTTTGCTCGTCGTCGCGATCTTGCTCGCGCTGGCGTCGGCTTTTCATGCAGATGACCATTCCATTGCCGCCGTTGCATTCACGGCCATGGCCATGGGCGCAATGAACTGCGTGTTCATGAGCAAGGGTGAGGTCACTACTGGCGTGACCTACATGACCGGCACACTGGTCAAGCTTGGCCAGGGCATTGCGCGCAATCTGGTGATGCAGGACAAGATCGCCTGGGGCGGCTATCTCTATTTGTGGCTCGGACTCGTCGCCGGTGCTGCCCTTGGCGGCTTCATGTATCCGTTGATCGGTCTGACCAGCTTGTGGTTTGCGGCGGCGGGGGCGCTAGGACTGTCGCTTGTGGCCGCGAAGATCGGCATTGGTGAGTGCTAAAAAAAACGGCCATCAAAATCTGATGGCCGTTTGGCATGGCGAAGGTTGATGCTCAGCGATTACAGGTTCAAGGTGCACTCTGATAGTTGAGCGGAATCCATTCATAACCACTGCCGCGCTTCTGCATGTGGCCCAGACCCGGGAATGACAAGTGCGCAGCGGCGGCAATTTCACCGCTCTTGGCGATGTCGTCGAACTCCTTGAGTCGTTCGGCAATGGCTGTCTTGCTGTCGCTGTCAAAGTCGATGGCCACCTTCGGGCGATCAAATTGCACTGAACCTACGTGGATCAGGTCACCGATCACGAGCATCTTCTGTCCCTTGCTTTCGACCTCGTACACGCAGTGACCCGGCGTGTGGCCGTGCGTGATGACGGCACGGATGCCCGGCGCCAGATCAGCATTTCCATTGAACGGCTGGAACTTGCCGGCGTCGATGTAGGGTTTGAGTGATGCCATTGCGCCCTGGAAGAATGCCTTGCTGTCGTCGCTGGCCTTCGCCAGATTGTCGGCGCTCAGCCAATAATCGGCGTCAGCCTGCTCGGCGCGCACCACGGCATTCGGAAACACACGCTGGCCGTTCGACACGAGGCCACCGACATGATCGGGATGCATGTGCGTGATGTAGATCTCGTCAACTTGATCCGGTTGATAACCCGCAGCCTTGAGATTCGCCACCAGCTTGCCCAGCGTCGGGCCGAAGAAAACACCAGCGCCGGTATCGATGAGAATCAGCTTCGAACCGGTGTTGATCAGGAAACCATTGACCGAAGTTTCCACCGGCGAGCTCAGGTAGTGATAGGCGAGCGCCTTGTCGATGGCTTTCTTGTCGAGGCCCTTGAGCAATTTATCCATCGGCAGATTAACCGTGCCGTCCGAGAGGGCGGTGACTTCGTAATCACCGAGCATGGTGCGGTAGTAACCCGGCGCTTGAGTCTTGGCCATAGGCGCGGCGGCTTGCGCGACGATGGGTGTGGCCAGCGGCAGAGCGGCGATACAGCAGGCGATAAGCGTGTGTTTGAGTGTCTTCATGGAGCCTCCGGTGAGGTGATGCATGTTTGTGTTGAAACATGCGGTGGGAATGCGAGGCGCATATCCTAGCGCGCTAATGTTGCGGGTTCAAACGGTGGGTGATTGTTGTGGTGGGGCGTAACAATGTGAGTGATTGTTTAACGGCCAATGTCCGGTCTCGCCCGGACGGGCGAGGTACTTTCTTGTGATGCGACAAGAAAGTACCCAAAGAAGCGCACCCGCTACACCGGCCCTGTCGGGCTACCTTCGCTCCAAGCATTCCCGGCGGCCGGCCCGGATCGAAAAAGCCGGGCCGGAAAGCCCCGCCGAAAATGCTTTCCGCTCAGCGGTATAGAAGGGAAAAGAACGTCGAGTGGTGTGCTGACTATATTGGAAACTTACACGATGGTCTCTTCTTTGCTATATCTGCGTAGGCTTAATTAAAATTTAGACATTTAATTTTGAGTACGTACTTATGACTGAACATGCCCTTCTCGCAGATTTATTTAGAGATGATCTAGTTTATGAGGAGCGGTGCTGCCTTTTCTTGGATGTACTTGGATTTAGCCGATTGCTAAAACATAGCGAAGCCTCGGTTGTTTTTCACATGCTTACGTATTTCAAAGAAGGCAAGGAAAAGTTTTTTCCGTACGCCGATGAAGATACTCAAGTAACCGCGTTCTCTGATTCAATCGTGATTTCAATCAATTCTAGAGAGAGAACCTGTATCCATTCAATGATTGAAGTGGCTACGCAACTCCAGAAAGATTTTATGCAAATCGGAATCTTGACGAGAGGAGGAATCGCGTTAGGGAAAATGTTTCACAAGGATGGAATATTGTTTGGACCAGCGATGGTCGAGGCGTACACCCTAGAGAGTGAGATTGCGGTTTATCCCAGAGTGGTAGTGAGTGAAAAGGCTGTGATCAAGTACCACGAATTTCTTGCAGAGTTCACCCCGGTAGAAAATCAGGCATTGGCTGACAAATTTCGTAGGGACTTTGATGGAGTAATTCATGTCCACATTTTTGATCAAACGGCGTATGAGCCGCTTGATCCGCAGTTTCCTAGCTTCGAGTTAGAACTTGATTCTGACGAGGTAGTTCGTAGGGTTATGTTAGGTCGTCCAGTTGGTGACGACAAAGAAACAAAAAGGATTCAAACAAAATACGACTGGCTTGAGTCCTATTATTACCAGAGCAACAGAGATAGCCAAACACAAAATTTAGACGTGTGAGGCCGGATTTATAACTGCTTGAGAAGGTTGCGCGCAATTAGCCAAGGTAGGCTGAAAGCACGCGCTCATCCTTTTGTAGTTCCGCCGGCGATCCTTCCACTGCGATCCTTCCACGCTCCATCACATACGCGTAGTCCGCCACTTCAAGCGCACTCTTGGCGAATTGCTCGACCAGTAGCAGCGTGATGCCGGCCTCCTTGAGGCGGCGAATCGTGGCGAAGACTTCTTGCACGATTACGGGGGCGAGGCCCATCGAGGGTTCGTCAAGGAGCATGACCTTGGGTTGTGCCATGAGTGCGCGGCCGATGGCGAGCATTTGTTGTTCGCCGCCGGAGAGCGTGCCAGCGTGTTGCAGGCGGCGTTCTTTCAAGCGTGGGAAGAGGGCGTAGACCTTTTCGAGTTCGACTTGCGCTTTGGCCTTGAAGCCAAAGAAACGCGGCAGCTGGCGATAGGCGCCGAGCAGCAAATTATCTTCCACCGTCAGTGGGCCGAATACCTTGCGGCCTTCGGGTGAGTGCGACAAACCGAGGCGCGCGATGCGCGAGGCGCTGTAGCCTTCGACTTCGGTACCTTCAAGCGTGACCTTGCCGGCGCTCGGTTTGATCATGCCGGACACGGCGCGCATGGTGGTGGTTTTGCCGGCGCCGTTTGCGCCGATGAGCGCGACGACCGTGCCTTGCTTCACTTCGAGATTGACGCCGTTCAGAACTTCGGCGCCGCCGTAGCCGGCGTAGAGATTTTCGACTTTGAGCATGTTTCTTCTCCGTAACCTCAGGCAGCAGCGCCGAGGTAGGCGGCAACGACTTTGGGATGACGCTTGACTTCGTCCGGCGTGCCTTCGGCGATCACCTGGCCGCCGTCGAGCACGGTGACAGTGGAACAAAGCGCGGAGACGACGTCCATGTGATGTTCGATCAGCACGATGCTGATGCCGCGGCCGTGTACGCGCTTGACGATTTCGACGAGGTGGTGCGCGTCGGGATGCGCAAGACCGGCAGCGGGTTCGTCAAGAATCAGCAGGCGCGGTTTGCGCGCCAGTGCGCGAGCGATTTCGAGGAAGCGTTGTGCGCCGTAGGTGAGGTCTTTTGCCTTGGTGCGTGCCTGGTCTTCGAGTCCGACGAGCTTGAGCAGGGCGAGCGCATCGGCCTTGGCCTTGTGTTCTTCCTTGCGTGCGAAGCCGAATAGCACCAGCGGCCACGGTGTCTTGTAGGTATCGCGCAGAGCGACCATGACGTTGTGAATCGCGCTGAGTTCGCTGAATAACTGCAGGTTCTGGAAGGTGCGCGCAACGCCCGCGCCGGCGACACGATAAAGGCTGCCGTAGGGTAGCTCTTTGCCGTCGAGCATCATCTGTCCGCTGGTCGGTGCGTACAAGCCGGAGATCACATTGACGGCGGTGGACTTGCCGGAACCGTTGGGGCCGAGCAAACCATGCACGCTGCCGCTGGTGAGTTTCAGGTTCACACCATCGACGGCCTTGACGCCACCGAAGTGGCGTTTCAGGTCGCGCAGTTCGAGCAGCACGTTGTCATTGACCTGCTGCATCGGCACCACGTCGTCGAGGTTCGATGCTTCCGGCAGCGGTGCAGCCGGTACGCGGAAGAGTTTGGACAGTACTTTGCCTGCGTAGCCCATCAAGCCTTCGGGCAGGCCAACGACAACCGAGAACAGCATCAGCGCGAAGATGGCCTTGCGCCAGTCTTCGGTGTGCTGCACGGTGAAGCTGCCGACGACGAGCATGCCCATGGCGATGACCGGTGCCAGCGTCTGGAAGCGCAGCGAGCGCGTGCGGATCACGGCGAAAGCGGCGATGGCGAAACCGAGCAGCGAGAAGGCGCGGAACAGCATCGGGTTCGACAGCAGGTTGGGCAGCAGCACGATGAAGGCTGCGCCAACGACAGCGCCCCACAGATTCTTGCGTCCGCCGAGCACGACCCCGAGCAGCAGGATGACCATCAGCTCGTAGGTGAAACTCTGCGGTTGCAGGTACTGGAAGTTGAACGCGTACAAACCACCGGCAAGACCGCCGAGCGCCGAGCCGAATGCAAACGCGATGACCTTGTGGCGATAGGTGCCGACGCCCATGGCATCGGTGGCGATGGGGCTGTCGCGCAGTGCTTCAAAGGCGCGGCCCCATTGCGACGAGAGCAAATTCTTCATACCCAGCCAGACCAGCGCGAGCAAGACGACGCACAACCAATAGAACCACGCGGCATCAAGCGGATGACCGAACAGCGTCGGGCGATCGATGCTGAGACCTTGTGCGCCGAGCGTGAGGTCTTCCCATTCGTTGAGCACGGTGACGGCGAGCGCACCGAAGCTCAGTGTGGCCAGCGCGAATTGCGGACCTTCAAGTCGCAGTGCCGGCAATGCCAGCAGCGCGCCGAGTACGAGACAAATCAGGAACGCCGCGCCGAGCGACGTGAACAGGCCCGCATTGCAGTTGGCGACCAACAGCCCGGCGGTGTAGGCGCCAATACCGAGAAAACCGGCCTGGCCGAGATTGACCTGGCCGAGATAACCGACAGTGACGTCGAGACCGATCAAGAGAATGCCGTAGATGGCCAGCAGCGTGAGCAGGCCGAGCGCAAAGGGATTCTTGATGAACAGCGGAATGGCGGCGAGGACGAGCAATGCAAGAAGTTCGGCGCCGCGAACGAGGAGGAAGCGTTTCATATTCTGGATGAGCCTTTTCTCAGACTTTGCGCTTTTAAACTTTACGAATGGTGGCTTTGCCGAAGATGCCATTCGGGCGTAGCGCCAGCGCCATGATGAGAAGCACCAGCCCCGGCGCTTCGCGCCAGCCGCTGCCGAGATAGAGACTGGCGAGATTTTCGATGGCGCCGAGCGCAAGGCCGACGACGACGACGCCAAAGCCGGAATTGAGTCCAGCGACGACAGCGACCGAGAAAGCCTTGAGGATGATGGCCGACGCCATGGTCGGGCCGACGGTGGTGATCGGTGAAACCAAAATGCCGGCGAGCGCCGCGACCATGCCCGACAAACCGTAGGACAGCATGACGGTACGCGTCGCCGAGATGCCCATCAGCTCGGCTGCATCGCGGTCGGCGGACACGGCGTCGAAGGCCTTGCCGAGCAGTGTGCGGCGCTTGAACAATTCGACCAGGCCCATGATGCCGAGCACGCCGACGGCGACGGAGACTTCCGTCCAGGTGATATCGATGCCGAACACGTTGAACGAGTCGGATGGAATTGGCGTCGGGAACGGACGGTCGTCGCGACCCCAGATGTTTTCAGCGAGCGAGAAGGCAAACAGGCCGACGATGATGGTGAGCAGAATCCAGCCTTCGGATTTCTGTTCGAGTGCCAAGCGCACGGCAGCGTGTTCGACGACAAGGCCGAGCACGGCGCCGATGATGAGACCGAGCGGCACCATCAGCCAGTAGGGCACGCCCCAGTCCTGCAGTGTCAGGCTGCAAAAGGCCGAGAACATGACCAGTTCGCCCTGGCCGAAGTTGAGGCTCTTGCTGGTGGCGTAGGTGAGCTGGAAGCCGTAGGCGATCAGCGCATAGACAAGACCCATCAGCGCGCCGCTGACGATGATCTGAAGAATGACGGAAGAATCCATTGTTATAAACCCCACCCGAACGGAGTTCGGGTCTCGTCGTTTGCGGGCAAACGACTTTGCTTTGAGATGCGCCTGACGGCGGTGTTTTTAACCCATCTGCCGTAGAGCGGCCATGGGGTGTTTCCAAATGGAGCTGCCCGATAGGGCAGCTCCGACTGAAGCGAATTGCCCCGCCATAGGCGGGGCAAGAGACTCACGCTATGCGTGAGTGGTTTTACTTCGACTTTTTCCCTGCAGCAGCCTTGGCCAACCGTGCCTTGTCTTCGGGATGGGCGAAAGTGACGGCGCCGTTCTTGACCATGCCCATGACGGTTTGCGCATCGGTGAAGGCTTCGTGCGTGTTGACGTCATCCGGGTTCCACTTGGAGAACGGCTTGTTCCAGGTGGCGATCACGCCCGGGACCGGTGCCTGCAGATCTTCCAGCGCAGCGACGACCTTCTTTGGATCGGTGCTGCCGGCCTGATGAATCGCGGCGGCGAAGATCAACACGGCGTCGTAACCCTGCGCAGCGGAGACCGGTGAAGGAATGTGCTTGACGTCGTAGTTACGGCGATAGCTGTTGATGAAAGCGTCGGCCTTCGGCGTCACCGGTTCTTCAATGAAGGTTTGCGGCATCAGCGTGCCGTCACCGTTCTTGCCGGCGTTGTCGATGTAATTGGACATGGAGAAAGTCCAGCCGCCGATCAGCGGCTCTTTCATGCCCAATTTGGCCTTGCCATTGGCGATGGCGGCGAGTTCAGGGCCGATGCCCCACACCAGCACGGCTTGTGCGCCGGCAGCCTTGGCGCGCAGAAGTTGCGCGCTCATGTCCTTGTCGCCGATGTTGAACTTGTCGTCCGTGACGACTTGCAGCTTGCCGCCCTGGGCCTTGATCTGGTTGAGCAGATCGTCGTGGCCGGACTTGCCGTAGTTGGTGGAGTCGCACAGCAGCGCGACCTTGGTGTAATTGCGGCTGATGGCTTCGCGCACGACCATTGCGGTCTGGATGCCGTCATGTGCAGCAAAGCGGAAGATCGACAAGCCGTTCGGTGCCTTGCCGCGCCATTGCGTCATGGCGGCGGAACCGGCAGCCGGCGTGATGATCTTGGGAATGCCCTTGTCTTGCAGGTATTTGTCGCCGGCGATGACGACGCCGGTGTTAGCGCTGCCGATGACGCCGGTGAGGCCGTCCATGGAGGCGAGTTCTTGTGCGATCAGCGCGCCGCGCTCATTCTTGGCTTCGTCGTCGCGTTCGATGACGGTGATCTTTTGCTTCTTGCCGCCGACGTCAACACCACCGTTGGCGTTGATTTCATTGATGGCGAGCTTGGCGCCGTCGCGCATTGAGACGCCCATCGGCGCCGAGCCGCCGGAATACGGGCCCGTGAGTGCAAGCGTGATGCCGTCGGCCCAGACGGGCGCAACGCTGCCGAGGGCGGCGATCATCAGGGTAGCGATGAGGGTTTTTTTCATAATGGCGACTCTCCTGTTGGGTGGTGCGGGCGAACACTGCCACTGCGGAGTCGATTATAAAACCCCAGACATCGATAAGCCAGTTTTATGTCAGGGCTTGTAGCCCAGTGTGGCGGAGAGTTCGTCGGCCACTTGTCGGACGACGGGCGCCCAGATGGCATCGAAGCGTTCTGCCGGTGCGGAAATCGACAGACCGCCGACGATGACGCCGGTATCGTCGCGCACTGGTGCGGCAATGCAGCGAAGGCCCGTTTCGATTTCCTCGTTGTCGAAGGACACGCCTTCCTTGCGTACTTTGGCAAGTTCAGCTTCGAGCGCGGTCAGGGTAGTGATCGAGGCCGGCGTGTAGCGTGGCAAGCCGGTACGTTCGGCATAGGCGCGTACGTCGCTGCTGCGCGCTTCGGCCAGATACAACTTGCCGACTGATGTGACGTGCAGCGGCGCGCGGGCACCGATCAGGTGAACTACTTTGACGGAAGCACTGCCGCTCGACGTGCGTTCAACATAAATGATCTCGTCGCCCTGGCGGGTTCCAAGATTGACGCTTTCGCCCAGTTGCTTGTGCAGCTTTTGCATCAGCGGCATGGCCGCGTCGCGAATGTTAAGGCGCGAGCGCACGACGTTGCCGAGTTCAAGCAGACGGATGCCGAGACGATAGGTGCCGCCATCGGCGCGCTCAACAAAGCCGCTCTGCGCCATGGCAGCAAGGATGCGGTGCGTCGTTGAGGGATGCAGTTCGGTCTCGGCCGCGAGCTGCTTGAGACTGACCGGATCAGGATGGCTGGCGAGCGCATCCAGAACGCACATCATGCGTTCAATAACCTGAATGCCGCTGCGATTTTCCGTAGGAGAGGAGGGCAAGATGAAAAGCGGGCCGAGTGAACCAAGGGCTGCGTATCATAATGCGAAATGATGAGGCGGCCAGTCTCGCTTGGGGAAATAGCGGCGCGACTGTTGTATTGCGTATCTTTACTGGCGTCTTCCTGAATGGCTTGGATTACAGGCTGTTGCTGTTGACCACGACGATGTCGACGCGGCTGATCGCTTTGCGTACGCTGAGCAGGCCACGGTCGTTGCCGCGCGCGAGGGTACGGATCTGCATCGGCTTGGCACCACGCTTGATCAAGGCCAGGCTGACTGCCCGGGCGCAACGGCCCGATACTGCAATCGACATCTCGCTGCTGCCCATGTCCTCGGTATGGCCGATGAGAACGACGTTGGCTTGTGGATCAGCCTTCAGCTTGGCTGCGATCTCGTCGAGCAGTTGAGTGGCGTTGTCGGGGAGATCGGACGATTCGGGCGCGAAGACGATTTGCGGGCCGTTGAATTCCGGGAACGATGCCTTTGCCGTGCCGGTGCGATACGCAGGCGCATCTGTATCGTCGTTGCTTGCCGCTTGCTGGGGATTTGGGCTGCCAGTGGTGGCGCATGCGGCAAGCAACAGAGAGGCGAAGGGTACGAGAAGCGTCGTGAGGGACAGGCGCGAGTGCAGATGGAAAAAGGGCATTGCCGACATTCCTTGATCTGAAGCCATTGATCTGAAGCAAATCGATGCGGAATTCTAACCGCTCGTCCTGTCCTGATGCTGACCTTGCCGGTTGAGGGAGCCACGGGCTGATAAAATGCCGCATCCTGTTTTCCATGCGTTCCGATGCGTCTGTTCGCCCTCGGCCTCAATCACCATACCGCGCCATTGACTGTGCGCGAGCAGATCGCCTTCGATTTGGCGAGGTTGCCTGCTGCGCTGCACGACCTGCTGCAGGGACACGGTGCACGCGAGGCGGCGATCTTGTCGACGTGCAATCGCACTGAGCTGTATTTCAGTGCAGAGGCGCCGCAGGCTGCGATCGACTGGCTGGCGCAGTATCACAAGATGCCGGAGCACCAGCTGCAGCAATACCTTTACACGCATCCTGAACGTGATGCCGTGCGCCATATGTTCCGCGTTGCGTCCGGGCTGGACTCCATGGTGCTCGGTGAACCGCAGATTCTCGGTCAGATGAAGCAGGCCGCCCGTGCTGCCGAAGAGGCGGGTACGCTCGGTGCGACGCTGAATCGCTTGTTCCAGCGCACCTTTGCCGTGGCCAAGGAGGTACGTTCAACCACGGCCATCGGCGCCAATATCGTGTCCATGGCCGCTGCTGCAGTGCGTCTGTCGGCGCGCATTTTCGGCGACATGCGTGACCAGAGCGTGCTGTTCATCGGCGCCGGTGAAATGGTCGAGCTTTGTGCAAATCATTTCGCAGCGCAGCAGCCTCGCCGCATCACGATTGCCAATCGCACGCTGGAGCGCGGTACGGCACTGGCCGCACGCCTGAGTGGAAATGCCGATACCGATGCGCATATCCACAGCGATACGATGCGCCTGGACGACATTGCCGAGCGCCTGCATGAATACGACATCGTGGTTTCGTGCACGGCCAGCCCCGTACCGATACTCGGGCTCGGCACAGTTGAGCGTGCGTTGAAAACGCGCCGACATCGGCCGATGGTGATGGTCGACTTGGCTGTGCCGCGCGATATTGAAGCCGAAGTCGGACGTCTCGACGACGTGTTTCTCTACACGATCGACGATCTCGGCCAGATCGTCGAGGCCGGTCTTGAGTCCCGCATGGCTGCAGTGGTGGAGGCGGAGTCCATCATTGACACGCGCGTCGATCACTTCCTGCACTGGATGGATGCGCGCGAAGTCGTGCCGACGATCCGCGCACTGCGTGACACTGCCGAGGAAACGCGCAAGCTGGAACTCGAACATGCCCTGCGCCTGCTTGCTCGCGGGGACGATCCGGTTGCCGTACTTGAGCAACTGTCTCACGGTTTGTCCAACAAGCTGATGCACGCGCCGACCCAGGCGCTCAATCAAGCCGACGGCGCGGATCGCGCTGAGCTGGCCCGCGCGATTTCGCGCATTTACAACCTTCCGTCCGACCGCTAGCGCTGCTGTCGCTGTGTGCCTGCCATTCATGGAATGTGCAGGTGCGTGTCCTCATTCGCCTTTCATTACTATGAAATCCAGCATCCGGGAAAAACTCGAAAACCTTGCCGAACGCCTTGTCGAACTCGATCGCTTGCTTGCCAGTGAAGAGGCGACGCGCGACATGGGCAACTATCGCAAGCTCACCAAGGAGCATGCCGAGGTGTCGCCGATTGCCGCGTTGTGGGGTGAGTGGACGCAGGCTGAGCGCGATCTGGCGTCGGCGCAGGAAATGAGCAACGATCCGGAAATGAAGGATTTTGCTGCGGAAGAGGTTGAAGCAGCGAAGGCAACGATGGCGCGGCTTGAGGGTGCATTGCAACTCGCGCTGTTGCCGCGCGATCCGAACGACGAGAAAAATCTCTTCCTCGAAATCCGTGCCGGTACTGGTGGCGACGAGTCAGCGCTGTTTGCTGGCAACTTGTTTCGCATGTACACGCGTTACGCCGAGCGTCAGCGCTGGCAAGTCGAAATTGTCTCCGTGAATGAGTCGGAGCTTGGCGGGTATCGGGAAGTGATCGCGCGCATTGTCGGCAGTGGCGCGTATTCGAAACTCAAGTTTGAATCGGGCGGGCATCGTGTGCAGCGTGTGCCGGAAACTGAGTCGCAGGGGCGCATTCACACCTCGGCATGTACCGTTGCGGTGATGCCGGAAGCCGACGAGCTGGAAGATGTGGTGATCAATCCGGCCGATCTGCGTATCGACACTTATCGTGCCTCCGGCGCTGGCGGTCAGCACATCAACAAGACCGATTCGGCCGTGCGTATTACGCACATGCCAACCGGCATCGTCGTCGAGTGCCAGGACGACCGTTCACAGCATCGCAACAAGGCACAGGCCATGAGCGTATTGGTCGCGCGCATCAATGATGCGCAACAGCGCGCACAGCAGCAACAGATTGCCTCGACGCGCAAATCGCTGGTCGGCAGCGGCGATCGCTCCGAGCGCATCCGTACCTACAATTTTCCGCAGGGACGGGTGACTGACCACCGTATCAATTTGACGCTCTACAAGATCGATGCAGTGATGGACGGTGAACTGGATGAATTGGTCGCAGCGTTGACGGCTGAACATCAGGCCGACCTGCTTGCAGCCTTGTCGGAAAGCACGCAGTGAAAGTTGCCGAGGCCCTGGCTGACGCGCGCGTGCGCATCGAGCCGTTCGAGGCCAGCCTGTTACTGGCCGAAGCCAGTGGCAAAAATCGTGCGTGGCTGGTGGCGCACGATGGCGATGAATTGCCGACGGAGATTGCTGCGCGCTACGCAGACTGGGTTAAGCGCCGTGTCGCCGGTGAGCCCGTGGCCTACATTCTGGGTTGGCGCGAGTTCTATGGACATCGCTTTGCCGTTGCGCCCGGTGTGCTGATTCCGCGGCCGGAAACCGAGTTGCTGGTAGAGCAGGGCTTGGCGGCGATTGCGCAAACACTCTCTCCAAAAGTGCTGGATCTGGGTACCGGCAGCGGCTGTATTGCTGTTTCGTTGGCGTTGGCAAGGCCCGACGCGCAAGTGACAGCGGTCGATTTTTCGGAAGCGGCGTTGACGATTGCGCGTAGCAATGCGACGACACTGGGTGGCCGTGTGACATTCATTTGCTCCGATTGGGCGGCAAATATCAGTGGGCGCGACTTCGATCTCATCGTCAGCAATCCGCCTTACATTGCTCCGGATGATGTGCATCTCCAGCAGGGCGACCTGCGCTTTGAGCCGCGCACTGCTCTGGCTGCCGCCGATGCAGGTTTGTCCGACCTGCGCCGTATCGTTGCGGCCGCGACCAAGTTGCTCAAGCCGGGCGGTACTTTGCTTTGTGAGCATGGCTACGATCAAGGCGGTTTGATGCGGGAAGTGCTTGTAGAAAAAGGGTTTTCTCCGTTGGCTTACCGTGATTTGGCCGAGATCGTCAGGGTTTCCGGCGGCCGGCTGGCAAATCCGGGTTTCTGACGCCCTTAATACTTGACTTTGCGGGCAAAGCTGCAATAAAATCGCCGGCTTTCCACTGCTCCATGAAGGGCGGCCGCCAGCCAACGGGTGCGCTGCATTGAGTTCCAGGATCAAGGGGAAACCCGAAGTCCGAGCGAATTCCAACGAATTTACAAATAGCAGAGTTTGTTATGAAAACTTTTTCCGCCAAGCCGCATGAAGTCAAGCGCGACTGGTTCGTCGTCGATGCGACCGACCTCGTGCTCGGCCGTCTGGCCTCGCAAATCGCCCTGCGCCTGCGTGGCAAGCACAAGCCTGAGTACACCCCGCACGTCGATACCGGCGACTACATCGTCGTTGTCAATGTCGACAAGCTGCGCGTGACCGGCAACAAGGCACAAGACAAGAAGTACTTCCGCCACTCCGGTTTCCCGGGCGGCATCTACGAAACCAACTTCACCAAGCTGCAACAGCGCTTCCCCGAGCGCGTGCTGGAAAAGGCTGTCAAGGGCATGCTGCCCAAGGGCCCGCTCGGCTACGCCATGCTGAAGAAGCTGAAGTGCTACACCGGTACCGATCACCCGCATACCGCTCAGCAACCTAAGTCGCTGGTCGTTTAAGGAACTGAACAATGGCAACTCCTAACTACTACTACGGTACCGGTCGTCGCAAGACTTCCGTTGCTCGCGTGTTCCTGAAGTCCGGCTCCGGCAAGATCGTCGTGAACGGCAAGCCGCTGGATGAGTTCTTCTCGCGCGAAACCGGCCGCATGGTCGTGCGTCAGCCGCTGGAACTGACCGAACACATCAACACTTTCGACATCATGGTCAACGTCCATGGTGGCGGTGAATCCGGTCAAGCCGGCGCCGTGCGTCACGGTATCACCCGTGCCCTGATCGACTACAACGCCGACCTCAAGTCGTCGCTGTCGAAGGCCGGTTTCGTGACTCGCGATGCCCGTGAAGTCGAACGTAAGAAGGTCGGCTTCCACAAGGCGCGCCGTCGCAAGCAGTTCTCGAAGCGTTAATTCGCTTCAAGCGAAAAGGCCGCCTTCAAGGCGGCCTTTTTGTTTTGCAAGATCCGGTTTCATCTGAGGGGTTCGCCCTGCGGGCTTCGAAAGTTGAGTTGTCCTGTCTGATACTATCGGCCTTCGAATTCGAGGTATGGCATGAGCAAAATCAAAGTAGGCATTGTTGGCGGTACCGGCTATACGGGCGTCGAATTGCTGCGCTTGCTGGCGCAGCATCCGGGTGTGGTGTTACACGCCATCACGTCGCGCGGCGAGGCTGGAACGGCAGTGGCGGATATGTTTCCCAGCCTGCGTGGTCATGTCGATCTGAAATTCACCGATCCATCCTCGTCTTTGCTCAAGGAGTGCGACGTCGTTTTTTTCGCCACACCACACGGCGTGGCCATGAAGCAGTCGCGAGAGTTACTGGATGCGGGTGTGCGCATCATCGATCTGGCGGCCGACTATCGTCTGCAGGACGTCGAGGTATTCGAGAAATGGTATGGCATGCCACATTCCGAACCAGCCCTGCTAAAGGAGTCGGTTTACGGCCTGCCCGAAGTTAATCGCGACAAAATCAAGACGGCACGCATCGTCGGTAATCCCGGTTGCTACCCTACTGCTACGCAGTTGGGTTTTCTGCCGCTGATCGAAGCTGGCTGTATCGACATCAATACTCTGATTGCCGATGCCAAGTCAGGCGTTTCCGGTACTGGCCGCAAAGCTGAAGTGCATGCGCTGTTTTCTGAAGCGTCTGACAATTTCAAAGCCTATGGTGTGTCCGGCCATCGTCACCTGCCTGAAATCACCGAGCGTCTTAATGTGGCCGCTGGCAAGCCTGTGAGCCTGACCTTCGTACCGCATCTCACCCCCCTGATTCGTGGCATCCATGCCACGCTGTATGCCCGCATCACTCGCGAAGAGGACTTCCAGGCTTTGTTCGAGAAACGCTATGCCAACGAACCCTTCGTTGATGTGATGCCGGCCAAGTCGCATCCGGAGACGCGCTCGGTACGTGCTTCCAATGTTTGCCGCATTGCCGTGCATCGGCCGCAGGGCGGCGACACGCTGGTGGTGCTGTCGGTGATCGACAATCTGGTCAAGGGTGCGGCCGGTCAAGCCGTGCAAAATATGAATGTGATGTTCAGTTTCGACGAATGCACTGGCCTCGCACAAATTCCGGTCTTGCCGTAAAGGCACGGCGGCTACGCAGCCGCTTTGGCATCGCGGCCCCCAGACTGACCGTGCGCACGCATGTGCCGTGGCACTTGCGGGTGTTGAGCGTGATTGTCATCACTGCCGTGTCGCTCGCCCTGGCCGGTTGGATCTACGATGCCGGACGCGGGATTGCTGGATTCAGCAACTCGGATATGGCTGATCTGAAGTCACAAGTGGCCGAGCAGACTGCTGAACTGAACCGCTTGCGTGATGCCGTGACGGGGGCCAATGCCCGGCTGCAGATCGAGCAAGTGGCGCAGGATCAGTTGAAGAAACACGCTGCCGACCTTGAAGACGAGAATGCGAAGCTCAAGGAAAATCTGGCCGTCTTCGAAAACATGGCGCAGACTCGCAACAATCAGGTTCAGGACGTAGGTGTATCGATTGCGCAACTGCGTGTGGCCCCGGCCGGCAATGACGGAACCTATACCTATTCCATGCTGGTGAATCGTCAACAGGATAAAAAGGGCAATGAATTCAATGGCCAGCTGCAATTCTCGTTAAGTGTTCAGCAGGTGGACGGCAATGTTATGATGACTGTTCCCGCTGCTGGTGATCCGGCGGCGAACCGTTTCCAGGTGAGCGTCCGCAACTTTCATCGGCTCGAAGGACAATTTCGTATTCCGGTTGGTGCCAAGTTGCTGTCGGTCGAGGCCCGATTGGTTAAGGATGGAAATGTCCGGGCCGCTCAACGCATAACGCTTTAAGGCGTCATCCCAAGGAGTTCGCATGTTCGGCAACAAGAGTTCAGCGACGGCGAGCAAGCCGCAGAATCGCATCGATACCTTGATCGGTGTTGGCACGCAGATTCAGGGCGACATTGCTTTCAGTGGCGGCCTGCGTATCGATGGCGAAGTGCACGGTAACGTCATTGCGACGGGCGAGGGCGCAAGCACACTGGTGATCAGCGAGCATGCTCGCGTCGAGGGCGTGGTGCGCGTCAGCCACGTGGTCATCAACGGCAACGTGACTGGGCCGGTGCATTCGAGTGAGTTTCTTGAGCTGCAGCCCAAGGCACGTGTAACTGGCGACGTCGAGTACAACACGCTGGAAATGCACCTCGGTGCTGTTGTTCAGGGCCGACTGGTGCACGATACGCCCACGCGCGCGGTGGAACTTAAATTGGCCGCAAACGGCGCGGTGGCCTGACTTTTTCGTCATTTGACCCCTTGCGGATGCAAGCGGATAATTGAAATATCGGTTGTCGCCCCCAGTTAAAAGGGCGAGACATCAAGGAGACACACCATGAACGCCCCCACCGAAATGCCGGCACCGCTGAATTTCACCGACAGCGCGGCCAACAAGGTCAAGGAACTGATCGTCGAAGAAGGCAATGATGCGCTGAAGTTGCGCGTGTTTGTCAGCGGCGGCGGTTGCTCCGGTTTCCAGTACGGCTTCACTTTCGATGAAGCCATCAACGAGGACGACACCACGCTGGAAAAGAACGGCGTCACGCTGTTGATCGATTCCATGAGCTACCAGTATCTGGTCGGTGCCGAAATTGATTACACCGAAGGGCTGGAAGGTTCGCAGTTCGTCATCAAGAACCCGAACGCCACCAGCACGTGCGGTTGCGGTTCTTCCTTCTCGGCCTGATCGTCGAACTCGCTGATTACTGCTGACTCCGGGCCGTTCCGTGGCAACGCGGAACGGCCCGTGTCCATACAGGCATTTCATTTCAAAGCGGATCTTCCATGAAGTGGGCTATCGTCGCCATCTTTCTGTTCTCCATCCTGTGGATTCACTTCCGAGGTCGTGTACGTCTGCCTTTCTTTCGGCAGCTTTTCGATCACTCCTCGGTGATGGCGCCGATCAATACCTTCATGCATCTGTTTTCGTCGGTGCCGTCAAAGCCTTACCTGCCGGTCAGTGCATTTGCCGGGCTGGATATTCTCGACAGGAATTGGGAAATCATCCGAGACGAAGCCGTGGCCATGCGCGAGGCACATCGCATCAAGGCAGCCGAGAATAATAATGACGCCGGCTTCAATTCCTTTTTCAAGACCGGCTGGAAGCGCTTCTACCTGAAGTGGTATGAGGCAAACCATCCTTCGGCCGAGCAGTTTTGCCCCAAGACCGTGGCTTTGCTGCGCGACATTCCCGGCGTCAAGGCCGCGATGTTTGCCGAATTGCCGCACGGCGCCAAGCTGAACCCGCATCGCGATCCTTTTGCCGGTTCCTTGCGTTATCACCTTGGCCTGGAGACACCGAACGACGATCGCTGCTTCATCGATGTTGATGGCGAACGCTACAGCTGGCGCGATGGCCAAAGCGTGGTATTTGATGAGACGTTCATCCACTGGGCGCTGAATGAAAGCGGTCGTGATCGCATCATCCTGTTCTGCGACGTGGAACGCCCGATGCGTTACCGCTGGGCGCAGGCGATCAATCGTTTCCTTGGCCGCACCATGATGACGGCGGCCAGCTCGCCCAATGAGATCGGCGACCAGGAAGGCTTGGTCAGCAAACTGTTCTACTTTGTGTGGGTGGTGGGGCAATATCGCCGCCGCTTCAAGGCCTGGAACAGGACCGTGTACAAGATCACCAAACTGGCGCTGATTGCCACAGTCGTGGCGCTGATCATCTGGATGTAATCAATGCGCCGACAATCTCATGCGCCTAGAGCAGTATGAGATTGTCTCGGTGAATCAGGACATCTTCGTCCGCATACCCGAGTAGTGACTCGATTTCATCGCTGGCATGTCCAGCGATGCGGCGGGTTTCCGAGGCTGAGTAATTGGCAAGGCCGCGCGCGATTTCATGGCCGCTTGCATCGCGGCAGGCAATCGCTGTACCGCGTTCGAACTCTCCCGCGACTTCTTTCACGCCGACCGGCAACAGGCTCTTGCCCGATTTCAGTGCATTGACTGCGCCCGCATCGATCGTCACCGAACCCGCCAATTGCAGGTGGTCGGCAAGCCATTGCTTGCGTGCGGCGAGTGGCGTAGAGGTGGCGTAGAGCAAGGTTCCAAGCCGTTCGCCAGCGGCGAGACGTGGCAGTACATTGGCTTCGCGGCCACTGGCAATCAACGTATGCGCGCCGCTACGTGCAGCACGCTGAGCGGCGCGAATCTTGGTGATCATGCCGCCCTTGCTGATGCCCGTACCGGCACCGCCGGCCATGGCTTCGTACTGGCGATCATCGGCACGGCCTTCGTGGATGAATGTGGCGTCAGGGTTGCTGCGCGGGTCAGCACTGTACAGACCGTGCTGGTCAGTGAGAATGATCAGCGCGTCGGCTTCGATGAGATTGGCGACGAGTGCCCCCAGCGTGTCGTTGTCACCGAACTTGATTTCGTCGGTGACGACGGTGTCGTTCTCGTTGATGACGGGGATGACGTTGAATTCAAGCAGGCCTTGCAGTGTCGAGCGTGCGTTCAGATAGCGCGTGCGGTCGGCAAGATCTTCGTGCGTGAGCAGAATCTGTGCAGTGTTGATGCCATGTGCACCGAATGCGCCTTCATACGCTGTGGCCAATCCCATTTGACCGACCGCGGCGGCGGCCTGCAGCTCATGCATCAGTGTTGGTCGCGTCGACCAGCCGAGGCGCTGCATACCAGCAGCGATGGCACCGGATGTCACGAGCAAAACCTGCTTGCCGGATTGACGTAGCGCCGCCATTTGCGCTGCGAGGCTGGTGATGAATTGTTGTGACAGTCCGGCACCGTTGTCGGTGACGAGCGCGCTGCCGACTTTGATGACGAGGCGGCGGCTATGCTTGATTTGTGTACGGTGGTTCAAGACTGATCCTCAGACGCCTCATCTTCAATGTGCGGTTCGACGACTTCCGTGATGTCGTGACGAGGCAGCGATTCCAGATAATCCATGATGGCGTAGGTCAGCGACTTGCATCCATCGCCGCTGATGCCGGAAATGACGAAATAACGATCGACGGCACCATACCCCTTGACCAGCGCGGCGATGCGCTCGGCGCGCTCATCTTCAGGCACCAAATCCTGCTTGTTCAACACCAGCCAGCGTGGCTTGTTGTAGAGCGCCTCGTCGTACTTGCGCAATTCTTCGACGATGGCATGCGCATCGCGCACCGGATCGGCGTTCTCATCGAAAGGTGCCATGTCGACAAGGTGTAGCAGGATGCCCGTACGCTGCAGATGCTTGAGAAAACGATGGCCAAGGCCGGCGCCTTCGGCCGCGCCCTCGATCAGGCCGGGAATGTCGGCGATGACGAAGCTGCGGTTGTCGTCCACACGCACGACACCCAGATTGGGGTGCAGCGTGGTGAAGGGATAGTCCGCGACCTTGGGTTTGGCTGCCGAAACCGCGCGAATGAAAGTCGACTTGCCGGCATTCGGCAAGCCGAGCAGTCCGACGTCGGCCAGTACCTTGAGCTCCATCTTCAACTCACGGTATTCGCCTTCTTCGCCGGGTGTTTTTTGACGCGGTGCGCGGTTGGTGCTGGACTTGAAATGCAGGTTGCCCAAACCGCCCTTGCCGCCGCGCGCAATCAGCTCTCGTTGACCATCGCGCGCCAAGTCGGCAATGACTTCGCCGGTATTGGCATCCGTGATGATGGTGCCGACAGGCACGCGCAATTCCATGTCGTCGCCGCCTTTGCCGTAGCAATCAGCGCCGCGGCCGTTTTCGCCGCGCTCGGCACGGAAGTGGCGCGTGTAGCGGTAATCGATCAGCGTATTCAGGTTGCGATCAGCAACGGCATAAATACTGCCGCCACGGCCGCCATCACCCCCATCAGGTCCGCCGAAAGGAATGAATTTCTCGCGACGAAACGTGGCAGCGCCATTGCCGCCGTCGCCGGCGACCACTTCGATTTTTGCTTCGTCAAAGAATTTCATGGCTGGATTGGGGTTGGTAAATACGGGGACTACAAATACAAAAGCCCTATCCGCAAGGATAGGGCTTTTGCGGTCTGATGCTTGAGCTTACTGTGCGGCCGGAACGATGACGACAGTCTTGCGTTGCTCAGCGCCCTTGAGGACGAACTGAACAGTGCCTTCGACCTTGGCGAACAGGGTGTGATCCACGCCCATGCCAACGCCGTCGCCAGCGTGAAAGCGCGTGCCGCGCTGACGCACGATGATGCTACCGGCCGAAACCAGTTGACCACCGAAAGCCTTTACGCCGAGTCGCTTCGATTCTGAGTCGCGGCCGTTACGCGAACTGCCGCCTGCCTTTTTGTGTGCCATGGTGCTTGACTCCTGATTGGCTTAACCGGCGATGGCGCCGATTTCGATTTCGGTGTAGTTCTGGCGATGACCTTGATGCTTCTGATAATGCTTACGACGACGCATCTTGAAGATCTTGACCTTGTCGTGACGACCGTGCGCGATGACCTTGGCCTTGACGGTAGCGCCTGCGACGAGCGGGGCACCGATCTTGACCGAATCACCCTCACCGACCATGAGAACCTGGTCGAGAGTGATTTCCGCGCCCACGTCTGCAGGTATCTGTTCTACCTTAATTTTTTCGCCGGCTGCGACACGATACTGCTTGCCGCCGGTTTTTATGACCGCATACATAGGGGACTCCGATTGAGAAATGGACTACTGGACTACAAAGAGCCCGCCAATATATCGGTGAAGCCCTGTTCTGTCAAGTATGTCAATGACTTGCCTCCTTTTTGCTTATTTTTTGATAAAGCGGTTGTATAAGCGCGGTATCGTTGCGGCATGGAGTACATGAGATGAAAAAAAAAGGCATCGTCCTCTTCGGCCATGGTTCGCGCAGTCCGGCATGGGCTGCGCCATTTCACGCCTTGCGTGACGAGATCTGTCGCTTGAGTCCGATGGTGCCGGTCGAGCTGGCCTATCTTGAGCTGATGACCCCCGATCTTCCCGGCGCAGTGGCCCATTTGGCGGATCTTGGCGTGACCGATATTGTTGTCATCCCCGTCTTCATTGCTGCTGGCAACCACGTGCGCACCGATTTGCCGCAACTCGTGGCTACGGCAATGGCTGCACGGCCCGGTGTGGCGGTGCGTGTTGCGACTTCGCTCGGCGAATCGCCGGAAATGCTCGCGGCGATGGCGCGTTATGCCTTGTCTGCGAGTGGGGTTTGCGAAGCGTGAGCGAAATATTCGAGTTTTCGACGTTGCGCGAGGCAAAGCAGCTGGCAACACACTTGGCGCAACGTTGTCCGCAACCGGAAATGGCGGTGCTCGGGTTGGCCGAGCTGTTCATTAATGCCGTCGAACACGGGAATTTGGGCATTGGTTATACCGAAAAGCGGGCTTTGCGTCTTTCGGGCGATTGGGAAACGGAGGTCGAGCGGCGTTTGGCCTTGTCCGAGAATGCCGGCCGCAAGGCCAGTGTTGAAGTGCGCGAAGAGGTTACCGGCCTCGTGTTCATCGTTCGTGACTGCGGCCCCGGCTTTGACTGGCGGCCGTATTTGTCGATGCAGGCGGCGCGCGCGGAAGACCCCAACGGGCGCGGCATTACCGTGGCGCGGCAACTGAGCTTTTCACATCTCGAATACCATGGCGCGGGCAATGTGGCGATTGCGACCGTCGCTGTGGAGTCGCCGAATCATGTGGATCACATGATGCACATGACGGCCAATCTGGAGCGTGATCCTGCCGACGCCGCCTTCAAGGTACTGGTGGTGGACGACACAGCCGTCAACCGCCAGATTCTCAAAGTCTTCCTGACCCGTCTCGGCTATACGTTCTTCAGTGCCGAGAATGGGGAGGAGGCGCTGAAGATTTTCCGGCTCGAGCGGCCGGATATGGTCTTGATGGACGTGATGATGCCGGAGGTCAACGGCTACGAGGCGACGCGCCGTATTCGCGAAATTTCGGGCGAGCGCTGGGTGCCGGTGATTTTCATTTCCGCGCTGGATCGCAACGAGCATTTGATCGACGGCCTCGATGCCGGCGGCGACGATTTCATGTCGAAGCCGATCAACTTCATCGTACTTGACGCCAAGCTGCGCTCGCTAAGGCGCATGGTCGAGTTGCAGCGGCGCGTGGAAGCCTATCGCGAATGGCAGGCGCGCGAGCATGCCCTGGCTCGTGAAATTGTCGAACGCCAGATGGCGCGCCCCGGCGTGGCCGATCCTTGCGTGCGGCATTGGGTCTTGCCGGCGCAGGACTTCAGCGGCGATATCGTCGCGGCCGCCAGAAGTCGCGATGGACGATTGTTTGCCATGCTGGCCGATGCCTCGGGTCACGGTCTGGCGCCCGCAATCAGCGTGATGCCTGTGTTGAGTATGTTCTACAGCCTGATTGAATCCTCTGTGCAAGTACCCGATCTGCAGAGCCTGGTCGGCGAGATCAATCGCCAGTTGATAGCCACGTTGCCGCGCGGCCGCTTTGTTGCCGCGGCCGTGATGTGTATTGATGAACGGCAGCAACAGGCTGATCTTTGGGTCGGCGGTGTACCGGCTTTGTTCTGGCTGGGCACCGACGGGCGGGTGAAGCGCTGTTTTGCATCGACACACTTGTCGCTCGGCATTGTCGAGACGGATGCCGATTTATTGAGCTTTGAGCACGTCAACTGGCAGGTTGGCGATCGCTTCATCGTCTGTTCCGATGGCCTGCTGGAAAGCCAGCTGTTGAGCGGCGAAACCCTCGGTGTCGATCGTTTCGCCGTTTTGCTGGAGGAAAGTGCACCCGAAGATGATTTATTGACGCATGTGTTGAGCAGGCTGACGTCACAACTGGCGACCAGCATGCCGTCCGACGACATGTCTTTGCTCATGGTCGAGTGTCGCGCTGCGCCCTGATCCGTCCCGCTTCTGACGTCACCCTATTCCGGTGCTTTTTTGCCGAGCATGCACTGTCATGTTGCGTGCCGCATATGTGACATTCGATTTACCTGATTAAATCCCATCCTTAGATATTTTCTGTAAACCCTTCTCCTGCAATCGATTTCGTCGAAACCTGCGCCAGTGGCATGGCGCTTGCTGATGTGTTGCTGACAAGTTTCACAAGTACGCATCAGTAAGCATCAATAAAGCATCACGGGCAGCTATCCAAAAATTTTCGATTGGAGTTCACTATGGAAGAGAAGAAGGCAGATCTCACGCAGGCTCAAATTGTCACGCGACGCGATTTCATCAAGACGGCCACGCTTGGTGCAGCGGGCGCCAGCCTGATGGCGATGGTGCCGCCCGGTGTGCGTTCTGCCGCATGGGCCGCGGGTTCTGATGCGCCTGAGAAGAAAGAAGTACGAATCGGCTTCATTCCGCTGACTGATTGCTCCTCCGTCGTCATGGCCAATGTCATGAAATTCGACGAGAAGTACGGCATCAAGATCATTCCGTCGAAAGAAGCGTCATGGGCCAGCGTGCGCGACAAGCTCGTCAATGGCGAGCTCGATGCAGCGCACGTTCTGTACGGCCTTGTCTACGGCGTGCAGATGGGCGTCGGTGGTCCGAAGAAAGACATGAATGTATTGATGTCGCTGAACAACAATGGCCAGGCCATTACCTTGGCCAAATCCTTGCACGACAAGGGTGTCAGCGATGGTGCCAGCCTCGCCAAGCTGGTGGCCAAAAAGGAGCGCGACTACACCTTCGCACAGACCTTCCCGACCGGGACGCATGCCATGTGGCTTTACTACTGGCTGGCGGCGAATGGCATTGATCCAATGAAGGACGTCAAGACTATTACCGTACCGCCTCCGCAAATGGTGGCCAACATGCGTGTCGGCAACATGGATGGCTATTGTGTCGGCGAGCCTTGGGGCAATCGCGCCATCATTGATGGCATCGGTTTCACCGCGGTGACCACACAGGATATCTGGACTGACCATCCGGAAAAGGTGTTGGGCACGACCGCTGACTGGGTCAAGCAGAATCCGAATACCGCGCGTGCCATGACGGCTGCGATTCTCGAGGCTGGCCGCTGGATCGACTCGTCGATTGCCAACAAGCAGAAGACAGCCGACACCGTGGCGCAAAAGTCCTACGTGAACACCGATTCCGACGTCATTGTCGCGCGCATGCTGGGCCGCTACGACAATGGTATCGGCAAGACCTGGGACGACAAGCATGCGATGACGTTCTACAACGAGGGCGCGGTGAATTTCCCGTACCTGTCAGACGGCATGTGGTTCCTCACGCAGCACAAGCGTTGGGGCTTGCTCAAGGCCGATCCGGATTACCTGGCTGTAGCCAAGGCCGTCAATCGCATCGACATCTACAAGCAGGCTGCGGCTGCAGTGGGCGGCGTGCCGCTGCCGAAGAGCGAGCTGCGTACCAGCAAGCTGATCGACGGCACGGTGTGGGATGGTAAGGATCCGAAGAAGTACGCCGCGTCCTTCAAGATTCACGCTTGATGCACGGATGTTAGGAGACAGAAATGAGTGCATTGCCTGTTGATGAAACGGTCGAAGCGTGTGCAGCGGCAGCCGCGAAGCCGGTTGAGTTGGTGGAAAAGATTGCTCCGCCACCGATGCCGAATCGCCGTCGTGCCGTATTGCGCAAACTTTTCATGACGGTGATTCCGCCGCTACTCGGTTTGGGTTTGTTGCTGCTTGTGTGGCAACTGATTTCGACCAAGGGCGGCGGCAGTATTCCGAGTCCGGCCGTGACCTGGAAATCGGCGGTCGAGTTGTTCGCTGATCCGTTCTACAGCAATGGCCCGAACGATCAGGGCATCGGCTGGAACATCCTGTCGTCGCTGCAGCGCGTTGCTATTGGTTTCGGCATTGCGGCGGCTGTGGGGATTCCTTTCGGTTTCCTGCTCGGTCGTTTCAAGTTTGCGAGCGCCATGTTCGATCCGCTCATCAGCCTGCTGCGTCCGGTGTCGCCGCTGGCCTGGCTGCCGATTGGTCTGCTGGTCTTCAAGAAAGCCGATCCGGCGGCGACGTGGACGATTTTCATCTGCTCGATCTGGCCGATGATTCTCAACACTGCTGAAGGCGTACGTCGCGTACCGCAGGACTATCTCAATGTGGCACGCGTACTCAACCTGCCGGAGATGAAGGTCGTCACCAAGATCCTGTTCCCGGCCGTGCTGCCGTACATGCTGACCGGCATTCGCTTGTCGATCGGTACCGCATGGCTCGTGATCGTGGCCGCGGAAATGCTCACGGGTGGTGTCGGTATCGGCTTCTGGGTGTGGGATGAATGGAACAACCTGAAAGTCGAGCACATCATTATTGCGATCTTCGTGATCGGGGTCGTAGGACTCTTGCTTGAGCAATGCCTATTGCTGCTTGCCAAGCGCTTCTCATATGAAACCCGTTGAGCCGTGGAGATGATCATGAGCAAAACCATCGTCAAGATTGAAAACGTCGGTCAGACCTTCGACACCAAGAACGGTACTTTCACCGCACTACGCGACATTCATCTCGAAATCAAGGAAGGCGAAGTCATCTCGCTGATCGGTCACTCTGGTTGCGGCAAATCCACGCTGCTCAATCTCATCGCCGGTCTGACCTTGCCGACCTCAGGCGTGCTGATTTGCGATGGCCGCGAGATTGCCGGTCCCGGCCCGGATCGCGCCGTGGTGTTCCAGAACCATTCGCTGCTGCCGTGGCTGAGCTGTTTCGAGAATGTCTATCTCGCCGTCGAACGTGTGTTCGGCGCGAAGGAGAAAAAGGAAAAGCTCAAGGCGCGTACGGTCGATGCGCTCAAAATGGTGCGCATGGATCACGCCATGGACAAGCTGCCGCACGAAGTGTCCGGCGGTATGAAACAGCGCGTCGGCATTGCCCGCGCATTTGCCATGGAGCCGAAGATCCTACTGATGGATGAACCCTTCGGCGCACTGGATGCGTTGACCCGCGCCAGCCTGCAAGACGAGTTGATGCGCGTGATGTCGGAAACCGGCGCAACCGTCGTCATGGTGACGCACGATGTGGATGAGGCTGTATTGCTGTCCGATTGCATCGTCATGATGACCAACGGCCCTGCGGCGACCATTGGGCAGATTGAAGCGGTCGATCTGCCGTGGCCGCGTGATCGTCTCGATTTGGTGGAGAAGCCAGAATTCGCGAAGTATCGCGCCGCCGTGGTGGAGTTCCTGCACCGTAAGCAATTGAAGAAGGCCGCTTGAGCCGCAACACATAAACAAACACCGCGTTGAACGCGGTGTTTGTCTTCTGGTCAATGCACAATCCAGAGATACAACAGGATAAAGTTAAGCGTAAGTGATAGCGTCGCGAGCAGTTTGAGCGCGAGATAAGGATCACGCTTGAGCAGGGGCATTTTGCGCGGCACGCGCAAGGGCCGATGTGCACCGCGTTCGAGCGCGAGCATGAACTCCTCGGCCGTTTCGAAACGATCTTGCGGGGCGCGGGCAACCGCCTTCAACAATACGGCCTCCAGCCATTCGGGAATGTCGGGCCGATAGCGCGTAGGTGGCGTCGGATCGCCGAATTTCGGTTTCTGGAACGGTTCGATCTCACCGTAGGGATATTTGCGCGTGAGCAGTTCGTAGAGCGTCACACCGCACGCATACAGATCGGTGGCGATACTCGCCGTACTTCCCGCATACAGTTCCGGCGCCATGTAGCTAGGTGTGCCGGGATTGTTGATTTCACTGAATTCCTGCCCGTCGGATGCGGCGACGCCGAGATCGAGGATGCGCAAATGGCCATCGCTGCCGAGATGCAGGTTGTCCGGCTTGATGTCGCGATGCACAATGTCGAGCCGATGCAGCGCCGACACGCCTTTGAGCAGACGAATGCCGAGTTCTTCAACTTCTGCCGGCGACCAGCGGCGACCTTGTTTCAGCCAGGCGCCGAGCGTTGCACCTTCATGCCAGGTCATCAGGTAATACAGATGCGTGTGTTGCGGCCACGGAATCACTTGCGGGAACGAGGCATCGGTGACGCGCCGCGCCAGCCATTCCTCGTGCGCCAATGCGGCAATGTCGGCCGGGTCTGAATGCTCACGCAATGTCTTGAGCACGCATGCTTGTCCGGTGGTTGCGACGTGTACGCGATAGAGCATGGTGATGCGCGATTCGTGCAACACGGCATCGATGATCAGGCCGTCGATCGATTCACCGACACGCAAGGTCGGTGGCAGCGGCAGGGATTGCGCATGTGCAATCGAGTCACGCAGTTGCGATGCCGGGACGCGTTTGATGCGGAGTACCAGTGCAGTGCAATTATCCTGACTGCCCATCGCTTCGGCTGTTGTTGCCAATGCCGTTGCGGCTTCCTGCGGATCGATGTGACGCGACAGAATGTCGTGCATGCGTGCGTCGCCAAGCCTGTTCCAGACGCCGTCCGAGCACAGCATGAACACGTCATCCACGCACAATTCGCCTTCGCCGTAGTCGACAGCCACTGTCGCATCAAGGCCAACGGCGCGCGACAGCACGTTGTCGAGCTCGGGGTGATCCCATACGTGGTCATTGGTCAGCACACGAAGTTCGCCATCACGCAGGCGATACAGGCGTGAGTCGCCCACATGTGCATAGACGTAGCGATTGCCACGCAGGACCATGGCGGTCAGCGTCGTGGCCATGCCGACGTTTTGTTTCTGTTTCTGCGCCTGAGAGTAGAGCCAGCGATTCAACGCCTGCAGGACTGTGTCCAGTGCCTTGGGAATGGCCCAAGTATCGGGCGTGGCGTAATAGTCCGAGAGCAGGCCGCGTATGGTGAACTCGGATGCTTCCCGGCCGTTGGCATGGCCGCCCACGCCATCGGCGACAGCAGCGAGCAGCCCCTTGTTTTCAAGCTCGCTACCTTCCGGTGTGGTGAAGCCGTAGTAATCCTCGTTGCGCGGGCGAGGCCCGGTCAACGAGGAATAGCCAAGCTCAGTTTCGAGCCTTGTTTCAAGCTTCGTTTCGGTCTTGATGTCCGGCTTTTTATCGAATGGCATGCGATGGGGTTCAAATCCTTGCCGAGGTCAGGTGCGATGCGCCCCACGTGGTGCGCCAGCGCATTTTGACGGAAGTCAGTCCGATCAATGCAAGGATGGCCAGGCCGGCGAAGATCATGAAGCCCATCATGTAGCTGCCGGTGATCTGGCGCGAGTAGCCAAGCGAAGAGGCGAGATAGAAACCGCCGAAGCCACCGGCCATGCCGACCAGGCCGGTCATCACGCCGATTTCCTTGCGGAAGCGTTGCGGTACCAATTGAAAGACCGCACCGTTGCCCATACCGAGCGACAGCATGGCGAGCATGAACACCAGCAGCGCCAGCCAGATATTCGGCAGGCCGATGCCGACCACGGCCAGGAAGATGGCCGCTGCAAAATAAACGATCGACAGGGAGCGAATGCCGCCGATACGATCAGCCAGCGCGCCGCCGAACGGGCGGATCATCGAGCCAGCAAACACACAGGCGGCCGTGGCATAGCCGGCGTGCTTCGGGTCAAGGCCGTATTGGGTATTGAAATAGATCGTCAGCGACGAGGCGAGTCCGACGAAGCCGCCAAAGGTGACGGCGTAGAAGAACATGAACCACCATGCATCCTTGTCCTTGAGCACGGTCAGGTACTCGGAAATGCGCTTGGGCGGCGGGCACTCCGGCGCATCCTTGGCGACGATGACGTAGAACACGAACACGATGGCAAGCGGGATCAGACACATGCCGAACACATTCGTCCAACCGTAGGCGGCAGCGAGGCCGGGGCCAATCAATGCAGCCAGTGCGGTGCCCGAATTACCCATGCCGGCGATGCCAAGCGCCTTGCCTTGATGTTCGGGTGGATACCAGCGCGAGGCAAGTGGCAAAGCCACCGCAAACGATGCGCCGGCAATGCCAAGGAAGACCCCGAGCAGCAAGACCTGTTCATAGCTGTGAATGCCGAAGTGCCAGGCGACAAAGAGTGCCGCCATGACGAGAATCTGGCCGATCAGTCCGGTCAGCTTGGGCTTCAACTGGTCGACCAGCATGCCCATGACAAAGCGCAACACAGCGCCGGCGAGCACCGGTGTGGCCACCATGAGACCTTTTTGTGCCGGTGTGAGCTGCAGGTCGGCAGCAATTTGCACGCCGAGCGGACCAAGGATGACCCACACCATGAAGGCGAGGTCGAAGTAGAGAAAGGCAGCGAGCAAAGTGGGCGTGTGACCGGCCTCGAGAAAGGATTTCTTGTCCATGATGGGGGCGCTTTAAAGTGGTAAATGCAAGCCCTGTTTAGCAACCGCTGTGCCACACCCGGACGCGATGGTCGAGCAATTGCTGCAAACCGTTGTCGTGCCGGAGTTTGGCGCGCACGCCGGTGATTTGGCGTGTTCGTCGATGGCAATTTTTTGAGTAAAAGTGCGTTCTTTAAATGTGCATCTTGAGTGCAACTTTTAATAAAAGGCCCCAAATTGGGGCATGACGCGCACGTAAAAAGAAGCAGAGAAAAACCGTCAATTCCAGAAAAACCCTTGTCAATGAATGACCTGTGAAAAACTGCATTCTTGGCACATGAATTGCTGATGAGATGCCAGACACGTGCCGCCATGGCGATTGCACTCAGATGCGGCACGGTATTCAGACAAGACAATGCAACGAGGAAGATGATGGAAAAACCAAAACTCGTCATGATCGGCAACGGTATGGCCGGTTGCCGCACGCTGGAAGAGTTGCTCAAGCTCGCGCCCGACATGTACGACATCACGGTCTTCGGTGCCGAGCCGCATCCCAATTACAACCGCATCATGCTGTCGCCGGTGCTGGCGGGCGAAATGGGTGTGAAGGACATCATCCTCAATCCGATCGACTGGTATGCGGAACACGGCATCACGCTGCACCTCGGCAAGAAGATCGAGAAGATCGATCGCATCAATCGCTGCGTGGTCTCGAGCGACGGTACCAAGGCATCGTACGACCGTTTGCTGCTTGCCACGGGCTCGTCGCCATTCATCTTGCCGGTGCCGGGTAATGATCTGCCGGGCGTGATCGGCTATCGCGACATTGCCGATACGGACATGATGATTGAATCGGCACGTTTGCATAAACATGCGGTCGTGATCGGTGCGGGCCTATTAGGGCTGGAAGCTGCGAATGGTCTGCTGCTGCGCGGCATGGACGTGACCGTCGTGCACATCGCCGACTGGATCATGGAGCGTCAGCTCGACAAGGCTGCGGCCGACATGCTGATGCAATCGCTGGAAGCCAAGGGCATCAAGTTCAAGCTTAATGCGTCGACGGCCGAACTGGTGAAGGGCGAGAGCGGTCGCGTTTGCGCGCTCAAGCTGAAGAGCGGCGAGTCCTTGCCGGCGGAAATCGTGGTCATGGCGGCCGGTATTCGCCCGAATGCCGAGTTGGCCAAGACGGCCGGTGTTCATACCAATCGCGGTGTCGTCGTGAGCGACACGATGCAGACTTACGATCCGCGCATCTACGCCATCGGCGAATGTGCCGAGCATCGTGGCATCGCGTATGGATTGGTCGCGCCCTTGTTCGAGCAGGCCAAGGTTTGTGCGAATCACCTCGCCATGCACGGGATTGGTCGCTATCAAGGCTCGGTCACGTCGACCAAGTTGAAGGTCACCGGTATCGATGTGTTTTCCGCGGGTGATTTCATGGGCGGCGAGGGGACCGATGAGGTCGTGTTGCACGATCCTTCGGGTGGCGTTTACAAGAAGCTGATCCTGAAAGACGACATGCTGGTCGGCGCCGTCATGTACGGCGACACCAGCGATGGCGGCTGGTATTTCCAGTTGCTCAAGGACAAGCAGAACATTGCCGAGATGCGTGATGTGCTGATGTTCGGCGAAATGGCGCATGCCAGCCGCGTTGGCGACGTCGGTCATCAAGGCCAGAACAAGGCCGCAGCGATGGCGGATACCGCCGAAGTCTGTGGTTGTAATGGTGTATGCAAGGGCACGATCGTCAAGGCGATCAAGGAGCAAGGCCTGTTCACGCTGGATGAAGTGAAGAAGCACACCAAGGCGGCAAGCTCGTGTGGTTCATGCACAGGCCTGGTCGAACAGCTGCTCGCGTCCACGCTTGGCGGCGCCTATCAGCAGACCAATCCGAGCGACAAGCCCGTATGCGGATGTACCGATCGCAATCACGGCGAAGTACGCAAGGCCATTGTTGATAAGCATCTGTTGACCGTGTCGGACGTGATGAAGGAGCTGGCCTGGAAGACGCCGAACGGCTGTGCCACCTGTCGCCCTGCACTCAACTACTACCTGATCTCAAGCTGGCCGCACGAGGCCGTGGACGATCCGCAATCGCGTTACATCAACGAACGCCATCACGCCAATATTCAGAAGGACGGTACGTATTCAGTGGTGCCGCGCATGCTCGGCGGCATCACCACGCCGGACGAACTGCGCGCCATTGCCGACGTTGCCGACAAGTACAAAGTGCCGACGGTCAAGGTCACCGGTGGGCAGCGCATCGATTTGCTCGGTTTGAAGAAAGAGGATCTGCCCAAGATTTGGGAAGATCTCTCCAAGGCCGGCATGGTCTCGGGCCACGCCTACGGCAAGAGCATTCGCACGGTGAAGACTTGTGTCGGTTCCGAGCATTGCCGCTTCGGCACGCAGAAATCGATGACCATGGGCGTCAAGCTCGAGACCATGCTGTTCGGCATGTATTCACCGCATAAAGTGAAGCTTGCGGTGTCGGGCTGTCCGCGCAATTGCGCCGAAGCCGGTATCAAGGACGTCGGTGTGATCGGCGTGGATTCAGGTTACGAAATTTACGTTGCCGGCAACGGCGGTATCAAGACCGAGGTGGCCGAGTTCCTGGTCAAGGTCGGCAGCGACGAGGAGGTGATGGAGTATTCCGCCGCCTTCCTGCAGCTCTATCGCGAAGAAGGTTATTACCTCGAGCGCACCTGCCACTACGTCGCACGTGTCGGTCTCGACTATGTCAAGAAGATCATTCTCGACGATGCCGAGCGCCGCAAGGAGCTGTACGAACGCATGCTGTATTCGCTGCAGGGCTTCGAGGATCCGTGGCTGCAGGCGGTCAAGGATCCGGAAATTCGCAAGCGTTACGAAATCATTGCTGTTTGAGCATCGCGACAAAACAACATCGGAAAAAGCAAGGTGGAAACAAGGGCATGCCCCTTGTTCGATCCCTGAAATTTAAAGATAGAGAAAAGATCATGAGTAACTGGAAAACCGTCTGCGAATTGATTGAAATCCCGGTGTTGGGCAGCCGCATTGTGCGTTCCGAAAAAGAGGGCGACATCGCCGTCTTCCGTAATGCCGAGGATGAAGTCTTCGCAGTGCACGACAAGTGCCCGCACAAGAACGGTCCGCTGTCGCAAGGTATCGTGCACGGCAAGACCGTGACTTGTCCACTGCACAGTTGGAAGATCGGCCTCGACACCGGCGAGGCACAGGCACCGGATGTTGGTTGTACCAAGCGTTACGACTGCAAGGTTGAGAACGGCGTGGTGCTGCTCAACGTATAGCGCGCTGATTGCACTGATACGAATTCCTTGTCGGGAATGGAAGAGGCCGAACCGGCAGTTTGCGGTTTGGCCTTTTTCTTGCCAATTGATTGAGACGTGCTGTTGCGATCGTTGGTAGCGCGATAGCACATGTTTTGTCTTCGGTCGGCATGCCTGAGATAATGCGCGCCTGATTCATTCAACCGGTTTTTCTGCATGTCACAGTTCAATGCGCGTCTCGCCAAGCCGCTGACCCAGGCGGAGTTCAGCGAACTCGACCGCTTCCTCGCTTCCGATCTGACCTCCGAGCACACCATGATGGTGGACACGCTCGATGGTTTTCTCACCGCCATTGCGTTGGGCCCGCTCGATATTCCGGTGCCGCAATGGTTGCCGCGCGTGTGGGGCCCGGAAGACAAGGATGTGCCTCGCTTCCGCAACGAAGAACAGGCTGATCGTATCCTGGCGCTGATCGTACGTCAGTTGAACGGCATCCTGCGCACGCTGCAACTCGACATTGACCACTACGCACCGATTGTTGATCTCGTCCAGCATGACGGCGAGGATTACGAAGATGCCGAGATGTGGGCCTTCGGTTTCATGGCAGGCATCAATCTGGCGCGCACTGCATGGCAACCGGTGTTTGAAAACCCGGAAGTGCTTGAGTCGCTCAAGCCGGTCTTCCTGCTGAGTGCGAAAAATCTGACCGACGAACAAAAGCAGCAAGTCGCTACACCGCAGCAACGTGCTGCATTGGCAGCGCAATTACCGACAATGGTCGCGGCGTTGTACACATTTTGGCAACCGTATCGCAAGGCCGAGGCTCCGGAGCCCTTGCGTGTCGAGGGCAAGGTTGGTCGCAACGAGACTTGCCCCTGCGGCAGCGGGAAAAAATACAAGAAATGCTGCGGCAGCGAAGCGTAGTTGCTTGAACGATCGGCTGCTTTGACACGTCGACCTTGTCAAATCGATGTTGTGAGTTTTTGATTCATATCTTGCAGCGCAAGCCGCCTCGGTATACTTTCAACAAGCCTTCTGCTTGTCGAAAGAGTGCCGATGGACCAAGTCAGCCTGCTTCTCGAAAATGCCAGGGATCCGTACGTCGTCCTGATATTGGGACTTCTGCTTGCGGGGTTTGCGGGTGTCCTGATTCATCGTATCGGTCGCCCGATACTGATGCGCTTGACGATGTTCCTGCCCGTGGTGCATCACACGCTCGAATACATCGACCGTAGTACTGCCTTTGCGCTGCCTTTATTGCTGATGCAGGTGGTGCTGGGCACGGCGCCGGATGATTTGCGTGGCGTGTCGGCGCTGCAGCATTTGAGCGCTGTGCTTTTTATCCTTGCCATGACATGGCTGCTGATCAATGCCGCGCGCGGCGTCGGCGATGCCATTGAATTGCAGCACCCCATCAACGTTGCCGACAATCTGGCTGCACGCACGATACGAACCCAGACGCGCGTACTGGTGCGTACTGCCATGGTGGTGATTTTCATCATCGGCCTGGCGGTCATGCTGATGACATTTCCTTCGGTACGCACCGTCGGCGCGAGCCTGCTGGCTTCCGCTGGTGTCATTGGTCTGGCGGTCGGGATGGCGGCCAAGCCCGTGCTCGGCAATCTCATTGCCGGCATGCAAATCGCCTTGACTCAGCCAATTCGCATTGACGATGTGCTGGTGATCGAAGGGCAGTGGGGCAAGGTAGAGGAAATCACGGGCACCTATGTTGTCTTGTGCATCTGGGATCGCCGGCGCTTGATCATCCCGCTTCAATGGTTCATCGAGAATCCGTTCGAGAACTGGACACGCAACAGTGCCGATCTGATTGGCTCTGTTTTCTGGTGGGTCGATTACGGTCTGCCGCTAGAACCTGTGCGGGCCGAGATACGCCGTCTGTGTGAGGCGGTGCCAAACTTGTGGGACGGCGAAGTGGCGGTACTTCAAGTGGTGGATACGAGCGAGCGTTCCATGCAATTGCGCGCACTGGCGACGGCGCGCAACTCTGGCGATGCGTGGGACTTGCGTTGCCATGTGCGCGCCGGCGTAATTACCTTCATTCAGCGGGAATATCCGCAATTCCTGCCGCGACTGCGCGCCGATTTTTCGAATACTCCGGCAGAGCAGTAGCTACAGCGTGGCGAGATATTCCGCCAGTTGTTCCGCGCAGGTCGCCCACCCGTCATGAAAGCCCATTTTTTCATGCGCCTCACGATCGGGAACGGTCCAATGCATGACACGTGCCTTGTATTGCGTCTTCTTTCCACCATCCTCGGGCTCGAAGGTGAGGTCCGCGGTCATGAAAGGCTTTTGCGAAGGTTCCCAAGCTTTGATGTAGGCATCGGTGACGACAATGCGGCGACCGGGTTCGATGTCGAGATAGACGCCATGATTCGGATATTCATTGCCATCCGGATCGCGCATGACGATAAGACTCGCGCCACCGGGGCGGACATCTGTTTCCGCACGGGCGATGCTCCAAGGCTTGGGTACGAACCAGTGCTTGATCATGTCCGGGTCAGTCCATGCCTTGAATACGAGTGCGGGTGGTGCGTCGATGAGACGACTGAGGTGAAGCTCCCGGTCGTTGACCCAGGTGCTGGTTTTCTTGCTCATGAGGGCTCCGTGATGTTGTCGTGGATGTAGCGAATGTCAGTGACGGGTGTTGCCATGCGCGTACACCTCTGCACACGCATGGCAATTACACGTGACGATTACGTTGCCATCGGCTTCTCAACAATGACCATCCAGCCGACACCGAATTTGTCTGTGAGCGTGCCGAAGGAACGAGCGAAAAAGGTTTCGGTCAGCGGCATCGTGACTGTTCCTCCGGCGCTGAGACCTGCGAATACGCGTTCGGCTTCGCCGACGTCGTCGAGAGATACGGTCAGTGCGAAGCCGTGAAAGCCTTTGCTTTCGCCGCTGCATCCGCCACCGTCGGTTGCCATGACGCTGTTCGCGCCGATTTTCATGTGCAGATGCATGATCTTGTTCTCAAAGCCCGGCGGCAGCATGCCGGGTGGCGGTGGCTCCGGTGAGTCTTTGAAGCGCATCGAAAACAAGACTTCGGCGCCCAGCACTTGCTTGTACAGCGCGACCGCTTCTTCGCATTGGCCATCGAAGGTCAGATAGGGTTCTACTTTCTTCATGCCGTTCTCCTTTAGGCAAGGGTTTCAAGATAAAGCGCAAGGCGACCGAGGTGTTGATTCGCACCTTCTTCCGCGCCGTGTTCTTCAAGCACGCGCTTGAGCGCTGTGACATCGGGAAAGACCATTTTCATGGTGAGTCGGGTCTGCCCCTGCTGCTCGATAAATTCAATCGATGTGTGGAAGCTGATGTCTGCCGTGTCGCCTTCCCCTGCGTGTGTATAGACCAGGCGCTCGGGTTTGGCCACCTCAATGAAGCGGATGAGATTGAGATAATCGCGCCCGTCCGGACCGTGCATGACGAAACGCCAGTGACCGCCGGTGCGTACATCAATTTCGCGCGTGGTCGTGGTGAATCCGTCGGGTCCCCACCAGTTGCCAACATGTGCTGGGTCGGTCCAGGCCCGCCAGACCTTCTCGCGCGGGGCGTTGAGCAAGCGCTCGAAGCGCAAGGTGCGTGCGTCGAGGTCGGTCGATGATTCACTGTTTTTTGCGTCCACGTGGCTTCTCCTGGGTGATTGAATGGGGTGAAACGGAAGCAGTAGCAGTCACGGTGGTGGGGGTTTCCGTGGAGCCGGTTTCCGCCTGTATCTGTTTCAGATAGTCCTCAAGTCGATCGAGGCGGGCTTCCCACAATTGGCGGTATTGCTCGATCCAGTGTGCGGCGTCCTGCAATGGCTTGGTTTCGAGTCGGCAGGGCCGCCATTGCGCCTGGCGGCTGCGTGTGATCAGGCCGGCGCGCTCCAGCACCTTGAGATGCTTGGTGACGGCGGGGGCGCTGATGTCGAACGGCGCAGCCAATTCGCCCACCGAGGTTTCGCCGGTTGCCAGCCGCGCAAGAATGGCGCGCCGCGTTGGATCGGCCAAGGCGGCAAAGGTGGCGCTCAGAGTGTCGGGGCTGAATGCTTCTGGCATGGTTGCTGTATTGGTGTTGTGCTTAATTAACCTTTTGGTAAATTAGTTGGCGTGAGAAGCTTTGTCAAGGAAAAGTTGGGGCAGGGAGAGGCTTTTTTCTGCGCGCCGATTCAGTGTCGTATCTCCCGGTGCGGGCTCCTGCGTTGGCGACCATCGCGGCTGTGGATTTGCGTATTCCCCTTGCTTGTGTATGAAATCCGGTGCGGAATGAGGCGGCGTATCGCGATACTGTGCGTGCGTACAGCTGTTCGTAGGCATGCGTATTGCATAATCATTGCTTGATTCATTTTCCCGTTGCATCGAATGCGGGGTGCCGCCGTCGGTTGCACCCGCTGTCGCAGTATCGAGGTTTCCGCCCATGTCCGATATGCAGCTCCAGCCTGAGTCCGGAGGTGGTTTTAAATTGTCCGCCGGCATTAATATCCCGCCGCGTCCGGCGCTGCTCATGGCTTTGCAGCGCGAGATGCGCAAGGAGGAGCCGGATTTTCGTCGTATCGATCAATTGCTGCGGCGTGATGCCGGCATGGCGGGCAGTCTGCTCAAGGCTGCCAATTCGGCGTTTTACGGCGCGCGCCGGAATGTCGAAACAATAGAGGCTGCCATCCTCATGGTCGGCATGAACCAATTTGGTGTCCTGATGACGGGACTGATCACACGACGTGTATTGGCGCAGGGTGCCATGATGATGGCGCGTTTCTGGGATGTGTCCGAGAAGCGCTCTGCCGGCATGGGGTATCTGGCCAAGCAGACGAAGTTGCTGCCGCCTGAACTGGCGTTCAGTTTCGGCCTGTTTTGCGACATCGGCATTCCCTTGCTCAAGGCACATTTCCCGACTTACCTGAAGACGCTCGAACTGGCGAATCATGGTGGACAACGGTTCACCCAGATCGAGGATGAAAAGCACGGCATCAATCACACGGTTGCTGGCGCGATGCTGGCGGAAAGCTGGGGGATTGCGCCGGATGCGGTGGCGGCGATCCGCCTGCACCACACACTCGAAGCGATCCAGGATGAGCGCGTTCCAGTCACGGTACGGCGCCTGGTGGCATCGAATCTGCTGGTCGATCGTGCCATCCGGACATTCCGAAGCGAGGCCGGATACGACATGCGCGGCCATGACGAATGGGAAATTGCACAGACAGGTGTGAACAGCGCGCTGAATCTTGAGCCTGAAGATGCGGAACGTTTGTGTGGCGAGATGAAACAAGCCTTTGCCAGTCCGCTGCTGAACTAGCCTGGGTTCAATTGCGCGATTACCGGGCCTGACCTTCAAGCTGTGGACCGGATATTTCTTTGGCATGGGCGACCTGCCAACCCGCAAGGAAGTATTGGCTAGAATAGCCGGGCGTTGTTCTGTTTCCGTTGTGCTGCGCCTCTTCTCCATGCCGAAGATGACGATCGATATGCCGAACGATTCGATGCTCGACTTCAAGCTGCTTTTCGATTCAGCACCTGACTTGTACATGGTGCTGTCGCCAACGCTGCATATCGTCGCGGCCACCGACGCGTATCTGCGCGCTACCCTGGTTGAGCGCGATCAGGCCATTGGACGGCCCTTGTTCGATGTGTTCCCCGACAATCCCGAAGACCCCTCTGCAGATGGCGTGCGTAATCTGCGACTGTCGCTTGAATATGTCCTGCAGCATCGCATCACAAACACCATGGCGGTGCAAAAGTACGATGTGCGCAATGCCGACGGTGTGTTCGAGGAGCGCCACTGGAGTTGCGTGAACACACCTGTATTCGATGCGCACGGCAAGGTCTGCGTGATCATTCATCGTGCCGAGGACGTGACCGAGTATGTCCGCCTGAGGCATGACAAGCAGGCGCTGCAAAGCCGTGCCACGCACATGGAGAATGAGGTCTACCAGCGCGCGCAGGAAGTCCAGCGTGCGAATCAGGAGATCGCGAGAAAGAATGCCGAGCTTGAGCAGGCGAGTCGTACCAAGTCCGAGTTTCTCGCCAACATGTCGCATGAGCTGCGCACGCCCCTGAATTCGATCATCGGTTTTTCAGATGTCCTCAAGGCCGGCCTGGGTGGTGACTTGAATCCATCCCAGCTTGATTACATCGGGCATGTCCACCAAAGTGGCCAGCATCTGCTGGCGCTGATCAATGACATTCTCGATTTGTCCAAGGTCGAGGCCGGCAAGATGGAGCTGATGCTGTCCGAGATAGACATCAAGGTGGTTCTGACATCGAGCCTGTCCATCGTCAAAGGCCGTGCCTCGCTGCGCCGAATTGAGTTGCTGCTCGACGTGTCGCCGGAGTTGACGAAGGTTCAGGTCGACGAGCGCAAGTTCAAGCAGATTCTGTTCAATCTGTTCTCCAACGCCATTAAATTTTCACAAGAAGCAAGTGAGATACGGGTTGCGGCACGTCGCGTGTCGCGCAATGACGTTGGTCGTTTCGATCTGGATCGCGCATTTCGTGTGTTGCCAATGGCGTTGAACAGTCACCAGAGTTTTCTGGAGCTTTCGGTGACTGATCAAGGCATCGGCATTTCCCAGGATGGCTTGGATCGTTTGTTCGCGCCCTTTACGCAGATCGATACCGGTTTGGGCCGCAAGTTCGAAGGAACCGGCCTGGGGCTGGTCATGGTGATGCGCCTTGCCGAGCTGCATGGCGGCAGCGTCGGTGTCAGCAGCAAGGAACACGACGGCTCGACGTTCAAGGTGTGGTTGCCGCTGCGCACAGCATGCTGACGAGTATGGATGAGTGGTCGCGAAGAGGGCCTAGCTGCTGGTTTCGGTTGTGCGATTGTTCATTCAGGCAGCAGCGACATGCGTCTGCGCCAGTCGCTTCAACTCTGGCACGCAGGAACCGCATGAGGTACCGCACTTTCTTTTCTCCTGCAGTGCGGTCAGATCGCAGCCGTTGCGATATTCCTCAGCAATTTCGTTTTCACTGACATCAAAGCAGTTGCACACGATGCGCCCGCGCGATTTTCCGGCGACTGGTGGGCGTGACAGCGGCGCGAGCAGCCATTTGCGCGCTTCGATCATCGATGCGCCACTCGTCATCAGTTCCTGCAACCAATCGGCAGCAGCCACTTCACCGGCAAGCCGAACTGTGGTCAACACGTTGTTCGTGATCATGGCGCTCTTCTGGATGCCGCGCTTGCTGTCGTCGAGACGCAAGGCGCGTTCACTTTCCAGGCCGAGATCGGCATCGAAGCGTGCCAGATCTTCGGGATTCATCGGCGCTTCCATCCACGCACGGATCACGATCACGGTGCTGTCGCGACCAGCCAGGCCGAGGGTGGCGTGCGAGAAACGTGGCAGCCACGATTGCAGGTAAGGCAGGCGAGCCATGATGTCGGCCGGGCTGACATTCGATCCAGGCGACTTTTCCTCATTCGATGCAGCGGCGCGGCACATGGCAACCAGGCGCCATTGCGGGTCGAATTTCTCGACGCGAATCGACGTGTGCTTGAGCTCAGGTTGCTTGGATGTCGGGTCGTAGGTTTGCGGCATCAACACGTTGGCGCCGCCGTTATCGACGAAATGACGGCCCCAGTGCATGGCCATGAATGCAATGCCCGGTCGCAGGCTGGCGCTCGCACGTACGCGAACGACAATCTGACCGCGCTTGTTGGCTGCCTTGACGAGATCGCCGTCCTTGAGGCTGCGGCGTGCCATGTCGCTTGCGTTGAGTTCGATGACGGCTTCCGCTTCATGTGCGTACAGGCGTGCAACGGTGCCAGTACGACTCATGCCGTGCCATTGATCGCGCAGTCGTCCAGTGGTGAGACGCAACGGGAAGCGTGCGTCGATGACATCCACCGTACCGAGATGCTTGGTCGGCAGGAAACGCGCGTTGCCGTCGGCCGTGGGGAATACGCCGTCCGAATACAGGCGTTGCTTGCCTGTATGTTCACCTTCGCGCAACGGCCATTGCTGCGGGCCTTTGCCTTCAAGCATGGCGTAGCTGATGCCAGTGATGTCGAGATCCCGACCACGCGTGGTTTCACGATGTTCGTCGAATACATCTTCGGGTTTGACGTAGGGAAACAGCTGTTGCGCAAGCGCGGCTTTGTCCAGCTTCCGGCCCAGGCGATGCGCGAAATCAACGACGATCTGCCAGTCTGGGCGTGCTTCGCCTGGTGCAGGTACAGCTTGCCGTACCCGCGTGATACGACGTTCGGAATTGGTGACAGTGCCTTCTTTTTCACCCCAGCTTGCGGCCGGGAGAATCAAATCGCCGAGGTCGGTGGTGTCGGTGTTGCCGTAGGCTTCCTGCACCACGACAAATTCGCAGACACCGATGGCCTCGACTACCTTATCGATCTCGGGCATTGATTGCGCGGGGTTGGTACAGGCGATCCACAGCGCCTTGACCTTGCCTTCGCCGACCGCCTTGAACAGGTCGACGGCCGCGAGTCCAGGCGTGGCAGGTACGTCCGGAATGCCCCACAGCTTGGCGACTTCGGCACGATGTTCAGGATTGGCAAGCTCACGATGGGCCGACAGCAAGGTGGCCATGCCACCGACTTCACGGCCGCCCATGGCATTCGGCTGGCCCGTCAGCGAGAACGGTCCGTTGCCTTGCGAACCGATCTTGCCGGTGGCGAGATGCAGATGAATCAGCGCGGCATTGTTGTGCGTGCCGTGCGCGGATTGATTGAGCCCCTGACACCACAGCGACACGGCGCGCTTGCCCTTGGCAGCAAAAAGGCGCGCGGCGGCAATGATGTCGGTCGCCGGAACGCCGCAGACACCCGCCATGGTTTCGGGCGAGTATTCGCGCACGATGGCCTTGAGTTCGGCAAAGCCTGTCGTGTGGGCGCGAATGTAGTCCTCGTCGATCAGGTCTTCCCACAACATGACGTGCAGCATGCTGTTGTAAAGGGCGATGTCGGTGCCCGGCAGCAGCGGCAAATACAGATCGGCGAGCTCGGCCGTGTCGGTGCGGCGCGGATCGGCGACGATAATTTTCATGTCCGGATTTGCAGCCTTGGCATCTTCGATGCGACGGAACACGATGGGATGGGCGAAGGCCGTGTTCGATCCGGTGATGAAAAGGCAGTCGGTATCGAGGTCTTCGTAGCACGTTGGTGGCGCGTCGGCGCCGAGTGTGGCCTTGTAGCCCGCGACAGCGGAAGACATGCACAGGCGAGAATTGGTATCGACGTTATTGGTGCCGATCAGCCCTTTGGCCAGCTTGTTGAAAACATAGTAATCCTCAGTCAGCAACTGTCCACTGATGTAAAAAGCCACGCTGTCGGGGCCATGATCGCGAATGACCTGGGCGAACTTGTCGGCCGCGTGCTCGAATGCCTCGTCCCAACTGATTCGCTGGCGCGGGCTGTTGCGCTCCGGCCGCAGTTCCGGATACAGCGCGCGCAAGGGCAGTGTTTCGGGGGCTGCCGTCAGATGCAGCGTAGAACCTTTTGTACACAGGCGGCCGAAGTTGGCGGGATGGTCAGGATCGCCGCGCACGCCGGTAATTTGCCCGGCTTCATGTTCGATGATGACGCCGCAGCCGACGCCGCAGTAACAACAGGTGGATTTGGTTTCAGCCATGATGCTGGAACCATTGCAAATGGTGTGCCAGAAAGTTGCATCCAAATTGCAAGGTTTAAGCGGCAGTTCATGTCCATGTGTGCACGGCGATGGTGCGTCGATGCTGCTTCTGCCTTGGCTTGGTGCGTTCGGGCACTCGTTATAATTGCCTATCCAAAGCGAGGTGAAGCTTGAATCCAGATCATTCCCAGCAGCGCCGTTTTGAACAGGCGATTCATTTATTCGATGCGGCCAATGCCACCGACCCCAATCTGGAGTCGGGGCGTCCCAAGGAGTTGTTGTACGCCGAGCGCATGAGCGAAATGCTGCAGCGTTTCGCACCGGATGCCAGCGAGATCGTGCGCCTGGCCGTACGTGCTCAGCACATCAAGCGCTGGACGGTGCCGCGCAATACCTACCCGATGACGCCGGTTGGCTACAAGCAATGGCGTACCGGCCTCTACAAGTTCCACGCCGATACCGCAGGCACGCTGATGCGCGACGCTGGCTACGACGATGCCAGCATTGCGCAGGTCGAGCGCATCGTTGCCAAGAAGGGCATCAAGACCAGCGACGATACGCAACTGCTGGAAGATGTCGCTTCACTGGTGTTCATCGAACACTACCTGGTCGGCTTTGCCGCGCAGCATCCGGAATACGACGAGGCCAAGTGGTGCGACATCATTCGCAAGACCTGGCTCAAGATGTCTGCCAGTGCGCGCGATTTCACCCTGAAGGGCAACATTGCCTTGCCGCAGGCGCTGACACCCCTGATTCTCAAAGCCATTGCAGATTGATTGAAAGCTGACGCCATGAATATCGGATCCAATATTGGATTTATTGGCCTAGGCCTGATGGGTGCGCCGATGGCGCGTAACCTCGCCAAGGTCGGCCATAACCTGCATATCTGGGCGCGCCGCCCGCAGGCGCTGGCGCAATACACCGGTCTCGCGGGTTATACGGTGCATGCATCTGCGGCGGAGGTTGCTGCGGCCAGCGACATTGTCTTCACCATGGTGGCGGATTCGCCCGATGTGCATCAGGTCATCCTAGGCGAAGGCGGCGTGGCGCAGGGCGGGCGTAGTGGGCTCATCGTCGTCGACATGAGCACGGTTGCACCGGCAACAGCGCGCGAAGTGGCGACGGCGCTATTCGAGCGCGGCATCGACTTTCTCGATGCGCCAGTCTCGGGCGGCGAAAGCGGTGCCATCAATGCGCAACTCACCATCATGGTCGGTGGCGAAGAGGCTGTTTTTGCGCGAGTGAAGCCCTTGTTCGATCTGCTGGGCAAATCGGTCACGCTGATCGGTGGTGTTGGCGCAGGACAAGTTGCCAAGGCCTGTAATCAGATCATCACCGGTGTTGGCGTGCCGGCTGTGGCCGAGGCGATCAACTTTGCGCACAAGGCCGGCGTGGACGCCCAGCGCATGCGCGAAGTGTTGCTCGGCGGTTTTGCCGCCAGCCGTATTCTCGAAATGCATGGCAAGCGCATGCTCGACCGCAATTTCACGCCCGGCTTCAAGGCCTGGATGCACCAGAAGGATTTGCGCATTGTCCTCGACGCCGCGCATGCCCAGCATCTGCAATTGCCGACGGCTGCGGCCGCACTGCAGCTTTATAACGGCATGGTTGGCAGTGGCATGGGCGAGATCGACACGACGGGGATGCTCAAGCTCTTCGAACGCATGAGCGGCATTGACGAGGAGGCCGTGCAATGAAAGCCGAGTCAATGAAGATTGGTTTCATCGGCCTTGGCGTCATGGGTAATCCCATGGTGCAGCATTTGATCAAGGGCGGTCATGAAGTATCGGTGTGGGCGCGGCGAGAAGCCAGCGCAGCTGATGCCGTGGCGAACGGTGCAACGTTCCGCGCTTCGCCGGCCGAGCTGGCCAGGCACAGCGATATCGTTTTCACGATCATCACCACGGGCGACGATGTGGAACAGGTTGTATTGAACGGAACCAGCGGCGAAAACGGCCTGATCCATGGCCTTGCGCGCGGCACGGTGCATGTCGACATGAGCACCATCGCACCGACCATGGCCCGCAAGATCGCCGGTCATCTGGCCATTCGCGGCATTGATTTCCTCGACGCACCGGTGTCGGGTGGCGGCATGGGCGCGCAGAATGGCACGCTGGCCATCATGGCAGGCGGCAAGCCGGAGGTTTTCGCGCGCATCAAGCCGTTGTTTGAATTGATGGGCAAGACCATCGTTCATGTCGGTCCCACCGGCGCTGGTCAGATCACCAAGGCCTGCAATCAGATGGTCATGGTGGCTGCGATCCAGGCCGTTGCCGAGGCAGCGCATTTGGCTGCAGCCAACAAAGTGGACTTCGCTCGCGTCATGAGCGCGATGCAGGCCGGTTCTGCAGGCTCGCGTGTGCTAGATTTCTTCGGCGACAAGATGGCACGCCGTGATTTTGCTGCTGGCATCGAAGCACGCCTGCACCACAAGGACTACGCGCTGATCATGGACGAGGCCGCGCGCGCGGGGGCGCCGTTGCCGATTTCGGCGCAGGTGTGGCAGCAATTGAACGCATTGATGGCATCAGGTTGGGGCAAGGAAGATACGTCAAACTTGCTGCGTGTTCTAGAAAAATAAGCAGTGGAGACGTACTGAGGGTTTATCGCGGGGCAGCCACCAACGGGAGAGGATGTGGCCAAGGGAACCGTAACAAGCATCGCAGAAACCGAGAGCCGGCAGGAGGAGCGGCGGCCGGTGGCAAGTCGATTGGAGCTGCAGGCCATTTTCGACAACGCCACCGTCGGCATCCTTTTTACCAGCAATCGGCTGATGCAGCGCTGCAATGCGTTGTGTGCCGAGATGTTCGGCTATGCGATGAGCGAGTTCATCGGATTGCCCGGCCGTGCCATCTATCCCTCCGATGCCGCGTATGAGGACATCGGCAGCGTTGTTGGCCCCATTCTGGCGCGCGGTGATTCGTACCGCGGCGAGTTCGAGATGCGCCGCCGCGATGGCTCGCTGTTCTGGTGCAAGGTGTCGGCGAAGGCTGTTGATCCGGATAACCCCAACGAGGGCACGATCTGGATCATGGAAGACGTCACGCGCGATCGCACGTTGCGTGAAGCCCTGCGTCAATCCACGTCGGAGCTGGTCAGTATTTTCGAGACCGCATTGATTGGCATCGCCGTGGTGCGCCATGGCCGGATTGCCCGCTGCAACAATCGTTTCGATGAAATCCTCGGTTATGCACCGGGTGATATTTTCGGTCAGCCTGTACGCTTGCTCTACCTGTCCGAACAGGAGTTCATCCAGGTACGTGCCGAATTCAGCGAACACCTGGTGACGGGCGAGGCCTGGCGGATCGAGCAAAGGCTGCAGCGCCGTACTGGCGAAAGCTTCTGGGCGCGTATCAGCGGACGTGTTTTCGATGCGCAGGATGTCCATGCCGGTTCCGTCTGGCTGCTGGAAGACATTACCGAGCAGAAACTTGCTTCCGAGCGCATTCAGCAGGCGCTCGACGAGCAAAGCATGATCTTCGACAATGCTGCGGTCGGCATCATGTTCCTGCGTAGCCGCCAGGTATTACGTTGCAATCGCCGCCTGGCCGAGATCTTCGGCTATGCCGAGGAAGATCTTGTCGGTCAATCCACGCGCATCCTGTATTTCAGCGAAGAAGATTTCCACATGCATGCGCAGCGTTTTGCGCAGGCACTCGAGGAAGCCGACATCTATATCGGCGAATCGAGCATGCGTCATGCCGATGGTCACCTGATCTGGGTTCGCGCTACCGGCAGAATCGTCGACGATGGCAGCGTCGTCTGGATCATTGAAGACGTGACCGAGCGTCATCGCGCGCAAATGGCCTTGGCGCAGGCGCATGAGACGCTGGAGCAGCGTGTGGTCGAGCGCACCACGGAACTTGCCGAAGCCAATCGCCAGCTACAGGACGAGGTATTTGAGCGCGCGCGCGCCGAGCAACGGATTTGGCACGTTGCCCATCATGACGCGCTGACCGGGTTGCCCAATCGGGCCTTGCTGCATGACCGGCTTGAACAGGCATTGACACAGGCGGTTCGCAATGAACATCGCGTTGCGGTGATGTTCATCGACCTCGACCGTTTCAAAAGCATTAATGACTCGCTCGGTCACGATGTCGGCGATGACCTGCTCAAGTCTGTTGCTGCGAGACTGTCCGGCGTCGTGCGTGCCGTCGATACGGTGTCGCGTCTCGGCGGTGACGAGTTCGTGATCGTATTGCCTGACGTGTCCGAGTCCGGGGATGCCGCCCGTGTGGCCGACAAAATGCTCGCCGTGCTTGCCTCTCCGGTGGTCATCCACGGGCACGAGTTGCGCGCGACGCCATCGATCGGCATCAGCCTGTTTCCGGATGACGGGACGGACGCTTATACGCTGATGAAAAATGCGGATACGGCCATGTATCACGCCAAATCCGAAGGCCGCAATAATTTCCAGTTCTTCAATACGCACATGAACGAGCGTGCGCTGCGCTTCTTCACGCTGGAACAGCGCATGCGCACGGCGCTTGAAGAAACGCAGTTTGTCCTTTATTACCAACCCATCGTCGAGCATCGTACCGGGGCGGTACGCGGTTTCGAGGCCTTGGTGCGTTGGCGCGACCCTGAGGTCGGCCTGGTTTCGCCGGCTGAGTTCATTCCGGTGGCGGAGGAAAGCGGCCTCATCATCCCGCTTGGTGAATGGGTCTTGGCCGAAGCCATGCGACAGAATCGTGAGTGGCAACAGGCGGGATTGCCGTTCATGCCGATTGCCGTGAATCTGTCACCCCGCCAGTTCCGTCATCGCGGCCTGGTCGACAGCGTGCGTTCAGTGTTACGTGAAAGCGGCCAGCCGGCGCATTTGCTGGAGATCGAGATTACTGAGTCGGCGTTGATGCACGACGTCGATGAGGCCAGTGAGAAGTTGCGCGAACTCGAGGCGATGGGTGTGCGTATCGCCATCGATGATTTCGGTACCGGATACTCCAGTCTGTCGCTGCTGCGCCGCTTCCCGGTGCACAAGTTGAAGATCGACAGAAGCTTCGTGGATGATGTGTGCACGAGTAAGGAAGACGAGTCCATCGTCGTGGCGATTCTCGGTCTCTCACGCAGCCTGGGTCTTGAATGCGTGGCCGAAGGTGTCGAAACCGTTGCGCAGCTCACGCGTCTGGCGCAGCATCAATGCGACATGTGCCAGGGCTATCTGTTTTCGCCGCCGGTGTCGGCCGAAAAGGTGCCAGCGCTGCTGGCGACCAATTTTGCGCAGCTGGCCTCCCAGCTTCCGGCATAATCCGGGTTTTTATCCGGAGCAACATGATGAGCACGACTACCACGGCCAGTGGCCTGATCATTGAAGAAATCGTCGAGGGCGACGGCGCAACGGCCGCCGTGGGCCAGACGGTATCGGTTCACTACACCGGCTGGTTGACCGACGGTACCAAGTTCGATTCGAGCAAGGATCGCAACGAACCCTTCGAATTTCCGCTTGGCCGCGGCTGGGTGATTCGCGGTTGGGACGAAGGTGTGCAGGGCATGAAGATCGGCGGTACCCGCAAGCTCACGATTCCGCCGGAAATCGGCTACGGTGAACGTGGCGCCGGCGGTGTGATTCCCCCCAATGCCACGCTGGTGTTCGAGGTTGAGCTGCTTGGCCTGAATTAAGTCGCGCCAAAACCAAATTCAACGAGCGCAGTTGAAAAAACGCCGACCGGATTTTTGATCCAGTCGGCGTTTTGTTTTTCAGCCGCGAAGTTCAGGCTTGATCAATTCCTTGAACTGCTCGCGAATCTTGCGCACCTTTGGTCCGACGACAGCCATGCAGTAGGGCTGGAAGGGATTATTGGCAAAGTAATCCTGATGGTAGTTTTCCGCCGGCCAGAACTTTCCCAGCGGTACGATTTCCGTCACGATAGGCGCATCCCATATCTGGTTGGCTTCAAAATCCGCAATGAGTTT